>JAAYSP010000226.1 GCA_012518355.1 candidate division WS1 bacterium | reverse complement strand
TATGCCCTCCGCCCGCCACACGGGGGTCCGGATCGGAGCAGGCATAGAAGACACGACTGATGCCTGCGGCCAGTATGGCTTCGGTGCACGGCGGCGTGCGGCCGTGGTGACAGCAGGGCTCCAGAGTTACGTACAGGTCGGCTCCGTGGGCGGCGGCATCGGCTCTCTGCAGTGCGATGACCTCGGCATGTGGCTTGCCTGCGGCCTCATGCCAGCCCTCTGCGATGATACGCCGACCGCTGACGATCACCGCCCCGACAGCCGGATTAGGCGCAGCAGTGCCCAGTCCACGCGCGGCCAGTGCCAGTGCTCTGCTCATGTAGGACCGATGCATACGGCTAGTCATCCTGCTCTGGCGGCTGTCGCTTGCTCAGCAGCCGCTGGCGTTCGCGCAGCGTGTCCGTGTACAGCTTGGCCTGCCGCAGCTCGCCCACAGCCTGGGTTTCCTTCAGATCTATCAGTGCCAGCACGATGAGCATCAGTGGTATCAGCGTGAGCACCGTCCAGTAAATCAGCGCATGTGCTGGGTTTTGCCACTCGCGTACGAGACCGTAGTAGATCATCCCCACCACGATCAGCAGCAGTAGACCGCTGACGATACGGAGCCCCAGTTGGCGCGCGGTGATGACACTACGTCCGGTGACGAACGCGTGGATTTGCAGCGTCAGAGCGATGGCAACCGCCACTGCCCCTACCAGAAGCCCGACCGCCAGTGCATAGGCCATGAGATGCCTCCAATTGTGTGCCATGATAGCACGAAATGGGGTCAACGGCAAACGTGATATCCGCCGTTTTGCGACCTACATCACCGCTCGATGGCAAGCATTTGTGCAGTTGATTACGGGATGGGGAGGCTCGATCTACGTCTGCTCTCTGTGCCTGTATGATTGTGCCGGATGGTGGGGTATCGGATTGCGCGCGTCAGGTCAGAGGCGTGAGATGCTGTGGCATTTCGCTGCTGTCCTGTACGTGTTGCGAGCGCATGAGCAGAGTGGGTAGCTGGCTATGGGCAACCGAGCGCTGTCTGCATTTCCGCACAAGCCTACGTAGTCGATAGTCCGGCTCTCTCTTCAGCCGCGTGTCCAGAGCTTTCAGGCCGAGGTGCGAGGCAGTAGCCTCACGTCGCGCCAGGCTCGGAGGCGGCGTCGTACAGGCTGTGTGGGCAGTAGAGGCGAGGATGCGGCCCTGTGCAGCGGTTCAGGCCCTCCCGAATTTCCTGTCGAGCTGGTCGGAGCTGACGGTGATGATGATGGGGTCACCGTGGGGACAGACCGCCGGGGCGTCGGAGGCCGTCAGGTCGTCCACCAGCCCCTGCATCTCTGCCGCAGTCAGTTTCGTCCCCGCCTTGATGGCGCCGTGACAGGCGACCAGTGCAGCCAGCTCCTCTCGTGCACGCTCAAACGAAGATGGAGCCTGCCAGCTTGCCAGGTCCTGCAGTAGGTCGCGGATGATGGGTTCGTAAGAGCGGTTTACCAGCATCGTGGGCACAGAGCGCAGCAACCAGGCGCTGGGGCCGAACTGCTCCAGCTCGAAGCCCATCTGCTGCAGGCTCTGGGCATGATCTTCAGCAGCAGCGGCCTCTTCGGGAGATAGCTCCATGCTGAGCGGCACAGCCAGAAGCTGTCTGGCAACCGGCTGTGAGGCATCGGACATACGCAGCAGCAGCACCCTCTCGGCGGCGCGGTGCTGATCTATCAGCAGCAGGTCCGTGCCCGACTGGGCTACGATGTAGCGCGCGGATAGCTGCCCCAGCACATGAGGAGCAGAAGCGGTACCCGTGGACAGAGCCTGCTGATCGGTGTGTGGCGCCTCGGCTGATGTGTACAGCTCCAGTCCGGCATCGCGTTCATCCACTGAGTCGACAAACGGGTTGATCCGCAGGCGGGCGGCCCGTCGTATCTGGTCCTGTCCGGGGCCGCTCCAGCGACCGGCTGCGGGCTGCCGGATGCCCAGTTCGTCGCGCGCTGTCGTCATCGGTGGCCTGACGGCATCGAGCGGACGCAGGCCTGCCTCCGCCAGAGCTGCCCCCACTGCCCTCGCGCACAGGTCATGCACTCGCCCGGGGTTGTCGAAGCGTACCTCTATCTTCGTGGGATGTACGTTCGGGTCCACGATATGGGGGCTGACCTGTATGTGGATGACACACATCGGTTGGCGTCCGGATGGCAGCAGCATCCCGTAGGCCTGGGTCAGAGCGTGGCTGAGTGAACTGCTGCGCACGAAGCGACCGTTGACGAAGAAAAGCTGCGTGTGGCGGTTTGCGCGTGTCAGGCGTGGTGAGCTGACATAGCCGGTGATGGCGAAATCGCTGTCGCCCATCTGTAGCGGCAGGAACAGTCGCGCATCGTTGCTTCCCCATATCGCGGCGATGACGGCCTGCAGGTCGCTGTTGCCGGAGGTGGTCAGGACGTTCTGGCCATCATGGGTCACGCGAAAGGCGATATCAGGGCGGCCCAGCGCCAGCCGGTGGGCCCAGTTGACGCAGTGGCCCCGTTCGGTGGCAGTGGTGGCCAGGAATTTCTGGCGTGCCGGTGTGTTGAAAAACAGATGAGTGACTTCTACATCGGTGCCCACCGGAGCCGCGACTGTCTGCTGCTGCACCTCTCCGCCACCGCGTACCACCAGACGACAGGCTTCGTCGGTGTCGGCCTGGCGGGAAGTGATCTGTAGCTGTGCGACTGCTGCGATGCTGGGGAGAGCTTCACCACGGAAGCCCATGGTGAGGATTGCGTCGAGGTCCTCTGCGGCAGTGATTTTGCTGGTGGCAAAGCGCTGTACTGCCAGCATCAGATCGTCCGGGCTCATGCCGACTCCGTCATCGGTCACCCGGATGAGCTGCTTGCCGCCCTCAGCAAGCCGCACATCTATGCGTGTGGCGCCTGCGTCCATGGCATTTTCCACCAGCTCCTTCACCACACTGGCGGGGCGCTCGACGACTTCCCCTGCGGCAATTCGGTTGGCTACCTGCTCGCTCAGCACCACTATGGCACTCATCAGCTCATGTCTCCGCTCTCTATTCCATCTGCCAGACATCATATCAGTTCGTGGTATGGCTGCGAAGTCCCTGCGTGGCAGGTGTCTCAGCAGTATCGGGGCGGCGGAGGACTGAGGAGGCCGTGATTTGAGATGTCGACCACACAGTTCCTGTCAGTCTCTGGATCTATCCAGGCCACGCTTAGGAGGTTTTCCCGTGTCTGTCGCTGAAACCATACAGTGCGTCGAAGACTACGTCCACGAGAGTGTGGCTGCAGAGGAGTGAGCGCATGTCTGACAGCAAGAGGTTTGATAGTACAGACGACTATCGCGGTGTTTTTCCGGCGCTGGTCACTGCATACGATGCACAGGGGCAGGTCAACCCCGAAGGCCAGCGGCAGGTGACTCGGTGGCTGCTTGAGCGCGGCTGTCGAGGCTTTTTTGTCTGTGGAGGAACCGGCGAAGGGTTGCTGCTAGACGAGCAGGAGCGGCGCCAGGTTTTGGAGGCCGTGATGGAGGAGGCCGGTGGCGAGGCAACCATCATCGCCCATGTGGGCAGTGTCAGTCCTCTGGAGACGTATCGGCTGGCCGAGCATGCCGCTGAGCTAGGCGCAGATGCGATCGCCGCCATACCGGGGGCCTACTTCACTCCGGAGCCCGAGGAGTTGCTGGCTCACTACACCGCTCTGGCCCAAATCGCACAGCGACCGACCATGCTGTATCACATCCCGATACGCACCGGCGTCTCGCTCACGCTGGAGATGATAGACCGCCTGGCGCAGATCCCCTATGTTGCCGGGCTCAAGTATACCGATTACAACCTGTACATGCTCCAGCAGATGCGGGTAGACCAGGGCGAGGACTTCATCATCCTCTCAGGCACCGATGAGGTGATGATACCGGCGCGGCTGATGGGGGCTACCGGCGCAATCGGGACCTGGTACAACCTGATGCCAGAGCTTTTCGTGGCTGCGTATGACGCACTGGGTGCGGGGGACGTGCCGACTGCGATCGAGTATCAGCGCAGAGGCAATGCGGTCATACGGAAAGCTGCTGATGCCGGAGGTCTGGGCATGCTCAAACCGGCGCTGCAGGCGCTGGGGCTGGAGGTGGGGGATGCACGACAGCCCATCCATCGCCCGTCAGCTGCTGAAGTCGAGCAGTTCGTGCAGCATTTCGAAGCTCACGGCCATCCGGGCTAGAAGTGGCGAGTGGTGCGGTGGAGACTACGTGCATTTCCGTTGGAGGTCGCACTATGAGCAGACTGATTATCGGGCTGAGTTTGCTGGCGCTGTGTGTGGTGCCGGTGATGGCGGCGCAGGTGGGATATGTCACCTACGGCGGACTGGCAAATCCGGCAGTGGATGATGGCGATCCCTGGGTCCAGGCCATGCGCCAGGCCGGTCTGGATGTGCAACTGGTGCGCACTACTGATCTGAGCGACGCCGATCTTCTCAGCCGCTTCAGCGCACTGTACATACCGGGTACGATAGCCTTCACCGAAGCCGGTTTTGCCGCCATGCAGCGCTACGTGGCTGCTGGTGGTTGGCTGCTGCTTGATGGAGCCTACAGCGCTGTGGCGCTCGATACTGGCGGCCGCGATGTCTACGACAAGGACAACTTCGCGTGGAAGATCATCTACCTGGAGAAGGGCGCCTGCCGTACCGGATTGCTGCCTGCAACCGGTGCCGGAGCCGGCAAGTCCGGTGTGACGATCGCACAGCTTCGCGTGACGCCGGGCATGGAGCTGGCTGCCGGGGCACAGACCGGTACTGTGCTGGAGATGCCTGTGCGCCCTGGCGGCCTGCCCTATCTGTGCGGAGTCCTGCACTACTTCCCGGTCATCGGGGCCCGACCGCTCATCATGGGCCTGCCTCAGGCGGAAGATGATCAGACAGAAGCTGAGTCATATCCGCTGGCGGTGCACAACCAGTATGGTGATGGCAACTGCCTGTGGGTGACGATACCGCTAGCCGAGATGGCGGTTGACGGTGTGGATTTCGCCCGCACTATCGTGGACAACGTGATCGTGAGCATGGCTGCGAATACACCTCCTCCAGCGGACAGACTGTCCCAGGTGATACCCACCATCGAGCAGGCGATGGCGGATCTGAAGGCTCATGACGCGGCGTTTCGTGGCGGCAGAGGCTACTCTGACAGCGTGGACTCTGACGAGCTGGGCTGGGGCGAGGCTTCCCGTCTGCTGATGTACATGCAGGCATGGCGCGTTTCGGGCGACAGCTACTGGACCGACAGGCTGGTAGAGCACTTCGACCGCATGATCGCGGGTCTATCGGACCCCGATGGCGACGGCTACCTGGGGTGGCAGACGATCACCTACACTGATGCGCTTGGTTGGCCCTCTGCGGCACCGGGCAATCGCGGGGATGGCCGGATCGAGCCCGAACTGGTGCGTGCCCGTGCTAACCGGGAGGTCACCGGTCACAGCTATCTCATCGAGTTCACCGAAGCGGGCAAGTACAGCATCACCGACCGCGACATCGGCGCGGTGTTGGCCATAGATGAGGCGTATCGCTCAGGAGAGCAGATTTCGTCCATCCCCGGCATCAAGTTCACTATCTCGGGCACTCCGGCTGCGGGCGACCGTTTCGAGTTGCGCACTGAGGCGGTTCACCCGCTGGAGTGGGCCGTCCATGATGGCACTATCACCTACCCTATCGCTCTGTTCGTGGATGCGGTGACAAGAGACCATACGCTGCACGACAGATACAGCCAGAAGGCTGAGGAGTACGCGGCACTTTTGCGTGATCACTTCCTGAAAAAGTGGGAGCGCTGCTGGGTGGAGCCGGAGGAGGGTATGGGGCTGTTGGTATGGGATCGGGTAGTGGCAAATCCGTACCTGCGAAACGTGCCTATCTCCGAGATCCCGGGTCTGGTGCGGCCGCTTCCGCACAACCAGTATCTGGCACTGGGGCGCACTTATCTGGTCATGTCGCAGGTGCCCGACGAGCCTGAAGCTGACCACTACCGTGACATAGCCGAAAAGATGGCGCGTTTTTTCAAAAGCAAGCTGCGTCAGACCGGAGAGAGCTACACCTTCGCCTACTGGGACCCGATCGACGGCCTGTCTGACAGCGCGGATGACTTCAGCCACGGTGGCTTATCGCTTAGTTTCTGCATCGAGGCGGCCAATCTGGGCGTAGTGTTCGACGCCGCGGACATGGAGCGGTTTGCCCATACTCTGCTGGATCAGGTCTGGAACGGCTCCGTAGATGCGCCGAAGTTCGCCTATCGGGTCAGTGGCGAGGGCGACATGCGTGATGCACAGATAGCTCTCTACTGGGTAGATCTGGCCCGCTACAGTGACGAGGTGTGGCGGCTTTTCTGGTCCGTGTTCCGCTGGAGTCCTGATGCTCCTGGCTTCCTGCGGCTATGGGACGCGCGCCCCGAAGTGGCTCAGGGTGTGCCTGCAGTACGCGTAGGTGAGTAGTGAGGAGTGGCATGGCCTCATCGCCGGGCCGATCGTACCTGCAGTACGTGTGGGGGAGTAGGGCTGCCTGCCTGTGGCGGGACTGCAGTCAGTGACGCCACGATGCGGTCTGGCATTTCCCGTCGACTTCCGCCAACGGAAAACTGCGTTTGAGTGGCGGCAGTTGTAGCCCTCACCTGCCACTACCGAAACGAAACGCTGCTGTATCTGTATAGCGCTAGTGCCATGGGGACCGATGCTTCATAGTTGCGGGCTGAACCGCACAGGATATGGGGGCCGTTCGGCTTTCGCTATATGTTTATGGTCGCATGGCCTGAGACGCGTGTGCGCTATGGGCTATGAGGCCCCGTGTGACCGCACATGCTGCTGCCCTGTAGCCGCTACCCGCTCCGCAGACGGCTTCTCTATGATGCTTCGTTTGGTGGGGTCACTCCCCTAGTTTCAGCGACAGCCAGGGCTTCTACGTTCCGATGCAGCGAGAAGATGAAGAGATGCCGGGCTGGCGCGCGCACTGGGTGGATCCTGCCTGAGACGAAAACGTAGAGCATATCGTAGACATCGGTACAGGTATTCTGGAAGACTACGACTGTGACGGGCTGCACATGGATGCGGTGCGATACTCCAACTCTGCGGCCCTGAACGATCATCCCTGTGTGTGCGAGCGCTGCTACGAGGCCCGACAGCAGTGGCTGGACAAACCTGTGCCGGACGCCGAGGACCTGGCAAATCCGGCGGTCAGCTATCTCGAGGTCGAGATGCGTAACCGCTTCGTCTCAGCGCTGGCATGGGATCTGACGGCGGCCGCATATGCTGCGCCACAGCCAGCCTACGAGGCACCGATGCATAACTCACACCACTCCGCGCAGTGGGCCTGTCAGGTCGGCAACCGTCACGGTACCGGCGATGCCCTCGCTGTCTGCCACCAGCAGGTAGTCCCGCGAATCGCGCGACATCGCAGCCAGAGCGTCAAAAGCGCCCGTGTCAGCACCCACTACGTCGGCCAGCGGGTCGAGCGGTGTCATCAGTTGGTGGACAGGCAGATAGGGCCAGTTTGCCGGGTCCACCTGCTCCACCTCGCGGGCACGCAGTATGCCGACGATCCGGTCACCGTAGACCACCGGCAGGGCCGCCACCTGGTGAGGGCGCAGATAGCTGTCTATCGCGGTCTGCACGCTATCGGTCGCCTGCAGCAGCGCCGGTGCCGGGCGCATCAGTTGTCTCACGCTCACATCATGCAGTTGAGCCTGTACCCGAGCGGTCTGATATGCACCTGCGGCAACTGAGCCGAGCAACCAGCCCATCCCGACCAGGTACAGCCCCGACAGGTTATGCTCAAAAAGTAGCGAGTAGACGCCCATACCTATCAGCAGATAGCCGAGCCCGCGCCCCATCAGTGTCGCGATATAGGTGCTGCGAAGCAGGTTGTCGGTGAGATACCACAGTGACGCCCGCAGCACTCTCCCACCGTCGAGCGGAAAAGCCGGGAGGATGTTGAAGCCCGCCAGCATCAGGTTCACCAGCCCCAGTATCGCAAACAGGCCGCTCCAGACTGGCGCTGTGCCGACCTGCTGCAGTGCCCATCCGACGCCATATGCCACGGCTGCGATCGCCACGCTGCACAGCGGCCCGGCGATGGCGATGACCAGTTCGGAGATGGCGGTGCGCGGCTCGCTGTCAGTCTGGGCGACGCCGCCGAAGATGAACAGGGTGATGCGAGAGACGCCTACGCCGTACTGCCGGGCGGCCAGCGAGTGTGCCACCTCATGTAGCACTACGGAGACGAAAAGTAGCACCGTCGCCAGCAGGCCCGCGGTTAGGTGCTCCCACTGTGCTGCCTGCGGGTACTTGCCCGGGAAGTGATCACCGGCCAGCCACATCGCCATCAGGGCGAACAGGAAAAGCCAGGTGAAGTTGATCTCCAGATCTATGCCTGCGATTGAGCCAACGCGCCAGCCACGCAAATCGGGTGCTCCCCCCGTCGTTTCGGTCCTCGCCTACTACCTCGTACACTATGTGTTCGTCAGTGTACAACGCCGGTCCTGCCCGTCTTGTTCCGGCCCCTCCCACTATGGTATACTCGCAGCGATGGACAAATCCGCAGAATTGATGCGCAGATATCGCCCCCGGTTGGCGCCCGCAGTGGTCGCTTTAGTGCTGCTGGCGGCATATCTTGGTGGCTGCGGCCAGCGCACCCCTGCCGGCAGTGTCGACGATCTGTTCATAGCCAATCAGCGCTACAACATAGACCGCGACCGTGGCGTCGTGCGCGTCTTCGCCCAAGTGGTAAACGAAGGCGAAGGAATCGTGCGCCAGGTCAAGATGGAAGCGGTGCTGTACAGCGCAGAAGGGCAAAAGCGCGGCACCAACAACGTCATCCTGACCGACATAAAGCCCGGTGAGAGACGCGATTTCGCCATCATGGTGACCAGCCACAGCCACAGCGAGCGGGTGGAGATCACGCCGAAAGAAGTCGAGTAGCTCTCTTCTGTCCTCACCTCCTCATGTGGCCGTCTTCAGGTGGTCACATAGATCCATCCTCTGTGAGTGCATAGCCCTGATGATGTGCAGGCCGCCATGCAGCCGTGTGAGAGACGTGGTTTCGCCATCAGGGTGGCCAGCCACAGCCACAGCGAACGGGTGGAGATCACGCCGAAGGAAGTCGAGTAGCTCTCTTCCGAACGGCCGATAGTCATCCTCTCCCGCTCGAATTCCCACCCTCTCCACGCTGCAGTCCCCATGAAGCTGATCCAACACCGCATGACCAAGAAGCTGCATCGCCATGCAGGAATACTGTTGCATGGGGAGAACTGTCACTGCGCCAGACTGCCCATACCTGAAGCCTGTATGCCATGCAAGTCTCGGTGAGCAGTCTTCCAGGCTGGCGGTTAGAAGCGGTTGTCCGCATATCACCTACGCTCGGTATGCTTCATGTGAGGTGCTCGATATGTCCACAGCGATGACGGCGGCGGTAATCGGTGCCTCAGGCATCGGCAAGCATCATGCCAAGTGGCTGCACGCGCTGGGCTGTGAGGTGGCGGGATTTGCCGGAAGCGGCAATGCATCGGTCGCTGCTACTGGACAGATGCTACATGAGCAGTTGGGCATACAGGCGCGCGGCTACACCGACGTGGAGACCATGCTCGCCGAGGTGAAGCCCGATCTGGTGAGCATCTGCAGCCCACCTGCTATGCATCATGCGCACTTTTTGGCCGCTGCTGCCCATGGTTGCCACGTCATGTGCGAAAAACCGTTGGCCTGGGATGAGGCTAAGTCTCCTGAGCGCCTGCTGGAGGAGGCTGCCGAGATGGCCGCATATGGTGGTGGTCGCATCGCCGGGGCGGTCAACACACAGTATGTCGCGGCAGTGGCACCGTATCTGGAGCTGTGCAGGCAGGTCGGCAGCCACCCGGGCTTGCCGGTCAGCTTTTTCATGCAGATGGACTCGCGTGATACTCAGAAGCGCTACGGTAGGGTGTGGATAGATCTCGCCAGCCATCCTCTGAGCGTGCTGATGGAGTTTTGCGGTCCTGGGCGGATACTGCCCGGAAGTGCGCAGGTGGCAGTGGGCGAGCAGCAGACCGTCGCCCGCTTCGACTATGAGCCGCATAGTGGGCCGGTGTGCGCCGCGGAGATTGTCGTGCGCGCCGGTCAGACTGAGAAGCTGGTGCGCCGCTTCGGGATCAACGGCATCCTCGCCGATTACGAGGGGCGCAACGATGAGGCGGGTATCTTCCGTACCTGGCTGAGTATCGAGGGGCGGGAGGCGTGCAGCGATGATCTGATGTACCTGTCGCTGAGCCGCTTCGTGCAGGCCGCCCGTGGTGAGACGCCACGCCCTCTTGCGACGCTGAGCGACGGCTACATGAACCAGGCGATGCAATTGGCGCTACTTCAGGCGGCAAACGGTACCAGTATCAGATCTGAACAGCAGTAAGTCGTATGAATGCGTGTAGTACAGGAAGCATCCGCTCTATTTTGTTATGTTGACGTATTCAAATCTGGCATGAAGGAGGGCATCATGAGAACATTTGGTGAGATCCCTGGGATAAAAGTTGGCCAACTGTTCGCGAATCGTCGTGAGCTGCACGATTCGGGTGTGCATCGTCCACTTCAGGCAGGCATTTGCGGGTCAGCTGATAGAGGTGCGGAGTCCGTCGTACTTTCTGGGGGATATGAAGATGATGAAGACCTCGGCGATGAGATAATCTACACTGGTCACGGTGGGCAAGATCGTAGTGGTGTTCAGATAGCTGACCAAAAACTGGTAAATCAAAACGCGGCCCTTGCACAAAATGCGAAGAAAAACATTCCTGTGAGATTGATACGGGGGGCCAGGCTGCGTTCTCCATTTGCGCCTGTGAAAGGGTTCCGTTACGATGGCCTGTTCGATGTCAAAAGATACTGGCAGGAAAACGGTAAGGCGGGTCATCTGATCTGGCGGTTCCATCTGGTCAAGAGAGCATCGGGCTGAGCGGCTGCCTCTTGAGTTCGACCTATTATGACTTTCGCACACTTGCCTACTGGCGCACGCTAGGCACACTCTGGCTCGTAGCCGGAAAGAGGCTTCTACTTGGGAGGCCGCAGCGGCTTCACGCTTGTAGAGATCCTGGTGGTGGTCGCTATCATCATGATACTGGCCGCGATACTGCTGCCGGTATATGAAGTCGCCACGAAACGCGCTGAAGCTATCTCATGTCTGAGCAACCTGCGCAATCTGGGCATGGCCGCTTCGCTGTACGCAGATGACTATGACGATCGGCTGCCACCGGCACGAGTGAGTGAGACCCGATCGTCTGGCTCCGATGTTGGCTGGCCTGCCCTGGTGACGAGCTATACGCGCAACGAATTGCTGCTTTTGTGTCCGGCGGATGCCAATCCCACTGCGGCGACGGGGACACCTGGGCCCAGGTGCAGCTATGGGATCAACTACGAGCTGACACTGGTAGGCGGATACAACAACTCCTCACTGCGGCGCGCTGAGCTGTATCAGGAGTCTCGCACTATCCTCTTCTTCGAGAGCGATAGCAGCCTGCGTACTCTGGGGATGTATCAGGCGTTGGAGGGGCTGGCGGCCGTCGCGCCACGGCATGCAGAGGGGTGCAACTTCACCTTCGTGGCAGGCAACTGCAAATGGATGCGCCTCGAGCAGACACTCAGTCCGGAAAATTTGTGGAGTCCATAGCGACACAGGATAGCCGGGGCCGCTGCCAGCCGACATCAACGGTTTCTGCAAGCCTCGCCATGTACCACGCAGCACTGCTAGCGTTGCGACGCTGGCTTTCAGCCGTACGCGTGCTTCATCATCCGCTTCATATCATCAGGATCGGGCATAGACGGGATGGCGCCGGAGGTCATGCTGGCGAAGGCACCGGCGGCGTTCGCATAGCGGTACATCTGCAGCATCTGTTCACCGGTCAGGTCTGCCACATCGGTGTTGCTTTGTAGCAGCCAGGCGATGGAGCCGGCCACAAAGGCATCGCCGCAGCCGGTGGTGTCCACCACCTCAGGCACCTGTATCCCCTCGATCTCCTCGAAGTACGTGCCACCGGCGAAGGCGCAGCCATCGGGCCCCAGCGTCACCGAGACCAGCTCAGGCCCCATCTCCAGCAGGCTCTGCAGCCCGTCGTAGGTGTCGTCTGTGCCGGTCAGCAGGACGAGCTCCTCACGGTTTACCTTCACCAGGTCTGACACGCCCGCGGCTTCCGAGATCAGGTCATACGCGACATCCTCATCAGGCCACAGCCGCCTGCGGTAGTTGGCATCGAAGGAGATGAGTGCCCCGGCTTCGGCTGCCATTTCGACTGCGGCGAAGGTGGTCGAGCGTGCCGGTTCGTTCAGCAAGGTGAGCGGGCCGAAGTGGAAAACCAGGGCGCTTTCAAGCAGTGCCGGGTTGAGGTCATCCACGGTAAGCTGTTCATGGGCCGGCTGGCTGACATGGAACTCGAAATCCGGCACTCCGTTCTTGCCGATGGCGACGAATGCTAGCTGAGTTGGATAGGCATCCGTCACCATGAGGCTCTCGATGCCCACACCCGCTTCGTGCACGGTGGTTTTGAGGAAGCGCCCGAAGCTATCGTCACCTATCTTGCTTATCAGCGTGGCCGATATGCCCAGTGAAGCGCAGCCCACGGCTACGTTTGCAGGTGCCCCACCTGCGTTTTTCTCGAATGTGAAGGCGTTTTCCAGCGACACTCCGAACTCCTGGGCGGTCATGTCCACCAGCAGCTCACCCAGGCATACGACGTCAGGCATGGCTGACCCCTCCTTTGCGCGTCTACAATTCACCGTCGCACAAGAGCAGACCTGCCTGTCTTGACTGCAGCAGGCAGGTCAGATATACGTTTTCTTCCTGATGACACGGCACGGTCATACCGGACACGGGCAGTGCTCTACCGGCAACCCACCTGGCCATCAGCTTTCGCTGCAGCTACACAGCTTTCCCGTCTCCAGCGTCTCTCCCGTCTCTATCGGCTCCAGCGCTGCTCTATCGGCGGCATCTGCGGGAACGGTGCATGTGGCTCGCTCTGGTACCAGTAGCCGACCGAAGAGATGTCATCGGTCAGCGGTTCATAGCAGCCGTTTGGCCACCAGCCCAGCTCCTGGATGGTCACTCGCAGGTCCTCATCGAAGCGGATCGGGTCCATGATATGCCATCGATAGAGGCCGTGCTTGGGCACCATGCCCTCTTCCTTCTGCCACAGTGGATAGCCTAGAAACGGAGTCGAGAAGGTATCTTTGAAGCCCCATGCACCGCCGAAGTAGTCTTCTGTACCGGTGCCGCAGATGGTCGGGTACTGCTCATCCCCGTCGAGGTAGAACTTGATTTCACCCTCTCCCCACCAGCCGTCAGAAAACTGCACCCATGCCAGATAGGTGCCGACATACTGGCCTCGCCCACGGATTCCGTCGAGGATGACATGCTCCGGCTGCTGGCGGGTGCCCATAGAGCGGCGCCACTGAGCGTGCAGGTAGGCGGCATCGTCGGGCACCTGCGTTTCGGCCCAGGTGATCTGGTAGTAGAAGCCGTTGATGTCCTCCCGGCGCTGGTTTTCTATGGTGATGCGGGCCCCGGCACGGAAGGGCATGGGCCAGTAGCAGTTGAAGCCGCCGCTGGGGTTCACCGCCACCGGCAGAGAGTTGATGTTGGTACGCAGGTTGTGGCCGCAGCAAAAGAAGTCTCCCAGGGGCACCTCCACCGATGGTGTGTCTTCACCATCCCAGTACATGCGCAGGATGCAGTCGCGATAGGCTGTTTCGGCGACGGTTATCCAGATGTGCTGGATCACTCCGGCGCCCGAGATATCCGCGATGGTGGTGGTTTCTCCGGCGGGCAGGTTGATGTATGGCCGCACCTTCCAGCCCTCACCGAGCATGGCTGCCGCCTGTACGGCGCCGGGGTCGCCGGGCTTTGCCTGCGCCCCTCCACCCTTGCTGCCATCGGGGTTTTCTGCTGATATGGACCGGGTACGGGCTTCGGCCGGGTACGGTAGGCCTCCGAGACCGAACTGAAAGCTATGATTGAACATGACGCTACCACCTCCCTGATGGTTTGGCGATTGGCGTTCCGGCTGAGGTGATATACCTCGAGCTCATCATCTGCCGTCAAGCAATTCATCATGCCCCGGCGTTTGTCCTCCACTTCAATTCAGCAGGCGCAAAATCAGACGAAACCCTGCAAATCACGGGTGTATAACTCAGTTAGACAAAGCGAACCTGATGTGGCATAATTGAGACTGCAACACCAGAAGCCCGCACACGATGACACCGGTTTGCCGACCGGTGCCTTGGACTGTCTACGCAGGAGTGAGACCATGCCCAAACACATGGACGTGCTGCCCAACTTTCAGCGCGCAACGATAGAATTCGCGCCGATACCCCAGTTTGTCTACGAGGGTGATTTGCAGAGCGAGCTGGCAGCCGGGCTGCCTGCAGATGAAGCTGTATGCATGTATGACCATCTGCTGCACATCCGTCATTTCGAAGAGACCATCGTACTGCTCAAGAGCGCCCGCTACAAGCCACTGCCTAAGTTCCGCTTCATCGGCGCAACTCATCTGTCCATCGGCCAGGAAGCCGTAGCAGTTGGCACCATGGCGGCGCTCAACCCGGACGACTACATCACCTCGACTCACCGTGGTCATGGACACTCGATCGCCAAGGGTGCATTTGCGCTGGAGCGGGCCGACACCGCGCGTCTGCTCGAGTTCCTCGGCGACAGAGTCGGTGAGTACGATTTCGACCGCTCTGACCGCGACGCGGCGTTCGATGCGGCACTGCAGGAGCATCTGTTCCGCACCATGGCAGAGCTGTTCGGCAAGGAAGAGGGCTACTGTCGGGGTCGTGGTGGCGGGATGCACATCGCCGACTTCCATGTGGGGCATCTGGGTGCCAACGCGATCGTCGGTGGCTCGTATGCCATGGCGACCGGTGCGGCCATGGCGGCCGACAAGCTCGGCGACGGCAAGGTCTGCGTCTGCCTGGTTGGTGATGGGGCCACAAACAACGGTATCGCTCACGAAGCCTACAACTTCGCCACCATGGCGCAGTTTGAGCGCGGCTGCCCGGTGATATACCTGATCGAAAACAACCAGTACGGCATGACCGGCCAGCAGGTCGGAGAAGTGACCGGTATCCGGCGCCTGGCCCGGCGTGGCTCGGGCTACAACGATGCGAACATGCATGCTGAAGTCGTTAACGGCATGGACCCGTTGGCGGTGCGAGATGCGGTCAAGCGGGCTGCTGAGAAGTGCCGCAACGGCGAGGGCCCGGTGCTTCTCGAGTGCATCACCTACCGCTACAAGGGCCACTCGCTGTCTGATGACTGCAAGAGCTACCGAAGTGAGGACGAAGAGTGCGCCTGGCACGAGGTAGATCCGCTGAAGACCTTCCCGGCTCAGCTCATGGAGGCCGGAGTGCTCGATGAGGCTGCTGTTGCCGCGCGCGGCAAGGCGGCGGAAGAGCGGATAGAGCGGGCTGCGGTGATGGCCGGGGCAGCCACTGATCCCGACCCGTCCAGTATATATGAGGGTCTGCTTGCTGACAGCACGTCTGATGATATCGGCAGCGAGTGGGCTACGCCTGAAGATGCGCTCAAGTCGCCTGCCGCAAAAGCCCGGCGTGATGGCGCAGGCCGAATTTTGGCCCGCCATGCTGTAGCTGAGGCGCTGATGGAGGAGATGCTACGCGATCGGCGCGTGATCCTGTATGGCGAAGATGTGGCCGACTATGGCGGAGCGTTTGGCGCCACGCGTGGTCTGATCGAGATCTTCGGCCGTGAGCGGGTCTTCAACACCGCCATCTCGGAGGCCGCGATATGTGGCACCGCTGCCGGAGCTGCGATGGTGGGTCTGAGACCAGTTGCTGAGCTCATGTACATAGACTTCCTGCCGATGGCGATGGATCAGGTGGGCAACCAGGCGGCCAAAAACCGCTACATGTTCGGCGGCAAGGCCACCCTGCCGATGGTCATCCGCACATCCATCGGTGGCGGGAAGGGCTATGCAGGGCAGCACTCCCAGAGCCTCGAGGCGCTTGTGACTATGTTCCCGGGCCTGAAGGTGGTGACACCCTCGTCAGCTTACGACCTGAAGGGGCTGCTGAAGAGCTCGATCCGTGATGACAACCCGGTCATCTTCATCGAGCATCAGCACCTGTACACCTCGAAGGATCCGGTGCCGGAGGACGACTACACGATACCCCTTGGCGTGGGCAAGATCATCCGCGAGGGCACTGACATCACTGTGGTGGCGTATTCGTTCATGGCCCAGGTGGCTGCCGAAGCCGCGCAGATGGCCGAAGAAGAGGGCATATCGGTGGAGCTGGTAGACCCGCGGACGCTGATCCCGCTGGATACCGAGATGATCAACAGCTCCGTGAACAAGACCGGTCTGCTGCTCATCGTCCAGCAGGCGCCGGCCACGGGCTGCTATGGCGAGCACATCGCCTATCAGGCGCAGGATGCCTGTTTCGAGGCGCTGAAAAAGCCGGTGCGTATCGTGGCGGCCCATGATGTCCCACCACCCATGGCTGAGCCCCTGGAGAGCGAGAACATACCGTCACCGGAGAAGATCTTGCGCAACATCAGGGAGCTGCTCGGCAGGTAGTCCCGGCGTACGCGCCCACATCATGACACAGTGTACATCCGCCCGCGGCAGGTCTCTCAGCTCGCGGGCGGAACTGTCTCTGCACACTCTGCAGCAGCGTGCCGCAGCAGGGTATCGCCAAATGTCGGCCGGATACCGGCCTAACGCACAGCGGAGGAGGTCTACGATGATCCTGGGAGTATGGGCGCATCCAACCAGAGAGTTCCCCGAAGGTCAGGACTCAGTGACTGATGTCAGAGCGTGGCTGGGCAAGCTGCGTGACGCGGGCATCAGCATCTATCTGCCGTTTGTGAGCAGTAGCAGCGGCCACGTGTTCGACAGCCCTGTTCTTGGTGAGCCACAGAGAGATTTGTTGGGCCCAATCGTGGAGCAGGCTGCCGAGCTGGACATGGAGGTGCACCCGATCGTGGGCCTTGGCGGGGTCACTCCCGGTTTCAGCGACAGCCAGGGCTTCTACGTTCCGATGCAGCGAGAAGATGAAGAGATGCCGAGCTGGAGCGCGCACTGGGGGGACCCTGCCTGGGACGAAAACGTAGAGCATATCGTAGACATCGGTACAGGTATTCTGGAAGACTACGACTGTGACGGGCTGCACATGGATGCGGTGCGATACCCCAACTCTGCGGCCCTGAACGATCATCCCTGTGTGTGCGAACGCTGCTGCGAGGCCCGACAGCAGTGGCTGGGCAAACCCGTGCCGGACGCCGAAGACCTGGCAAATCCGGCGGTCAGCTATCTCGAGGTCGAGATGCGTAACCGCTTCGTCTCTGCGCTGGCATGGGATCTGACGAGTGAGTGCCGAACACGAGGTTTGTACATCTCACTGGCAGCACGGGCTCGGTACCTGAAGGACGCGGTGGTCGAGGGGCAGGACTGGAGCGCATGGTGTCGGCAGGGCATACTCGATTTCGTCTGCCCGATGAGCTACAACCCGTGTTTCGACCGCTTTCAGCGCTTCGTGGATGAACACTTGCGTCTGCTCGATGGGACAGAGGTGGATTACTATCCGGGAGTGGGGCGTAAAAGCAGCCTCGGAACCCTGTCACCAGCAGACATGATTCAGCAACTGCAGTTCGTACGCGACCAGGGCATCGAGGGAGCCTGCATCTTCCATGCCGCCGCTCTGGAAGATGAAGATTTGCGCCTTCTGGGTGAATTCAGCAGAGAGAGCGGCTGAACGTCTGATATCGACATCGGAAGACGATAGAGCCCGCCATCAGGACGATGGCGGGCTCGAGGTTTTTTTACGTGCCGCTGGTCTTTTAGGTCAGCGGGTGAGGTAGATTGTCTACGACTTCTGTACACCCATAGGCATCACTCCTGTACTACAGTTGCGTTTGCCTGGGTCGCTGATATTCCCCTCAGCATTCGGGGGTCCTGGAGGAAGTAAGTACAATCATAGGCATCACTCCTCTTCGGACATCTGGTTGTCAATTGGCCGCTTTTGTTTTACTCCGCTGCGGCCTGCGGACTTAGGGAGCTCTGTACAGTCATAGGCATCACTCCCATGCTACCTCTGTTTGTGTCTTTTTGCTGATGATCCCGTCAGCATTCGGGGGTCCTGGAGGTGGTGAGTACAGCCATAGGCATCACTTCCTCTTCGGACGTCTGGTTGTCAATTGGCCGCTTTTATTTTACTCCGCTGCGGCCTGCGGACTGAGGGAGTTCTGTACAGTCATAGGCACCACTCCCGTTCCGTCATGTTCCCCGCCGCCGGTACGTCTCACCGCTCGCCATTTATAGCTTACCCACTAATTCCGCGTTTCAAACCTGAATTCCATTGTCTTCGACGTAACATACTCAACTTTTGTTCACTGCATTTTTGATTTGTTATCTCATCAGGATCCGGACACCAAAGAACTCGCCCGTTGCTTCGCCTGTTTCCGATTTATCCGTGTGTTGGGAGCGTGTCCCTTGAGGCGTCCGATTCTCTTATCGGCACAAGGCCTCCAAAACTTTATCGGCAGGCCGGGCGAGTTCCCGGTCATAGCTGGTTGCATTCTAGGGGTCGCTCACCTCCATCGTCCTGCCTTTGAGATTTGACAGCTTTACGGCTTTTTATGTCAAGCCTCTACTCTATATGCTGCAGAGGCTGTCTGTTGTCATGTATACCCCGCTTATCCGGATTTCAAACCACTACAGGACATGTGTGCCCACGTGAAGAAAAGTCTAGAGGTACATGCTGCTGATATGTCTGCATCGCGGGCAAATTCGATGGTGGACAAGTGAGTCGTAGGCAAAATCGATGCCAGAGCTGAACAGGAGGGCGATTGTGCAGAGAGGATACGTTTGGGCTGCCCTGTTGTCGCTACTTATCTGTCAGATGTGCTGGTGTGATGGAGAGCATACCGGCGCGTCTGAGACGGCGTTTGAGCCCGTGCAGTGGGGACCGGTGTGTCTGCTGCGTGGGCAGCACCGGCTGATAGACGTGTTGGCCGACAGCCTGATGGACGGCGCTTCGCAGGACCGCCAACGGGCAGCGTTTGCATTGGGGCAGATAGGAGGGGTCGCGGTAGAGCACGTCTTGTTTGAGGCGCTGCAAGACAGCGATCGGCAGGTGCGGCTTCATGTGGCACTTGCGCTGGCCCAGTGCGGGCGAAAAGAAGGCTACCCGGGCGCTGAGGCAGCGTTCTATGAGGGCCCGGAGTGGGTGAAGTACTACGCTATCTACGGCATGTGCCGCGCCGATCGGGCCGCGTGCCTGCGATTGCTTCAGCAGCACCCGGTATCGGGCAGCCCGTTTTTGAGCCGCATCATCAGCCAGGCACAGCAGTATCCGCCCGCTGATTGGCCGCCACGGGAACCCTATGGTGGGCTGTTGGAGTGGTGCGATTGGCAGCAGGCGCTGGAATTTGCCGCTGAAGCGATGGTGGCTGAAGCCGACATATGGTTTCATGCGGGAGACTACGAGCAGGTGATCCGCTGCAACGAAGCGGCACTGTTCCTGCAGCCTTCATGGGTGGATGTCTACTCCAACAGCGGCTGGCTTCTGTGGTCCATGAACCGGCATGGGGCGGCAGTGGAGGTCTATCGCAAAGCTATCCAGGCAAATCCGGACTCATGGGAGGCGCATTTCGAGTTGGGCTACTATTACCTGCTGCAAGGGCATGCGCGGTTGGCGATACAGTATCTGAAGCGCGCCGTGGACCTGGATGCACCTCCAATTCGCGCTCGCTCGTATGCTCATGCGCTGGAGAGAAGCGGGCGACTGGAAGAAGCACGCGACTTCTGGCGGCAGTTAGAGGCGGTGGACGATTCAGGAGTGGTGACGAACAACCTGCAGCGACTGGAGGAAATCCTGTCCACACCCGGCAGGCGTTAGTGAAGTGCGGTGCATCCTGCCGCTTGCGCTTCGGCATCGGGCGTGGCTTGACCGGTGAAGACAGATCGCATGGCGTTCAGTCTGGGGTGGGGCAGTCCTGGTCGTCAGCGTAGAGGATCCGCTCTGTGTCCGGCAGGCGTTAGCCGAAGTGCGGTGCATCCTGCCGCTTGCGCTTCGGCATCGGGCGTGGCTTGATCGATGAAGGCAGATCGCATGGCGTTCAGTCTGGAGTGGGGCAGTCCTGGGTCGCCAGCATGGAGGATCCGTCTCATGCCCGGCAGGCGTTAGCGAAGCGCGGTGCATCTTGCCGCTTGCGCTTCGGCATCGGGCGTGGCTTGAGTGGTGAAGACAGATCGCATGGCGTTCAGTCTGGAGTGGGGCAGTCCTGGTCGTCAGCGTGGAGGATCCGTTCCATGACCAGCAGCAATTCATCGAAACTGAACGGTTTGGTGTGAAACCAGGTGGCCCCCAGCTCCCAGCCGCGGGCTTTTTCAGCGTCATGGCTGTGTGCGGTGAGTAAGAGAACCGGGATCTGGGCTTTGACGGGATCCTGCTGGAGCAGGCGCAAAACGTCCCAGCCGTTGAGCCGGGGCATGGCGATGTCGAGGATGATCAGGTCGGGAGTGAAGTGGTCGAGCTTCTCAAGTGCTTCCACTCCGTCATAGGCAGCGTGAAACTCATATCCTGAGCGTGTCAGGTATATCTCAGCGGTGCGTACCAGGTTTTTCTCGTCATCCACAAACAGTATTGAGTAGGCCATACCTGCTCACCTTGCCGCACAGTCGCGGCGGCATGAAGTCGGTCGTAAATCCACTTATGTGAGCGCAGTCTGAGAAGCAGCACCAGTGCAGTTGATGCATGACAGGCACACAACAGTCACCCCTGACCGCCCTGGCACTGCCCCTCCTTTTGGCCACATAACCTGCTGCTACCTTGCGGGATTGATGTCCAGTGCTCACTTCGGCGATCCGCGACGAAGTTGCTCCCGCATAGTGACTTAGCATAGCTTTTCATCTCAGCCAGAACTGCCGAGACATGGCCCGGATGAGTTATGTCGGCCGCCTCGTTTGTGACCATGACTGCCGTCAGGGTCGTAAGCGGCACATCGCGGCGCGTACCAGTGCGCCCTACGGCAACAAACTTGCCTTCATGACGGTGCTCGTCAGTGAAAAAGCGCTGCTTTTGAGCCTCGAAGCGATCCACGGACTGCCGGGCTATCATTCTAGCCGAGGATACGTCTGCGGTCAAGATGAAGTCATCTCCGCCCAGGTGCGCGAGGAAGCAGTGTGCCGGTCTGCACTCGGCAATCACTCCATGGATGAGACCCTTCAGCCACAGGAGCATCTCATCGCCACGCTGATAGCCGTATATGTCGTTGTATGGCTTGAAATTGTCCAGATCGAATTGCACCACGGCCAGTGAGCCTCGGCTGCTCAGCCGGGTCTCGATTTCTCGCTGCAGGGCCGGGCTTCCAGGCAGGCCGGTCAGAGGATGGACAGCGGCAAAAGCGCGCACTGTATCGCAGACCATGCGCACCTGTGCAGCGATGCGGTGGGGGGCGTAGCCGGGTACATAGCCCTGGACGGTGCCGGCTGCGGCTTGCCATGCGTCGGCGCTATCCGGCCCTCCGGCAACTACAATCGGGATGTGCTGCAGACCGGTCCGGGCCTCCAACTGCGCGGGTAAGCCAGCCAGGACGTCCACCGTTTCGATGCCGACCAGCGCGGCATCGGCAGGGGGCTGTGAGACCATTTGCAGGCGATAGTCTGCGCAGATCCGGCTCAACTGCCGGAGACTCTCGGCCGGTAGATTGTCCGCATATACACGACTCATGGCCATGTGATAGCGCTCCGATTGACAGGCCGGTGCTCGCAACACTAAGATATATGCAACTGTCGGAGGTTACGGATATGCAGTTTTTACTGCCTTTTGTAAGTGTGCTTGGATTTGGCGGCCTGCTGGGCTATGGCGCTGCGGTGTTTCTGAAAAGCGTTACGCGTATGGTCGGCTGCATAATCGGCATCGTGTTCATCCTGATGCAGCTTCTGGCATACTACGGCTTCGCCGAGTGGCAGTGGGAGGCCATCGGGCAGGCGGCTGATCCGGCTGCGACGGCGGCCAAGTCCGGGTTCTCGGTTCTGTGGCGGATCATGACCTACAACCTCCCCTTCACTGGCGGCTTTGCCGGAGGCTTCTGGTATGGCTGGAAGCACTGAAGCAGCCGCTGCAGAGGCACCGCTTCGTGTATCTATCGTCGCATGACCAGCCCCTGGCATGACCAGCCTCTTGCGTGCCCCATCGTCCCAGATGTTCAGTGGTGGATAAGACGATACGCCAGGACGAGCCGAGCAAGCCACACGGTCGTCCTGGCGCAAACAGACCTCAGTCGAGGCGTCTTAGACGGCTACTTCCCGCCCCTGCTTGGCCGATTTGTAGATCCCATCGAGGATACGCTGTGTCTGCAGTGCCTGCTCACCGGGGACAGGTGATGGCAGGCCCTTGCGGATCGCCTCGGCAAACAGCCGGATCTCCTCACTGTGAGAGGCTATCTTTTCATCCGGGTTGATCTGGATGGTGGTGTTGGTGAGCATGCCCGCCTGCTCCTGCACCAGAGTGGTCGGATTGTTTTGGATGCCGCCCTTAGTGCCAGTCAGGAACACCTGATAGGTGCCCTCCGGAGCGTTCACAGCCCACGAGGTCTCCAGCGACAGGCAGGCTCCGTTTTCGAAGCGGACAAAGCCGGCAGCCAGTTCGTCGGGTACAGTGTATTTCTTGGGGTCATGCTTCATCAGTGACGGCTTGTTGGAGATCTCAAGCCAGATGTTGGCCGACACTCGAACAGGCTTGGGATAGCCCATCAGGTGCATGGACAGGTCGAGGATGTGCACTGCCAGATCGTAGCAGGGGCCACCTGCCGACATATCCTTGTCTATGAAGAGCCCCCAGCTTGGCACTCCGCGAGGGCGCAGCAGCGATGCGCGTCCCCAGTAGATGTCGCCTACCAGGCCTTCGTCCACCCAGCGTTTCATAGCCAGTGCGTCCGGCGTGAAGCGCAGGCTCTGGCCAACCATCAGCAGCTTGCCAGCCTTCTCGCCGGCCTCGATCATAGCTTCGGCTTCCTTCACCGACACCGCGATGGGCTTTTCGACCAGCACATGGCAGCCCTTTTCGAATGCGGCGATCGTCGGTGCCTTGTGCACAGAGTTCGGGGTGCAGACACTGACCACGTCAAGTTCGACTTCATCCAGCATCTTCTTGTAGTCGCTATAGCGTCCCTTTGCCGGTATGCCAGCCATATCCGCCCCGGTTTCGAGCGTCTTGGGGTTGACATCAGCCGCCGCCACCATCTCTGCGTCCTCTACAGCCTTCCATCCGGGTATGTGAGCACCCTGGGCGATGCCGCCGATGCCCACAAATCCTACTCTTAGTTTCTTGGCCATGACCTGTCCTCCTTGATTGACTGGGGATAGCTTAGGTATAGCTATAACTTCGGAATAGCTATGTGTGTCTATGTGACCATAGAGCGATATATAGCTACATGATTTCTGCAAAACACCTCTCGTATTCTGTAGAGGTGACGCCAGCGTCACGCTTGCTGCACGGATTGACTGTCAGCCGCCAGTGGCTATCTCATCATCCGGATCGAATGGCGGGGTGGCGACGATGACTGCGCGAAAATCGCCCCAGCCGCGATGGCTGACACCAGCAGGTATGTACACTGCGGTGCCGACAGTCAGTGCATGTACCTGGCCATCCAGTTCGATATGACCGGAGCCCTCGATGATGTAGTAGAGCTCATCGGTCAGCTCATGCATATGCGCATCCCCATCAGTCATGTGGGTGATGTGCAGGCTCATGCCGGTCCCATCAGCGGCGTTTATCAGGCGGCTGGATTGGCCGCACGGACATGGCACGGGAGTGATCTCATCGAGATTTCGCACGATTGGCTGTCTGCTATTGGCGTTCATGGGGTACTCCTGTATCGTACACGCCCTGATTTGCCTTGATTTGTCCTGACTTGCCAGGGGATGCCGGGCAAATCCGAGTCGGCGCTGACTGTCGGGAGAGTCTATTCTCCGCCACAAAAAGTATACCTGCATGAGAGGCGATTATCTGCTATCGCGATTGTGCTGATGGCGACGGGAGTGCTTGAACCGCCACGGTGCGTAGAACTCCCACAGGCGACGGTGCATCTCGGCGGCAAGCTCTGGCTGTTCGGCGTACAGATTATGCTGCTCCTGCGGGTCCGATGGCAAATGGTATAGTTCGTTTTGTCTGGCGCCCCGGTTGTCTATGAATTTATGGCCATCAGCGGAGACCACTCCGGCGTGGAAGTTGAAGGCACCGAGGTACAGGTTGGGCCTGGGTTCCATGCCCGCACCGGTCAGGGCGGGCATCAGGCTGCGTCCCTGCATAGTTCCGGGGACCGGCAGACCGGCGGCGTCCAGCAGCGTTTCGGGCAGGTCTATGTTGGAGACCAGGTCGTCGCACACAGTCCCAGGGGTGATGCGATCGGGCAGGCGGATCATCCATACGATGCGCGAGAGCTCCTCATACAGTGGGTAGCCGAACTTGCGCAGAGTGCCATGCTCACCCAGCGGCATGCCGTGGTCGGATATGATGGCCACCAGCGTGTTTTCTGTCAGTGCCAGCTCGTCGAGTCGCTCCAGCAGCATGCCGAACCAGTAGTCTGCCTCGGTGATGCAGGCATGGTACTGTGCGCGGATATGATCCAGATCGCCGGGCATCAGCCAGCTTGCGTCGGGCCCCATAGGCATAGGGATGTAGCGCCCCTCCCAGCCGCGGCGAGGCTCATACATCGAGGCGAACTGCTCCGGCGCGTCCCAGGTCTCATGCGGAGCGAAGCTGTCGAGCCACAGGAAAAAGCGTCGGTCACGGTTCTGCTCCAGCCACTGGCATGCCTCTTCGACCATCATCTGCGGCAGGTATCTGCCGTATTTCTCCATGCTGAGGATGCGGTTGGTCTTGGTATTGGGGTAGAACAGATACTCCTTTTCGGGAAATCCAGGCGGGCAAAACGCCTCGGAGGCATCCACCGCTTCGGAGCCGTCAAATGGTGGCAGGCATTTGCCCATCGGATAGTGGCGGAAGTGCGCAAATCCGCGGTCCATGCAGGCACCGGAGTTGAACGGTGTATCCGAGAAGGCTGCGGTCAGGTAGCCGGCATCTGCGAAAAGTTCGGCGATATGCAAGTCGTCGGTATGCAGCGCCTCCCAGGGTCGGTTCGTGAAGGTGTGGACCCCTGCAACCATGGCAGTGCGCGACGGTACGGTGTTCGGATACTCAGCATAGGCGCGGCTGAAAAGACAGCTCTGCGCGGCAAAACGGTCGAGACTGGGCGTCTTCACCACGGTGGGACCATACGCGCCTACCTTGTCGGGGCGCAAAGTGTCGAGGCAGATGACAAGTACGTTCATCAGTCATGTGACCTTTCGAAGCGTGGACAAGTACGCCTGTCTGATAGGCAAGGCTACTGTGGCCTTGCCATGATACACCTGCGATTGCGCAGGTTCAAGTCAATGTCACGGTAAATCACGGCAAGCCCCGTCTATGGGGTTGCTGTGGCGCTGTTCACAGTTGCAGAGGATAGTCTCGTAGTCTCAGTGTTGCAGGTAGGTCTGATAGACGAGGTCCTAGCTCTCCGCAACTATGTCGGGCCTGATGACGTACGTGTACAGTACCAGTCCCGCCTCTATTGCTCATGACCTCATCTAGTCCGGTAGTCCGGCATATCGCTGCGAGAGATTAGGTGTCATGAAAAGTTGACCTCAGCGGGCGCTGATTCCTGCCAGCATCTGTGGCAATTGCAGCCTCAGGTAGGAAAACAGGGTGTGGGTGTCGAAGAGTCATGTGAGCCTACGCAGGCACCGCTATACAATTCAGGGCAGGGAGCACAGATGAGCCGCCGGTCTGACAAAGTCACGATCAAGATTCCTCGACCACTGTATGACAAGCTGAGCCAGATCATCGAGGGTGCAGGCTATAACTCGGTGACCGACTTCGTGGTGTACGTGCTACGCGACATAGCCTCCACTCACGCGATGTCGGAGACCCAGCCGTACAGCGAGGAGGAGTTGGTCCGCGTAAAAGAACGGCTGCGGAGTCTGGGCTACCTGTAGCCACGGCCGGCTTTCGCTGTATGGAGCACCGCACTGCTACCGGGCGGTAGCCTGCTCCTCTATAGCGACTATCCCTGCGGCCCACATGATGGCGTTTCGCAGCAGCCTGTGAGTCTCTGCAGAGCCCTCCGGGTGCCCGCTGAACACCGCCACACGACCCTCACCGTACTGTCTTGCGATTGCATTCACGAAGGTCGGCAGGGGTGGGTTGCCCACGTCAAACAGCACCACAGGCACCTCGTCAGAGTCCTCGTGTATGACAAACAGTGGCCCGCTGGCATGTGGGAAGAGGATTTTCTGGGGTATGTCATAGCCCTCAGTGATGGGATGCTCCCGGGGGATGCCCCAGACTGGCCCGCGAGCACCGAAGTTGTAGCGCTCAGCCTCGATGAGGCCGCAACTGGCCGCACTGATGGCACCACCGCAGATGCCCACATAGCCCCCGCCTGATCTCACATACTGGCGCAGCGCCTCTGCATTGGCCTCATCCAGCCGCAGCCCGCCCCCGCCACCGACTAGCAGTACATCATACTGGCCCATGTCGGTAGTGGCCAGTTCGGTTTCGTCTATCGGTTCGGGCACAGGCAGGCCAAGTGTGGCGAACACCTTTTCTGACCAGTTGGCCATAGACTGATAGCGACCGTGGATGAAGCCGAAGCGGGTGTGATTGAACAGCTGGTCGGTCAGGTAGGATTTGCGGGCTTCATCGGCGGATATGCGCTCTCGAACGGCTATCAGACGCTGCTCAAGTGGCTGCTCTCCAGCCTCATACAGTGTCTTGATCTGCTCACGAAACAGAGCACGGTTGTACACCACCACTTCGTCGATCAGAGCGGAGGCGGATATGGGCTCTGCAGCAGACTTGTAGCCGACGCGCAGGAAATCAGGAGGCGCAACCGGCTTGTAGGAGCATGGATAGCCGCTCTCCACACCGTTTCGATACAGCTTCAGGCCGGCGAGCTCCGGATCTGCCGTGTCCCAGGTGAAGGCGATATGCTGCCAGGCGCCCTGTGCCCAGCCCCAGCCGTAGCGACGGTTGGTGACCGCTTCTCCCCAGATCGTAGCCTGGATGGAGCACTCGACATGATAGAACTTTGCCTCGATGCCCCCCTGGCCGTCATCCCGTAGGAATTGCAGGTAGAAGCGGTCCTCCATGTGTCGGCCGTCGTGAGTTGAGTTGATCCAGAACTCGATGGTGCCCGACTGCATGTCCAGCGCGGGCAGGTTGTGGTACTCCACGCTGCCGGATGCGCGTAAGTCTGCCGCCTGGCCAATCTTGCCCTCGACAAACCGGATGTCTTCTCCGCCGGTGATGGTGACATGCCCGCCTGATGCCGCCTCGATGCTTCCATCGAAGGGCAGGTGGAAAACCACCTCCAGCTCAGGCCGTGCAGGCGTGTCGGCAGCAGCGATGGTACAGATCAGCAGCATGCCAGACAGTGCTTGCCATAGAGAAGACATCACAGTCAGCCTCCCGTTTTGGGAAGTCTAGTGGCTGCGGCTGGTTTCCAGGCTCTCCCAGTAGTCCGGATTGGTGCCCATGGCCTTGAGCAGCGGACGCGTCAGTTCATCCAGCCGTATCTTCAGCTCCTGGTCCAGAGATATCTCGGTGGTAGCCACTGCCTGCTTGAGCTGCTCCACATCGCGCACACCGATAAGCGTGGAGGCTATGCCGGAGTGTTGCAGCACCCAGGCCATGGACAGATCGGCCATGGAGATCTCATGCTCAGCGCAGATTTCGCGCAGGCGGTCGATCACTGCGAACATCTCTCGCTCGAAGCCCGGGCCTCCGTGCCTGGCGGGTGGGATATCGCCACGGAAGTGTCGCGTCCTACGACGGTTTGGCGGCACCTCATCAGCGTTTGCGTACTTGCCCGCGAGAAGCCCCTGCATCAGCGGCATGTATGCGACCACGCCGATGTTGTGGCGCGCGCACAGAGGCATGATCTCGACCTCGATGGCGCGAGACAGCAGGTTGTAGCAGAGCTGGTTGAGATCTATCTGCACACCGCTGCGCACCGCATGGGCGATTTGGCCGACGCCGTGGTTGCTCAGGCACACCGAACGAACCTTGCCCTCGCTCTTGAGCTCGTCGAAGACCGCCAGCACGTCATGCAGATGTGCGTCCTTCACCGGCCAGTGGACATAGTAGAAGTCCAGGTAGTCGGTGCCCAGTCGCCGCAGAGAGGCTTCGGCGCGCTCTCGCAGTGTGGGTAGCTGCTCTGGAGTCTGCAGCCAGATCTTGGAGGCGATGACGGCCTGGTCGCGACGGCCCTTGAGGGCAGCTCCTAACGCCTCTTCACTCCGCCCTTCGTTGTACTGCTCAGCAGTGTCGAAGTGGTTTATGCCCATATCCAGGGCAGCGCTGACCACGTCGTTTACCGCCTGCTGGTCCTGAGCGCCCCAGTAGTCGTCTGCGCCGCCGCCGTAGGACCAGCAGCCGACGCCGATGATGGAGACGCGGATGTCAGACTTGCCGCACTTACGCATAAGCATGATGCAGATTTCCTCCTATGTGATGAGTCTGTAGGTCTGTCGGTATATGTGAGCTAGACAGCTCACACCTGCAGTATACTCAGACTGCGCGTATGATGCCAGGTGCTTTCGCACTGCGCGTCGGGCACGGAATACATGTCGATTTGCCGCCTCTTAGCCGGGTGTACGGTGTCTACCACTGCCTCGGGTCGGGCACATCCACCGGCCGTCCGCCTTCGCGCATGGACTGTGTGGCACAGATCCCCGGCAGCGTGCTGTCGAGCGCCTCGTAGACATCTATCGGTGGCTCAGTGTCGTTCAGTATACACTGGACGAACTCGTCAACCATGTAGTATTCGCTGGTACCATGCCCTCCCAGACGGGCTTCGGGTGGAGCGCCGGGGTGCTCACGTGGCACGTCCAGCCGCACCGGGCCGTTGACATTGGCGTAGCGATCTTCGATATACAGATAGTGCGAGTCGCCCAGCCCTGCGGCCCTGCGGCCCTGCTCCAGCGAGCCTTTGGTGCCATACACTACGAACCAGTGGTGGGCCGGTTCCTTCGCCACCGCAAATCCGTTCAGTTGCTTGATGATGGTGCCTTTTTCCGTGGTCAGCAGCGCCACACCCATATCTATCACGCCAAGATCAGGACGCTTGCGACAGCCGGTATCCAGCCCGATGGCGCTCACACAGCGGTCCTGAAGCATGCGCAGAAGCGGCTGCAGATCGTGAGTGAGGTACTGTATGGGGTGCAGTGCGGTACGCCAGGTGGGTACTCCGGCGGCACCTCCGCCGAGCCCATCAGGGCGATCCACCATAAGCGCCTCGCAGTTGTGGATGTACTCGGCCTCTGCGTAGACGATTTCGCCCAGTTCGCCGTCGCGGATGAGCCGCTCGTATGTGCCGATATACGGATAGTAGTACATGTTTTCAGCGAAACTGTACTTCAGCCCGGTCTCGCGCACGGCGCGCACCAGCTCCTGCCCCTCCTCTATCGAGTACACCGCAGGCACCTCGCACAACACGTGCTTACCGGCGCGCAGGGCAGCCACCGAGTGCTCGGTGTGCACCGGCGCGGGCGTGGCCACGAATACCGCATCTATATCTGTTGCGAGCATCTCATCCAGGTCTGTGTAGCGGTGCGGTACCTCCAGCCTATCAGCGAGCTCTGTCAGCCGCTCCGGGTTGCGGTCAGCGATAGCTACCAGTTCGCAGTCTTTGTGGTGCTGGAACACACCGGCCGGACCCCGGCCTCTTCCGGCGC
>JAAYSP010000180.1 GCA_012518355.1 candidate division WS1 bacterium | reverse complement strand
TTGCATGTATTGACAATTGGGTATATCTACTATAGCATATAGTAGAAGCTGAGCATAAGGCGCGGCGCACCGAATGGAGGAGGAAGCGAAAATGAACATACAGACTGGCAAGACCAGATGGTTAGTCATCACCGCGCTCGTTTGGATTCCGATACTGATTACTTTGGGTGGCTGTGACGGCACTGACATTGATGATGATGACGGGTACGTGTCGGGACATCCGGCCTATCCACAGTATAAAAATTTGACGATCGCACTGCGAGTAGTGGACCCGGCCGGACGTCCGATTGGTGATGCTAGTGTGTGGGTAGATGGACGCGAAGATACACGTAAGACCAAATCGTGGCTTCAGACCTTGGGGCAGGGCTGGCCTCGCACGTGGCGTAACTGGCGGGCGAATTGGACCAGTGATAGGTATAGAGTAGTGATGAACTACCCTGGTGATGTGGATGAATTCACCATCGCCGCCGGCAAGAAGGGATACTGGAGTGACGAAACCAGGGTACGGATATCCGACCGCGAACCTGATGAGATATTCGTCCGAGATGTGCTAGTGTTGGAGCCTCGACCTACAATTTATAGCGCACAGGCGCCAGACAAGCCCGATCGAGAGGCAGAAATTGTCGGAGCCGACCCCGACTTTGTTCGTGAAAAGGGGCGTGAACCACAAATCACTATCGGCGACGAATAGTCAGACAATTCCAGGTCTGCCACAGCCAAAACAAAAGGGCGGGTCCAGCGTGACCCGCCCTTTTTGTCTGTAACTGCGCTGGGAATTGCAATCAGAGCGTCTGTATTGCAGCCAGCTTTCTAAGCATATAGAATTACAGCTATCACAACAGCCTGCCATCGAGTTGAGCCTGTTGCTGTCTACATCTCGATGATGCGACGTATGGCGTCAGCGGTGTCCTCCAGAGATGCGATAGAGGGTGCGACCTCTGACAGCAGTGGGCCGTCGTAGCCGATTGTTCTGAGTTCAGCCATCACCGCGGGGAAATTGACATCGCCTTCGAGAAGCGGCATCCATTGGTAGCCCTGTCGCTTGAAGTCCTTGAAATGGACCTTCATCAGATGAGCACCGCAAATGCGTACCCAGTGCTGCGGATAGCCGAAGACAGTCATGTTGCCGGTATCGAAAAACAGACCCACACGTCGGCTGCCGACTTCATCACAGAAGCGGGCAAACTCCATGGGGCTGAGTAGGAACTTGTTCCACACGTATTCAACGGCGATATTCACCTGTACGGCTTCGGCATGTGGTGCCAGGCGCTGCAGGGCTTGCAGGGCATTTGCATAGGCTTCGTGGTAGTACAGGTCATCGCTTAGTGCGCCAAGAGTGAGAAGCATGGTGTCTACGCCCATAGCGGCAGTGGCATCCAGGCACCGCCGCATGGTGTCGATGCTGGCAGCTCGGACCGCATCATCCGAGGTCATGAGATCCTTTGGCGCCTCGCGTACAAGTGCCGCGACGGACGCCAATTCCATGCCTTCATCGGCAGCGATGGCGGCATACTTTTCCAGTTGCGCAGGCGGGGTATCCATGGTGAGGTCGCCCTCATCAGCCAATACCACTTCTAAAGATTCGTACCCGGCCGATTTGGCCTCCTGTACGGTTTGGGCAAACGACCACTCTCGAGGAGTGATGATTGCACTCAGTCCGACCTTCATTTCCGATCCTCCTTACACATATCACGCCGTTATGGCGTTCAAGTCGCACCATGCTTATTCGCCCACGACGGCTGGGAAACCTGCGTCTCCACTGTGATGGCATCATTTGAGCTGTGACCACCGATTGTGGCCGGTAGTGCAGGAATCTGATGCGACTGTACGAAATAGGCAAGACTGAGATTACAGTGAAAGGCAGGCGAGTTTCATGCGTGAGCAATTCTACCAGACGCTTCCGGTGGCTGCGGAGACCGATGTTGTGGTTATAGGTGGAGGACCAGCTGGGCTGTGTGCGGCAGTTGCTGCCGCCGAGGAAGGGGCCGATGTCGTCCTGGTAGAGCGATATGGATTTCTCGGGGGAATGGCTACCGCCGGACTGGTCAACCCTTTCATGACTTATTTTGCAGGCGAAGAGCAGATCAATCTGGGGCTTTTCCAGCGGCTAATCGAGCAACTTCAGTGCATGGGAGGGTGGACAGAGCGGGCCAAGGCCAGACGTGCCTTCGATCCCCGTATCATGCGATTCGCCTGTGATGCCCTGGTTCATGGCGCGGGTGTCAGGCTGCTACTACACAGCTTTGTTGCAGATGCGTCGGCCCATGAGGGCACGGTGAGCAGGGTAGTTCTTGCCGGAAAATCAGGATTGCAGGTAGTCAGCGGAAAAGTCTTCATAGACGCCTCCGGGGATGGTGATCTTGCCGCATGGGCAGGGGCGCAGTTCGAAAAAGGCAGACCTGAAGACGGCCACAGTCAGCCTATGACGATGTGTTTCCGCATGGTAGGAGTGGATGAGGAAGCCATGCCCTCCCGAGAAGGCATAAATGAACTGTACTGGGAGGCGCAGGCAACCGGGCAGATAGAAAATCCGCGCGAGAACGTGCTGCTATTCTATACCCCACAAGTGGGAGAGATCCATTTCAACACCACTCGGGTGGTCATGCACGATGCTACAGACACGCTGTCACTGACCGAGGCGGAACTGATCGCGCGTAGACAGGTGGAACAGACTGCCCGTTTCTTGTGCGACCGGGTGCCCGGCTTCGAAAATGCTTATATTTCGGAGATCGCCCCGCAGATTGGGGTGCGCGAATCCAGACGAATTACCGGTGACTATGTGCTCACAGCCGATGATGTGCTGTCCGCGCGCAAATTCGAGGACGGTATCGCACGCGGAGCGTACTCGGTGGATATTCACAATCCGGCAGGTACTGGCACGGTCATAAAGCAGTTGCCACCCGGCGAGGCTTATGACATACCGTACCGATGTCTGTGTCCGTTGGGCTTTGACAACTTACTGGTAGCAGGCAGGCCTATCAGCTCTGACCATGAGGCTCACTCATCGCATCGTGTGATGCCGATCGCCGCATGCAACGGTGAGGCTGCAGGAGTGGCCGCTGCTCTCTGTCTGCGTGATGGCTGTGACATACGGGGTGTGGACAGCGGTGAGCTGAGAGCTGAGCTGAAAAGGCGAGGTGCTAGCATTTACGAGGGGCAAAGCACCGCTCCAGATCAGGCGTAGGGGTGATCAGTAGTGCCCGGAGCTACTGCCGAGAGCGCAGTAGGTGGTACCCTCATCCTGCTGACAGCCTTGCTGATGATCTCATATCCATGCTACCGGGTGATCTCACTGGTGCTCGACAAAGCGATTGACACTGTCGAGGGTACGGTGTATCTGGTAGTGCTGCTGGGCTTTGTGGGAGGGATCGTCAGCAGTTGGGGTACGCCACTTGGCCTGATGCTCCTCGTGCTTTTGGCCGCGCTATGTGTGGGGGTTCAGTTGGTGCAGCGAGTGGCGAATCAGCGCGCTCTGGATGCTATGGACGCTGAAGACTTGGCCGAGTGTGACGCCATCATTGCCAAACGGCCTACGTTGTCGTCAAGCTACAAGCGGGCGGTGGATATTTGCAGGCGCCGGGGTGAATATGACCGTGCTGTCGGCTATGTAGAGCAGTATCTTGAGCGCGCTGGTGAGGATGAAGAGATGGAGAGGCTGCTGGAGCGGCTCAAGCGCCTGCTTCGGCAACAGCGCCTGGGAGTGAAGATTTGTCCGGAGTGCGCTGCAGAGAACCCACCGGGATCGCACCGGTGCGGACAATGCAATCGTCTTCTGGCGCTTCCCACCGATTTGCTGGCTGGATGTGCTACCGAAGCGGGTTTGCGAGCTCTGTCGGCCAGTTCAGTGACCCTGCTAGCAATCGGCATCTTGCTGGCAGCAAGCAAAGCTGAGATCGTTGTAACCGGAGCAGTCTTCGTCAGTGCATTTTCTACCTTCGTGGTATACCTTTATCTGCGAGCTTGACTGAGGCTGAGGGGCAGGTACTATCATAGGTGAAGGCCGATGTCACACGATGGGCGATCCGAAGAAGATTTGTGACAGTGTAACCCGCATCTGGGCTACATGAATTGACAGTAAAGTAAAGGAATAGCGATATGAAAAGACTGTTGAGCATGGCCGTAGTGGTATTGATCGTGGTCTGCACAGGCTGCATGACGGTTGACATGGGCATCACGGTGAGCCCGGATATGTCTGCGGAGGTTGGAGTGAAGATCACCGCTCCAATCGAGATGGCTGAGCAGATCGAAGACTTCGGTACGCTGCCCGATATGGACGACGTCGCGGTGGAAGACACTGAGACCACACGCACGGTCAGCGGTAAAAAGCTGCTTG
>JAAYSP010000081.1 GCA_012518355.1 candidate division WS1 bacterium | reverse complement strand
TCTGGCGGCAGGCACAGCATCTTGTACTCGCGCTGTCGGACTGCCGTGGTGCACCAGGTTTTGACTTCCTCCCAGTCGCTGACACCTGCTGCCTTGAGCTCCTCGCCCACCGGGTCATCCAGACGTCCGTCCATCTGCGTGCGGTAGGATATCGGGGTGATGCTGTTGTTTTCGATGGCACCGGCGAACGCGATCTGCTGAGGCAGCGCGAAGTTCACCGTCACGTTTACGCCCATGGCTTCTGAGGTGAGTGTCTCGGCTACGGTTATCCCTGCCTTGGTGCCGGGGACCTTGAACACACAGTTGGGCACTCCACCCAGACCTTTTTCGAGCCGTTCCCAGACCCATCGGGCGCCTTCGATCATGGTGTCGGCATTTTTCGCATCTTTGGGCGAAAGCTGCAGGGAAACGTATCCCATCTCTCCACCGGTCAGCTCCCAGACTGGCCGGAGCAGGCGAGCGTTGGATAGGACTACTTCGATCGTCAATGCATAGGCCAACTCGACTGCGTCGAAGTTGGGGTGTGTAGCCTGCAGGCGGTCACGTACGCCGGTCCAGTATTCGGGCTCCTCCTGGCGAGCTACGTTCACCAGCACCGGGTTGGTCGTCACCATAGCGGCGCCCTTGCGCATGGCATCCCGCAGATGGGCTGCATAGTCGTTGCCCCAGAAGGTGTTTGTGTCGCCAGCGAGTGACATCCGGCTCAGGCGTGCGAGGTTGCTGGACGCAATTGCTTCCACCTGTTGGTCGACTTTTGCCACCATATCACGCCGGCCCCAGTCTTCGAGCACTGAGACGTTTTTCTTGGCCTCCTCGGTAAGCTGCTCATCGGTGAGTGCCTGATCGCCGTGGCGGCAACTATCCTTCAGGTTCCACTCGGTCATCACTGATTGCAGGTCTATCGCGCTTTCGGCCATCAACTCCGCAGCATTGTCGCGCAGGTCGTCCGAAGCGGCGCCAGCGTACTGAGCCTGCAGCTCAGCTCGCCAGGCCTGTAGTTCACTGGACAAGCTCTGCGGTGGTGTATTGAACACAAAATCCTGCAGCGTTTTCAGTCCTCGCTCAGTCATTTACTGATGCTCCCGTTCTCCACTATATTTGATACGTCTTCTCCGTCACCGACTGACGGCTGACATAGCACGGCAACAGCCGGGAACGCGAGGTTCCCTGCTGTTGAGTATCCTCCTGTTGAGTGTCTCCTGAATATCTCCGTGGCAGTGTAGCACATATCGGGTTCGGCGCCAACACCGGTAAGTTCCGCATATAGCATGCTATTCCCTTCTTCTGGACAGGGTTTATTTTGCCTTATGTGAGGCACCGGCGGTCAAACCCCACATGACAGCCGGTAGCTTGTGCATACCCCGATTGCGTGCTAACATAGTGCTTTGAACTAGCAGATTTTCCCCGGAAGTGAGCACTATCCTCATGTGGTATAGCAACGTTTTAGATTTGATTGGCAACACACCTATGCTCAGACTGGGCAAGCTGACCGATCTGCCGATTTTTGCCAAGGCCGAGTTCCTCAATCCGGGAGGCAGTATCAAGGACCGGATAGCTCTGGCGATGATCGAGTGTGCCGAACGTTCGGGGCAACTGCGCCCGGGCGATACGATCATCGAGCCGACTTCGGGCAACACTGGCATCGGCATCGCGTTGGTCGGCGTGCAGAAGGGCTATCGAGTCGTCATCTGCATGCCTGAAAGCATGAGCGAAGAACGCAAGAAGATCATCCGCGCACTGGGAGCCGAACTGGAATTGACGCCGACACGCTTGAGCATACAGGGCGCCGTGGACCGGGCCGTCGAGTTGGCCTCGCGTCCGGGCTACTTCATGCCCCAGCAGTTCGAAAACCTCGATAATCCGACATGCCATGTGGAGACTACTGCTCCTGAGATATGGGAGCAGATGGCTGGCGATATCGGGGCTTTTGTGGCAGGCGTCGGAAGTGGCGGCACCCTGGGCGGCGTGGGCAGCTACCTGAAGCGCAAAAACCCTGACATCCGCATCGTCGCCGTCGAACCGGAAGGTGCGTCAGCACTGCTGGGCGATGAACCGGGGCTGCACCAGATACAGGGTATCGGTGACGGATTTGTGCCTGCAGTACTGGATACCAGTCTGATTGACGAGGTGGTCACCGTAACCGACGATGAGGCCATAGATATGGCACGCCAACTGGCACGCGTGGAGGGCCTGCTGGTGGGTACTTCCTCGGGTGCCAACGTCTGGGCAGCCATTGAGGTGGCCAGGAGGCACCGTGACGGCAACGTCGTGACACCGCTTGCGGACCGCGCAGAGCGGTACTTCAGCACCGCTTTGATCTGAGACGTGGCGGCACCAGAGACATCCGCACCGTCGGCGATGCTCACTTCATCGCCTGTGTTATCGCGCGTCCTCTCTGGCCGTTTCCCATTGCTTCGAAGCGTGGGAGAGGAGCCCCTGTACCCCGATAGACATATGCCCACATAAGCCACAGGTGCACTCTGCGAGAGTGGCCATGACACACTCTCCACTCTCCACTCTCCACTCTCCACTCTCCACTCTCCACTCTCCACTCTCCACTCATCACTCATCACTCATCACTCATCACTCATCACTCATCACTCATCACTCATCACTCATCACTCATCACTCATCACTCATCACTCATCACTCATCACTCATCACTCATCACTCATCACTCATC
>JAAYSP010000119.1 GCA_012518355.1 candidate division WS1 bacterium | reverse complement strand
TTGGTCGCCTGCTGCGACGTAGTCAGGGAGAGAGCCAAAGCCCGGGCTGGAGAGTTTGGAGATGCAGATACGGCAGTCTACACAGACCTGGAAAAGCTGCTATCCGACCCGAACGTGGACGTAGTTTCCATATGCACCCCCAGTGGAATGCATGCTGATAACGGCATCATGGCCGCCGAGGCTGGAAAGCATATCCTGTGCGAAAAGCCTCTGGATGTCACGCTGCGCCAGATAGATGCATTTATCGCCGCCGCAGATGCAAACCATGTGAAACTGGCTTGCGTGTTCCAACGCCGAACCTACGCATCCACTCACAAGGTGCGTGAGGCGGTACGCACAGGCAAACTGGGCAAACTGGTGTTAGGTGACGCTTATCAGAAATGGTACCGGTCCCACGAGTACTATGCCAGCGGCGACTGGCGTGCAACATGGGAGCTTGATGGTGGTGGTGCACTGATGAACCAGGGTGTGCACATGATAGACTTGCTGATGCACCTGATGGGCGATGTGCGACGACTCAATGCACGCTGCCGAACACTGGTACGCAACCTGGCCGTGGAAGACACAGCCGTGGCAAGCCTGGAGTTCGTCAACGGCGCTCTGGGCGTAATCGAGGGCACCACCTCCGTGACTCCGGGCATGGGGAGCAAGATAGAGATCTCCGGCGACAAGGGTACCATTGCCCTGGATGGAGATACCATATCTATCTGGGACGTGCCAGGTGAGGAGCTAGATACCGAAGAGACTCACAACATCGGTCTGTCCTCTGACCCACTAGCTGGTTTGAGTGAGACCGGTCACGTGCGCCACATCTCTGACCTGGCCGACGCCATCCGCACTGACCGGGAACCCGAAATACCCGGCCGAGAAGCTCGCCGTGCAGTGGAGGCTATCAAGGCAATCTACCTATCATCACGACGCGGAGGGGCTACTGTCGAACTGCCTCTATCATACGACGACGACGGTCCGGGCATAGATTTTCAGGCAGCAGTCGGTCAATAAGAGTGGTAGCACCGTATGTTGATGGCGGTCACTAAGTGCTACCATTTGACGGCGAAGGAATATGCACTAGAGTGAGCGAAAACACTACTTAAGATAGCACGCCAAGATGTGGCTGAAGGGAGTTTTTCTCTATGGGAACGTCAAAGAATGAGATGATCGGATGGGGCCTCATCGGATGCGGGGTAATCGCCCCTTCGCATGCCGAAGCCATCCAAAAGATCGAGGGTGTCAAATTGGTGGCCTGCTGCGACTTGATCGCTGACCTCGCGGAGGCGAGGGCCAAAGAGTACGGTGACAGTGACACTGCTGTATACTCTGACCTCGAGAAAATGCTCGCTGACCCAAACCTGGACGCAGTGTCCATCTGTACCCCAAGCGGAATGCATGCCGATGAGGGTATACTCGCCGCTCAAGCAGGCAAACACATCCTGTGCGAGAAGCCACTGGATGTGACACTGAAGAGAATTGACGCGCTCATCGCAGCGGCTGAAGACAACCGCGTCAAGCTGGCAGGAGTGTTCCAGAGCCGCACTTATGAATCAACTCACAAAGTGCGCGAAGCCATTCGCACCGGCAAGTTGGGCAAACTTGTTCTGGGAGACTCATACCAGAAGTACTTCCGCTCACACGAGTACTACGCCAGCGGTGAATGGCGCGCAACCTGGGAACTTGACGGTGGCGGAGCACTGATGAACCAGGGAGTACACGGCATAGACCTGCTGCTGCACTTGATGGGTGATGTCCGGCGGCTCAACGGGCGCTGCCGCACGCTGGTACGCAACATAGGAGTCGAAGACACGGCTGTGGCCAGCCTGGAGTTCGTCAATGGTGCTCTCGGCGTCATCGAGGGCACTACCTCAGTCACTCCCGGCATGGCTGCACGGATGGAAATCTCTGGCGACAACGGCACCATCGTCATGACCAGTAACAAAATCACAGTCTGGGACGTCCCAGGAGAAGAAATCGATACCGAAGCACCCACGGACAAGGGCGCTGCATCTGACCCGACTGCCGGACTGGATGCAACAGGGCATGTGCGACACATCAGCGACCTGGCTGACGCAATCCGCAACAATCGCGAACCTGAAATCCCTGGCCGTGAGGCCCGCAGAGCAGTAGAGGTCATCAAGGCCATCTACCTTTCCTCACGGCGCGGTGGCGCTACTGTCGAGCTGCCCCTATCATACGAAGACGACGGACCAGGCATAGACTTCCAAGCCTCCTGTGGGCAGTGGGACTGGTAACCAGCGGACGCTCAATCCGGACAACAGCGACAACACGGAGGGCTGTGGCCCCCCGATCGAACTGACTGCAAGGGGCGGGGCTCACGGATGATGAGACCCGCCCCTTGTCTTGAGTGGGCCAAGTCGAGCAACACAGCTATACTGCTCATCCAACCTACACTGAAGAGCAGATTACTGGAAATCTCGCCCCGAGCTGGAAGAGACACTGCCAAAGCGGGAGGAGCGCAAAAATGACGGACATGACCGCCACGATTTCTCTACTTGCCGACATGGTGGCAACTCCTAGCGTCAGTTGCGGACTCGACGGGCAGCCTGACGATATCCACGGCGAAAGCCGTATGGTGGAACTGGTGGCCGACTACTGGCGCAGACACAGAATTGACTACCAGATCCAGCCGGTACACCCTGGCCGTGACAACATCATCGCTCGCATCGAAGGGCACTCCGGCCCGTCTCTACTGCTAGAAGCACACACCGACACGGTTGAAGTTGAAAACATGAAGATCGATCCGTTCGATCCGGTGATACGTGACGGCAAGCTATACGGGCGTGGCTCATGCGACTGCAAGGCATCACTGGCTGCGATGATGGTGGGCATGACGAAGGCCGCCGAATCGGGGCTTTTCGGCACTATCACCCTGGCGGCAACGGCAAATGAAGAGTGTGGCTATGGCGGTGCGCTTGCAATGACAGCGGCGGGGTTTGCCGCTGATGGCGCAGTAGTCGGAGAGCCTACTGAGCTGCGCCTGGCAACTGCGCACAAGGGGGCTTGCCGGATGAGCATCGCGACCCGTGGCGTGGCTGTCCACAGCAGTGATCCAGACAGAGGCCTCAACGCCATCTACGCTATGTCCGAGGTGCTGCAGGCACTACGCAAGCACGCCACGGAGTTGTCTGCACGACAGCCCCATCCCCTCGTCGGCCCGCCCGCCTGCAGTGTCACCATCATAACTGGCGGCCAGGCACCAAACATAGTGCCCGACCACTGTGAAATCGTCATCGACCGCAGGACAACACCGGGCGAGACTGCCAATGACGCTCTCGAACAAGTGTGTGAGGCCGTGGAGTGTTCAGTAGGTGAATCTGTAGACTGGACTTGTGAACAGATTTTCACCGGTGAACCGATGGAGACTGCCGTTGACAGCGAGATTGTCGTCCGCGTGCGCAGGGCTCTGGAAGAGGTGACCGGTGACAGCAGTATAATCGGAGTGCAGTTTGGTACCGATGCCGCCGTGTTTTCACTGGCAGGCATCCCTTCAGTAGTCGTCGGCCCCGGAAGCATAGAGCAGGCCCACACTGCAATCGAGTACGTAGACATCGCACAGGTGGAGCAAGCGACAGCGTTTTTCGAGCGACTATGTTCGGGATAGCCTCACTTCTGCGCTCGAACTGCTGGAGGCAGCGATGGGCGTAGATGCTTCGGTATCAACCTGCGAACACGCCGCAAATTCATCAAGTCATCTTCGAGTTCACTTTTGACGCCTTTGGGCGTCTCCATGATGAACGGCAAATGATGGAGCCGGGGTTCAGATAGGATGCCCCTGAAACCGGCTGAGCCGATGTGTCCGTCGCCGATGTGTTCATGGCGATCCACCCGTGAGCCCAGTTCGGAACGAGAATCGTTCAGGTGTATCAGCCGCAACAGGTCGAGGCCAAACAGTTCATCTGCTTCCTGCAGCAGTGCGTCCAGACCCTCGGCAGTATGCAGCCCGTAGCCCGCTGCAAAAGCATGGGCGGTATCGAGGCATACCCCTATGCGGTCAATGCCAACCGCCTCGACAATGGCTCCCAACTGCTCCATGCTATGCCCGATCAACTCACCCTGACCGGCACAGTTTTCCATGATAATCTGAGCCGGCCCCTCACTGTGGTCACATGCCTGAGCGAGGGCTCTGGTCACCCTTTTGAGCCCTTGCTGCTCCGTCTGCCCCGCCGAACTGCCCAAGTGCAGTACCACTCCCATGGCCTGCCATCGATTAGCGGTCTCCAACTCCTGGATGAGCACCGACACACTCTTTTGCCACAAATCTTCGTTGGCGCTAGCAACGTTCAGCAGGTATGGGGCGTGGATGAACACCGGCCACAGGTCAGCTTCTCGACAGCTGTTGACAAATGCTGCGTCCTGCTCTGGATGAGGTTTACGTCTCGCCCAGACCGCCGGCGCCGCAGTGAAGACTTGAATTGTATGGCAACGGCGCAGAATTCCGGCACGTACTGCGCGGTGTACTCCTCCGGCCACTGATACGTGAAAGCCCAGTCGCATCAGTCGCACTGCCCCTGCTGGACGAAGCGCAGCATCTGTTCAGGAGTGAGGTCAGCCAGGCCAAGACTGCGTAATCCGCGCCGCGCTTCACGCACATAGTCGCGCTCGGACACAGTCGAAGCCAACTGCGCGATTGCCGCAGCGACAGGCATAGGCACTCCACAGACCTGCCCCAACTCCAGCAGCGTGACCAGAGCACAAGCGACGTCTTCAGTGATGTAGCGGTGGCTCATGGCATCCGGGCCGCCCAGGCCCTGAAAGCCGGGGCCATCACGATAGGCACGCAGGTAGTCTGTATGAGTTGAGTAGCCCTGGCGATAGCTCATCTCCGGCTCAGGCAGCAACTCCAAACCCAGCGCTCGTCCCAGAGCAATTCGCTCCGCATCGAGAGTTTCCACGACTGCCGCCACCGATGGCGTGAAGCCCTCCTCATAGAACTGCCAACGGCCCCCGGAGCGCTCCACAGTACCGGTGTTCAGGAGCATCACTGTGGGATGTATGATCGGATTGCCGTTGCACAGCATCGTCTCCAGCACATCGCGGGCAGGTCGCAGGCCTGGCAGGAGTGACCTGAGAGACCCAAGCACACGTTCGGTAGAGGAGGCGGGTAGGGCCGCCATCTTCACCAGACCTACCCTCATGCGTATCAGCACCTCGCGATTGCTCACTATGCGGCAGGTATGAGTGAGAGTGGACGTCTCTGCGATGACTGGCTTGGCTGCTGTACGGTCATGCAGCACTCGAGCGAACTCCAACGCCCCACCACTGCTGCCGGGGTTGACCAGAATGCACTGGTCGGCAGTGACTATTGGAGCCAGCGCTTCGGCTATCTGTGCATGGGCAAGTGCCTGCGTGACGACACAGATGAAGTCCGCGTCGCGCACTACCATCTCCAGGTTACCGCTGACCAACTCGAGGGCGGCCTGCCCCTGGATTACGCCAGTGGCAGTAAGCGTCGGCTCTTGCTGTAGACATGTTAGTGCGGTAAAAAACTGGGGCAGGTCCCACATACGCACCGCGCAGCCCTGTAAGGCCAAGTCAGCGGCCAGCGCTCGGGCACCGGCACCGCCTCCCAACACAGCTATTGTTCGGAAATCCATAAGCAACTCTCCCGGAGTGGTGTGTAGTCGAGTTGAACTCAATCCCAACTGCTACAACTCCGTGATATCCACTCCACTCTCTCTCAGTTCACGTCGTCGTTTGCGTGCCAGATAGGGATAAGAGATCTTCCTGGCCACAAACCACACGACTACCCACAAGGTCATCATACCAACTGCGGCAAGTAGCGCGGCAGGAAGCCACGCATACAGCGGCCAGGCCAACTGGTGTAGCAGCCATCCCACGCCTACAGCGGCCGCTACTACGGTCAACAATTCTACAGGGTGCAAGGAAGTATCGCCCCTCACAGATCGTCCATGCTGATTTCCACGTCCGAAGGGATGAAGACCGCATCACCGGCGCCGATCGCCATGACGAAGAACCTGCGAGTACCGTTCACCTCAGGGAAACTCGCCTCACTAAGGTTGGCTTCATCAACTTCCAACCGGTCGGTATCAGCCAGGCTGAGCCGTCCCACCGGTTGCAGCAGACCGTTTACCAGTGTCATACCGGGGAAGCCGAAATACGTGACCCTGTCGGTAGACACGGCTTGACCATCGGCGATGCTCGTCATACCGCCGGTAGCAGTGCGCAAGTCCTGGTCGCCGAGAGAGAACGTAGTCGGGCTAACCACGCCATCCACTCTCACCGCATCCTTGTGCCGGCCGGTATCAACCATCAGCCAGCGCCCAACCAGGGACTCTCTGACCAGAGGCTGATCGAGAGTGACGGTGTTGGCTTCATAGTCCACCGAGGCGATGGTGGCCCGTCGAGTAGCTCTCTCGGTGAGCTCGACACCTGCACCACGCAGTGAGGTGCCATCCAGCAGTCTCGCTACTGTAGGCTGGTCCTGTGCGCCCAGTCTGATGATAGCGGCGCGACCGTTCAGCGTGTACTCGCCGAAACGGTGCTCGATTTCGGGATGGGCAGTCCAGGCGACTATATCGGTGCCACCACGGTGGGTGATGCTGAGTGCTACCGAACCATCATCAGGCTCAATCGGAATCGAAGCTACACTCTCGATATACGGGCTTGCCTGCCCAAACGGCTCGAAGACCGTAGTGAAGACAGACTGCAATTCCTCAGTGTCTGCAGCGCGACGTCGGATGACCCACTTGTGTTGCTCCGGAAAGCCGGTTCGACGCTGAGGTATGCCGTCACAGGCGAAGATAGTCTCCTGTTCGCCCAGCAAATGCGCTCTAAGCCCGATGCCTTCAGTAGGTTTGTTGGGGAAGACATCCGGGTCGCGATTGAGGTCCCATCTCACCGTACCAGTAGTATCATCCAGTGAGGACTGCTGGACGTTGAAGAGCCACTGGAAGGCGCTGCCGGTATATGGGTAGTAGCGCGTACCGGGCTTGCCCTCGATCATATCGGGATTGTCGTAGAACTGCCCATAGGGTACGTCGGGTCCGGCAAGCGTCCCTTCAGTACGCGGCTCGGACAACGGTATGGTTTCGGAGACGAATTCAGAGGGCGGACCGTGGACCAACCAGTCGTGTTGGCTGCCACCGACAACGCGGAACATGTCAACCACGTAGGCGGTCGAGGGATCTACATCGATAAGCAAGACTGCCCGCCGATAGTCGTCAAGTTTCATGTAGTGGTCATAGGCTATCGGTGCCCGTGCCTCGACCATGCGTGCCCAGCCGTCGGGATGGTATGTCACCAATTCACCGTTGTCACGCCCCATCCACTGCCCGCAAGCATCTACCATCACCAGGTTGTGCACGGCGCTGTGTGACAGCCAGCCAAACCGCCGCGGATCATAGGTGTCCGCGGTCTCCGGGTAGCCGAAGTCGGGTATCAGCGTGTGATTGTGCGAATATATCTCGAGGTTGAGCCGATCCATATGAACGTGAGCTGTGTAGTAGCCGTAAAACATGGCTATCGCCGTGCGATTGTCTTCGTTTCCTGTCTGCAACGTCGCATAGCCCAGACCTGGAAGCAGGCTGCTTTTGACACCGGCTGGCTCCCCGTACTCCGCTGCCACCCTACGGATTTCCTGCTCCATCGAGCGTTGGAAAAGGTCGGTGCGGAAGGCCGGCTTTTCGCGAGCCATCATCATGGCCGCCAGTCTGGGATCGCCTATGTGCTGGAAAGCTCTCTCCAGATATGTGGGGCTGGTGCCCAGCGATCCGGCGAACTGGTTGTTTGAGTCCCCCATCGGCTGGGACATAGTGCCGACGACCGTATAGTCGAGCGGCCACAGGTAGAGGCTTTGGAAGCGCGGGACCTGCCACATATCCACACCGTTTAGCATCAGCAGGTCTGCCACCTCCTCCAGATCAGTCAGGTAGTGGCAGTTGTAGCTCGGCGACTCCTGTGGAAATCCGTCGCGATGAAGCAGGTTTATGATTGCGTCGGGCAGCGGAGTTGCGCTTGACCGTTTCACCTGCGCCGGTCCAGTTACCACCCAGTCCACCATATCGGCTGAGCTTGGTTCGCCGTGTTCGGTATCCAACACCAGGGCCACACGTAGCAGGGCCGACTGGTGCATGCCATAGTTTCCTGCGATGATAGGCGGGTCGGCCATGATATCTTTTGCAGCCTGCCGCAATATGCGCTCTTCGATGTCAGTTTTGACTTCGGCAATGCTTTTGCCAGTCCACTGCTCAAGCTGCATGTCGCCTTCGAGAGCCGGGAAAATCGCATCATAAGCAACACTGACATCCTGTATGGTGAAGCACTCCCAAGTATGGTACTGCAGGCGGCCGTAGTAGTTGGACATGAACTCCAGCCCGTAACGCGACTGCTTTTCGTACTCGTAGTCAGGGTAAAACTGCGCTAGCTGCCATAGAAGCACTGCTGTCTTGTGCGCGTACCGCTCATCTCCAGTCAATAGATACGCACGGGACATGTCGTTTATGGCAGGCAAGAGCCATCTCCGAGTCATCTCACCCGCATAGAAAGCCACAAACCAGTACTTCTTCCCACCATCGCCCGGGTCCCAGCCCCAGCCGTCATCCACATAATCGCCGGTTAGCAGAGATTTGTCCTGACAACCGCCCTGCAGATACGCCCAGAAGTCGTTCGAGGGGTACCATTCGCCATCAACCGGACACTGAATCTTGTACATGTTGTCAAACGACATCTTCCAGCTTTTGAGCCCCTGAGGGTAGTCCATCAACTCCTGACCGTGGATTGGGCAGCCACTTGCGTGCACGGTGCCGTCTCGAGCTATCCAGGGAGGCGGTACCAGATCCTTGAGCCGATCGTCTTCATAGTGCACCCAGTTGTCCGCACGGGCGATGATCTTGTCGTGCTCTTGCTGAGCCCACTCGTGCTGCTGCAGGTTCTCGCGCATCCATTCCAGGCGTTCGGGAGTGTAGTAGGTGCGATCAGTCTTGGCCATGGCGATACTCCCCACCACCAGAATCAGTGTTGTGGCCCCTATGCTACGTAGTGCTCTCATCAGATGTATCCTTCCCGGTTTGACAATGGTGAGCGAGGTTTTCCACTTGCCGCATGTTCTATGGCGCGCAGCTACATTCCTGCTTGCCAGGCAGGTAATCCACATATCATGTGGAACTCTCAGTGAACACGCTCTGCCCCACCACGCGCATGGCTACTGCTATGCTGCAACGAACGGAGTCTATGGATGAGGATAGCATATCTGGACGTTTTCTTCGGTATAAGCGGTGATATGACACTGGGAGCTCTGGTCGATGCCGGCGTTGAACCGGAGAGACTGGTCGCTGAACTCAGCAAGCTGAAGGTGGGTGGATGGCAGTTGCAGTTCGAGCCGGTGATAGTGCACGCTTTGGGAGCTACACGTGCCACCGTGACCCGCCCCCATCAACACCATCATGATGCAGGTCACCACCACGATGGTGATCATCAGCATCATGACATAGACGACCATCACCATGATGAAAGCCACCACCATGACGTAGATCACCATCACCACGACCAGCGTCGTCACCCTCATGATGATCATCAGCACCAACATAGTGTTGACGACGATCACCATGAGCACGACTCCGAGAACCACCATTCCCATGCCGATACTCACAATCACAATCACAATCACAATCACAATCACAATCACAATCACAATCACAATCACAATCACAATCACAATCATAATCACAATCATAATCATGACCATGACCATAACGGCGAGGGGTTCCACCATCACCACGAGCACGGGATGACCCCCGGAGAACTGGTGCAGATCATACGCGCGTCAGATCTGGAGGAGTCGGTCAAGTCCCGATCTGTAGCGGTGATTGACCGCCTCGCACAGGTAGAAGCCAGGGCGCATCGAGTTTCAGTAGATGAGGTCCACTTTCACGAACTGGGAGGGCTGGATACCATCATAGATGTGGTGGGGGCCGTGGTGGGTTTGGATCTGCTCGGTGTCGAAGAGCTGTACTGCTCCCCTATTCCAGTCGGTCACGGCTTTGTGGACACAGCTCACGGGCGGCTGCCGGTGCCGGTGCCAGCAGTGGTGGGCCTGCTCGAAGGGCTGCCCACAGTGCCCCTGCAGGTCGAGGGCGAGACGGTGACACCAACCGGTGCGGCTATCGCGGCGGTCCTGGCCACCGGGTTTGGCCCCATGCCTGCCATGACAGTCACCTCATCCGGGTTCGGGGCAGGACAAAAGGATTTCCCTGAAGGGGCCAATCTGCTGCGCATCATCGTCGGTGACAAGGTGGAGACACAACAGCATGCCGCAGACATACAGGGTGACAGGCAGGTGCTACTGGAGGCGAACATAGACGACATGAGCCCGGAATTGCACGGAGCGGCGATGGAGGCCGTATTCTGCGCAGGCGCCGTAGACTGCTGGTTCACCCCTATCTTCATGAAAAAGAACCGCCCGGCAGTGAAGCTCTCAGCACTGGCGCCGCCTCAAACAGCCGATACAGTGGCCGATGCCATCCTGCGAAACACCACTTCCTTCGGGATCCGCCGCACTGTCGTGGGGCGCCATTGCCTCAAACGCGAGATTGTGCAGGTGCAGACTGCCTATGGGCAGGTCAGCGTCAAACTCGGCACACGGGACGGAGAGCTACTGACTGCAGCGCCGGAATTCGACGATTGCCGCCGCATTGCTCAGCAGCATCAGGTTTCTGTCAGAGAGGTCTATCAGGCGGCCCAGGCTGAGGCGAGCAGACTCACTGTGCCCGATTGACTGCAGGGCCACAACTGCGATGCAGGCCCAGACCGAGTGATCGTCTACCCAAAACCGGGCAGTGGCTACCTGCAGTCCGCGGCCAACTACATGACGATACCGTACTACAGGCACGTTTCTGTGTGATTTGCCAGGTGCACGCACATAGCACAATTCGCGTACAGAGCCAGGCTGCACACAAAAATGAAGCGGGCAGCACTGCGGCGTCTTCTTTACGTGAGACGCTCGAGAGCGGCATTCCGCCTCGATGGCTCAAGAACGTCCCGGCCGGCAACATCAGACCTGCACCGCAAATGCGTTCCATGCGCGAGGATCGTATACGGGCTACGCGCTGCAAGAGACAGCCATATAGCGATGCGTGAGAGCAGATACAGCGACTGCATGAAATCCGCTTATCCCGGGCAGCCACCAACGAAAGACACTGGGGCGCCCACAGTCCGGCTACTGGAGTAGCACCACATCTGGAGCATGCTATGGAGCAAGTGTCACCCCTACAAATGCTATGGACCGTGCTGCTGGCATACACCGCCACGTACGGTTTCGGGGCACTCGTGTGTCTCCCTGCACGGCTCCGCCCCACAAGCGGCCTGAGCCGACTGGGGGTCTACTGCGGAGTAGGAGCGGTGGTCACAGGCTGGGTGGGATATGTGTGTGCACTCAACGGTTGGGGGCTGGCAGCACGTGTGCTGGTTTGGCTTGGCGCAGTGGCTGGAGCAGTGCTGATGGCTTGGGATCGGCGGAAGGCTGATGATGCGCCGACGATATCAGGTCGTGCAGTGCGACTGGTACTGCTGGCCATCGTGGTCGCGTTCATCTACCGAGGGGCCATAAGCTACGGGCAGATCGGGCTGAGCGAACACGGTCTGTCTGCACGCGGACTGTGGCCGGACCTGCTGTATCGACAAGCGATCGTGAAAGAATTCATGACCTTCGACGGCTTCCCCGAGTGGCCATGGCTGGCAGGAGAGCCACTGAAGGGGACAGGGCCGCTGCGGCTATCGTCCACCGCAACCATACTGGCTGCCGCAGGCGTAGAATACGACCAGTACCAACTGGCATCGCTGTGGCTGAGCCTCTACGGCATCCCCGTGGCCGCCGGAGGGCTGCTCGCTCTCCTGCAGTACGCCGGAGCCACTCCAGTCATAGCAGCCCTGGCAGTTCTGGCGACTGCATTTTTCGGCAGTCCTCGATGGCTTATGGAGGAGCGTTTCGCCCACTCGCCCAGCCTGGTATGGGCCGGAGGAGATGTTTTCAGCTTCGTATTCCCTGCCCTATATGCCACTGCTGCGATAGTATTTGCCCTGATATCGCGCTTTACCGGCGGCGCCATGGCTGTAGCGGTAGTCATGCTGGGTAGTGTCACCGCCTTCGCGCCATGGTTCTCACTGCCACTGCTAGCCGGAATACTGATGTGGATGATATGGTGCCTGATTCGGCGCCACAAGCGGAAGACAGCTCTCGCACTGGGACTGGGTGCGCTTCTGGGCCTGGTCACACTCAAGACGCTGTGCGGCACTGGTGCCACAGGTGGGAATCCGCTGGCTGTGATCGGCCCATCTCCTGTTATCCGTTCGATGGCGTGGGCGTTTCCGTTTCTGACCGAACCGCTCAGCCCGGCAATTGCAGAGCTGTCACCGCTATCATTGGCAAAACTGACCAAATTCGGAGTGGCCTATCTCTGTGCGACCGTATTCTTCCTGCTGGGCACCCTGTGGACCCGTGCTGTGTTCCTGGCCGACTGGCACAAGTGGGACTGGCGCAGAGTGGCAAGTCCCGCGAACGCGCTGGTGGCTTGCATAGTTATAGCCGGAATTCTGTTGACAAGCGCCCTCGATTTTCGGCGAGTGTCATACAACTACGCCGACTATGACATGCTGCGATTGCTGTGGATTCCGCTGATTTTCGCGAACCTGGCTCTGGCTGATTTCGCCTGGCGACGGCACGAGGCTCTGCGGCGCTGGTACGGTGTGACAATCGCGATCATAGTGGTGGGCCTGGGTGCGTGGGAATACAGCTACTATGTGCTGGAAAAACGCGCCATAGAACCAGCATATCATATCACCACAGAACGCCTGGAACCTATCTGGTACCTGAACCGACACGCTGCCGCATCCGACACGGTGCTGATCAACCCGCTGTCGTCTCCGGAGACGCGTCCCGAAGCGGTGGGCCATGACTGGGGCTACTTTTCCGGCCTGGCTCTGCCTGCGATATGGCTGGACAACCGTGACATGGCGTACAAGTTCGCACAGAACGCTGAGTGGGACCGGCGTGCGATGCTACTGATGCATATGATGGATGAAGCCGACCCCGCTCAACTGCGAAGCTTCCTCGTCCAGGAGCGCATCGGATGGGTCTACCTGGAGCGCGGCGACGGTTTTACAGCAACCGTAGAAGCGGCAGGTCTGGAGCCCGTCTTCGAGAACTCTGCCGGAAGGCTATACCACTTGCCCACTACACGGTAAATCGAGGGCGCGCTCTATTTGGATACGCCCGCATGTCGGGCCAGGATGGCGGCGATGCGCTGTGTGGCTCTCCCGTCTGTCGGCCCTACCTGATCCGCCAGAAACTCCGCACGCCTGTGAGCGAGTTGGGCACGATACGGACCATCGAACAGTACCTGCTCGAGTCGCGGCAGGATGTCTTCGCGCCTGTGGATGCCGACTGAACCGCCCAAATCTGCATAGGGAAACCAGTCATCGCGGCCTGTCAGGTTGACTGTGATTGCCGGTTTGTCCAGCAAATTGGCCTCAAATACCACTGTCGAATCGCGAGTGACCAGCGCATCACAGGCAGCGATGAGTTCGGGCAGTGACACCGTACCGTGTTCGGATATCGTGACCGTTTCAGGATGTGTCTGAAGTGCCTGAATGTACAGGTTATGATTGGTGTCCGCCGGGTGCAGCTTTATCACCAGAGCGGCCTGCAACTGTGCACACGCTTCAGCCACTGCTCCTATCCACCAGCCGGCATAATCGGTGTAGAACTGCTGCTCGTTGGGCTGACTTGCCAGCACCACCAGCGCCCGTTTGCCTTCTCGCCACTGACTCACACTCTCAGGTGCGCTTCCCTGCAGCCGGACCGCCTCGTCATACAGGCTGTGTCCCGTCTGTGTCACCGGCACCTGCGGCCCCAGCAAATCAGAATACATCTTCTGTGCACCGCTGCCCCATACCAGCGCTTCATCGAACTGCTGAGCCGGTGAAATCAGATACCAGTCGCCGATGACGCCATGCTGCAGCACCACAGTCGCCACTCTCGCCTCCCGAGCAGCTCTCACCAGTGCCACAGTAGCAGGGCTGTAGGTGTGAAATGCAGTCACAACCCGTGGCTGAAGTGTCTCCAGGGCCCGTTCAGAGCCCGTCTTCCGCAGCCTCATCAGCGGTAGGTGGCGAATCATACTCATCTTCACGCGTTCGCTGATCGCGGTCCGCAGACCTCTCGACAACTCTGGCCATCCCGGCACTTCGTCAACGTGAGCTTCGAAATGGCGCTGCCACACAGGCCAACGAGATACCAGTGACCGGGCCGCTCTGACATCATCCTGGTCGAAAAACTGGCCCAGATCATGGCGCGGTATGCCCTGACCGGAGATGGCGTGGGTAAAACGGTCATGGTGCAGATCCAGCACGGCGCACCGCAATTGATGGCCACCGCGAAGCGGCTCCCAAAGACGGGCGATGATCTGTGCGCTTGATGCACCTGCACCAGCGAAAAGCAAGTCGCATGGCTGGATATCGGCTTCAGCCCCTGCCATACCATCACGGGTCAGCGCCAGTTCGTCAGCCAGTTCACGACGCCCAATCAGCCCGGCGCCAGTCGGCAGCAGCAGTCCTCGAAGCCCTCGCAACAGCCTGCCGGGACGTGCGCCATAGCTGACGCCTGCCCTGTCCAGCACATCTGCAGCGACCGGCAGGAAGTGCGACTTGCCTGACCACCAGGCGAGATCGCGTGCGCTCTCCGTAATCAGTGCCGACTCCCACCTGCTCTGAGCGACTACGTCCTGCAACATCTGTTCAGTGGCAAGCAGGGGAACCAGCGAAAACATCGCAAACCAGCCGGCGAAATCGGCCCAGAAC
>JAAYSP010000200.1 GCA_012518355.1 candidate division WS1 bacterium | reverse complement strand
TTCACCGGACCCGCACCAACGCGGTCCCTGGTGAGGGCAGTTGCTCAGCGCGCGTCATGTTCATTGGCGAAGCGCCGGGCTACCACGAAGATCAGCAGGGCCGCCCTTTTGTGGGCAGTGCCGGCCAACTATTGGACGATTTGCTCCAGCGCGCCCAACTACGTCGCGATGAGATTTTCATCGCCAATATACTCAAATGCAGGCCACCGAACAATCGTGACCCAGGCTCTGAAGAGGCGGCTGCCTGTCGAGAGTACCTGGACGGCCAAATAGCGCTGATCCAGCCCGAAGTCGTATGCCTGCTGGGGCGAGTACCACTGCAAGTGCTCCTGGTGCCGGGGGGTTCGATAACCAGACTGCATGGTCAGCCACAAGAGAAAGATGGTATGCTCTGGCTGCCCCTGTTTCACCCCGCAGCCGCCCTGCACCGTCCCCAGTACCTCCCTCAACTATACCAGGATATGGACCGGCTCAGGCAACTTCTCCAGAGCAGCCTCGAACAGCGCTAGTACGCCATTCGCTACATAGCGTGCACCACACAGTGATGATGATAGTGTCTCAGATGATGATGGTGTCTCAACTACGGCTGACATCCAGCACGCTTCCTATCTCCGAGATATCTCCCAAATGCAGAAAGACTGCCAGGCATTCCCGGTAGGCCAATCGCAGTTTCTATTATGATATATTCACGCTGCTTGTGGCACCCTATATGACAGATCTCCCTGCCATGAAATCCATATGCCCTGTGGCCACAGACACTGCGTTGCAAATTCTGGCAGCATGGCCGTCAGGCTGTTCAGATGCCGAGGTATAGCACATGAAGACACTGTGCATTATGGCTGGCTCTCTGCTGCTGCTTTGTACTTCGGCTTGCATCAAGCCAGAATTGCCTGTGGCAGCTGAAGATGCGTCAGTTGCCCTGGTAGAGTATCGCCCCGTAGAATTCACACCCATGCATGCCGATGGGGTCCAGGAGCGTGAACGAAACTTCAACCTGACGCCGATTGGCGACCTGGAACGCACACCGCGTGATTATGTACGAGCGACTGTTACTATCAGGTCAACCGGTGCAGCACGCGTAACTATCGCGTTCGTGGACATCATAGACCGAGAGCTGCGAGGCCGACCAGTCGAGTTGCTGCCCAATCAGGAGACCGAAGTCTCTGTAGATATCCGGCAGGCGGGGCGCCCGATCTCGATGCTACGCACTGTCCGCCTATATGTGCAGGGGCAACCGGTCGAGGTGCTCGATTTGCGGATAGTGTGCGCCGTGGAGAAGCTGCCTGAGCCTGACGCGATTGTGCAGGGGCTCAAAGACCACACATCCATTCAAGCCGCACTCGACTCTCTGGGCGCTGATGGTGGAGTGGTGTACATTCCGGCGGGCGTCTATCAGATAGGCGCCCAGGTGATGGTGCCCTGCGACAACGTGACCATCTATGGCGAGGGGCAAGCCACGGTGCTCAAAGCCACCTGGTACGATGCCAGGGCTCTGCTGATGATGAAGGGCAAAAGCAACATACGTGTCACTCGCCTGCGTTTCATGGGCTGGCCTGAGAAAGCTTTCCGAGGCTACACGGAGAAGGCCCATGCCGCAACTCTGCAAGACGTCGGCCGGAAAGACAACGTCATGACACGCGCTGTAGACATAGACGACTGTGACAACGTACGTTTCGACCACTGTACGGTAGAGCTATTCGGCCACACCGGGCTGCTCATCCGGGGAGAAGGCCTCGTGGTGGTGGACCACTGTTTCTTTCAGAAGAACTTTCGCTATGGTTTCGGCTATGGTGTGGTGCCCGACGCCACCAGGAAATGCTACATCGAAGACAACAGTTTTGAGAACCATAGACATGGCGTAGCAGGAAAAGCCAACTCCAGGGCCACATACACGTGTCGCTTCAACCGCTTTGTCAAGGATATCAGAGCAGTCCCGACTGACGGTTGGAGCCAGGTAAACTCACACGAGATTGACGTCCATCACGGATGTGGTTGGCTCTACTCGCACGATAACTACGTCGAAATGAAAAACGCCAGGATGTCCTCGGCGGTGGCTTTGCGAGGCAATTCAGCGTGGGTCTGGCGCCATCTGATTGTCAACACAAACATAGGCATCAGAGTGATGGGCGCCTCCCATGACGTGTGGGCATGGGACAACAGCTTCCGCAACGTGGACAGACCGTATTCGTCCACAGCCACCGGAAAGGTCCACTTCGATAGGAAGCCTGCCAATTTCGCAGAGATACCGTATCCCCATGCTTTTAATTGCGCAGGCTGGTGGCCGGGTGCTGATGACCGCCCCTTGAGAATAGTGCGACCCGACGCTCAGTTTCACGGCCCTGCACGGGCGCCGGGCCTCGAGTTTGTGCCCACATCCGCGAATTAGTGTACGTGCCAACAGTCTACCCTACAGCATATAGCGGCTCAGGTCAGCGTCCTCGACCAGATCGACTAGCTGCTCTTTCACGTAAGCTGCGTCAATCCTGACATGTTGGCCGCTAATCTCTGGGGCTACAAACGAAAGCTCATCGAGTAGTCGTTCGACCAGGGTGTATAGTCGCCGGGCACCGATGTTTTCGGCTCTCTCGTTGACTTCCTGAGCTAATCGCGCTATCTCGTCAATCGCCTCATCAGCAAACTCCACTGTCACCCCTTCGGTCTCCAGCAGGGCGGTGTACTGCCTGATCAGGGAGTTCTCGGGCTCTCGCAAGATGCGCTCGAAGTCACGCTGAGTGAGACTGTCCAATTCGACTCTGATGGGAAAGCGTCCCTGCAGCTCCGGTATCAGCTCTGCAGGTTTGGCCACATGAAAGGCACCTGCGGCGATGAACAATACATGGTCAGTGGATACCGGCCCGTACTTGGTCATCACCGTGCAGCCCTCAACGA
>JAAYSP010000157.1 GCA_012518355.1 candidate division WS1 bacterium | reverse complement strand
TGTGGTATCTACCTCCAGAACCAGGCTCTTGCCCGCGCTGGAGTCGCTCACGTCACAGCCCATGGATTGTGACAGGAAGCTTGTGAGATAGTTTGCAGCGATCTGGAGCAGCTCTTCGGTGCCCCTGATGGAGACTGCCCAGGTATCGTCTACCATCACTTCACATGTGCCGGCAGTGACCTCTTCTCGGCGGAACGACTCCTCATAGGTCGGTGCCAGCAGCTCATCGGCAAATGGCATGGTATCGCGGATTCGCATTTATACTCCCTACTCCCCGTACCCCATGGTCGTATAGTAGGCAAGATTTGTCTGACGCACATCCGAACGGCCGAGCTGGGCGATGATCGGAGTGCTGGATCGTAGCCGCAGGGCGTACTGGCCGAATGGCGTCTGGAATTGCCGGTCTCCCACCGGTTTGTCCATGCGGAAGCAGGTCACTCGTCGCGCCGGCGCCATGAGCTTGATGCCAGTCTCCGGCTCGCGGTCGGAGAAGTACACGTCCAGTTCGATGTGTGCGTCTTCGTCGCCGGTGTTGAGCACCACCAGCGATTCATGCCCCTCTAGCGGCAGGTCCGGATCTCCGGCAGGCGGTAGGTCGCCGTCGGGAAAAATCCATGTCAGTTTGCCTTCAGCCATTCTGGCTCACCTCGATTGTGCTCATGTTGCCGACGAAGCATACGTGTTGCCACAAGACACGTCCTATGTCCGATGCGGTGTCGCTCATCCGCTGGCGACGCGCTACCCTCTACTTCCATTTTGGTGACCAGTTGTCGGCAAGTTGCCGACGAAGGATACGTGCTGCCACAAGACACGTCCTATGTCTGATGCGGTGTCGCTCGTCCGTTGGTGTCGCGTTACCCTCTACTCCCACTCGGAGGCCAGTTGTCGGCAAGTTGTGAAGCGCCCGCCGCGCTCCTGCAGCCGGTCAATCAGTACTCCCAACTGCTCCAGAGCGTAGTCTCCGCAGTTCTTGACGATGAACGGGTCGGGTATGACGGTGCCTTCGCCGAAATGGTACTCTGCTTGCATGGGCAGAAACTCCCATGGATGCATGTAGAAGCATAGCACTGCGGGCAGGTTGCGCTCCAACACGTAACCGATGAACGCCTCTATGTGCTCCATCAGCGCATCAGCGCTTTCTGTTCGCCACAGCGGCCATTGGTCGCGGTCGCGCCCGTACTGGTCGGTGCTTTCCATGGCCATGTTCGCGAAGTTAGGGATTTCGAGCAGGCGCATATCGCCCGACTCTGTCCAGTCTTCACGGCTAGGGTGGTATGGCACCAGTTGCTTCTGGTAGAAGTACATCGGGTATGAGGCATCCGCCACATAGCCCATGTCCTCGAGGGTGTTGCACACCGTAGTGCTGCCCCACAAGCGCGGTGAGCGAAACGACACCGGAGCCTCGCCGAGTGCGCTCTCCACCAGTTCATGGCACCGTTGGAGCCTCAGAGGCACCTCTTCGGGCAGTAGCGGTTTGACGCCGGGGATCTCGAAAAGCGGGTCGCCCACCGTCTCGTGGTGCAGGGAGTGTGCGCCCACTTCGTGACCCAGCCGATTGATTTGCGGCAGCATGTGCGGCTCGATGGTGGCGGCTTCACCGGTGTAGAAGAAGGTCGCCTGTACATCCTTTTGCTGCAGCAGATCCAGCAGCTTCGGAGTGCCGTGCTTGAGCCCCTCGTAGAACGGTGTCCAGCTACCTACATCGGTCTCCATGTCGAAACCGAACAGTACGGTTATATCGGACATAGTCAGGTATGCTCCTAGCGTTTCGTCGGCAGGAATTGACTACAGTTGCAGTGGCTTTGCGAGGGCCTGGACATCATATCTTCACTGTCCAGGCCCTCTGTGTTTTGTGTGGCCAGGCTATGTTTCTCGCGGCCTGTGTCGCCAGTCGGTGATCGCTACAGTTCGATTATGTCGTTGAACTTGCCTGACAGCCACTCTATGCCGGTCTTAGTCACTCGCAGACCGTTTTCCCAGCGCAGGCCGAAGCTCTTGGTCTGGAAGAAGGTGTCCACCTGGAAAGTCATGTTTTCGGCCAGCGGGAATTTGCTTGTCCGCTCCATCCATGGCCGCTCGACTTCCATCAGTCCGATGGAGTGACATGGACCGTACAGCAGGAATTTCTCATATCCGGAATCTTTTACGAACTGCTCGTACTTGAGCACCACTTCTGCGGCTGGCTCTCCGGCTTTCATCAGCTCGCCAGTTTTGTAGTGGGCCTCGAGCCCGAAGCTGACCAGATCGCGCATCTTCGCGGGCATCTTGCCGATGCAGATGGGGCGTCCGCAGCTTGAGGAGTACCCACTTATCAGTGCGCCGATGTTGAGCTGGATCAGCTCGCCTTCTTTTATCTTCTTATCGCTGGGGCGGCCTATGGCATGGGTGCTGTTTTTGCCACTGAGAACGTAAGTCGGATGGCCTTCGTACTCGGCTCCGTTCTCGTACAGTGCTGCCTGTGCCAGGCCCACCACCTGTCGTTCAGTCATGCCCGGTTTGATGTTGTTGAGTACATACTCGGTGGCGATTTCGCTGATGCGATAGGCTTCTTTCATGCACTTGAGTTCGTTTTTGCTCTTGACTGTGCGCATGTCTACGATCAGGTCGTCGGCGCGAATCAGCCGAGCTTTGCCCCTGGCCTTTTTGAGCGCGTCATACACGGTTACCGGCATGACCGGCATCCCCGCGATGCCGATGCGCTTGACTTCCTTCCCGCCCGAAGCCTGCGCGATGACATCTTCAAAAGTGGCCAGCTCCATCCCGGGGAATTCCGGTTCGGCAGGTTCACGATACTCCAGAAGCTGCATGATGTGAGGGCATTTGGAGCGGTCTTTTGCGAATGTCAGCGTCTCTGGGCCGATGAGCTGTATCGGATCACCCTCGCGCCCGATTGCGACACCGGCGGTCTCGAACAGTGGCCAGTAGTCTGACAGGTACCGCGCCATGGATGCGTCCGCCTCGTCACCATGGGCGATTAGCACGTCCAGGTTCGCCTCGGCCATCTTCTCCTGTAGAGTGGCCCACCGTTTCTGAAACTCGCTTTTCGGAATTGCGATCTTACAAGCCATCGTCTGTCGCCTCCCTGTGTTTAGCGTTGTGTCCGCAATCTTCTGTTGATACTACCTCCGAGTTCATCAAAACATATCAACTTACCAATTCTCCCGTATTTATCCTTTATCCTTCTTATCTATCCAGCTTGCTGCTGTATGAAAGGAATAGTGGCCATAGAGGCGAACTGTCTTGACGAAGGCAACATGCTCGTATCTGGGAGGCGATCTGTGGTGCATGAACCAAAATGGTGCGTCTTCTTTGATTTTCATACCATGCCAGCCAATCCCGACGTAGGCAAGGGCTTCGATTTTGATGCCATCACCGGTCAACTGGCTGATGCGGGTGTGGACTACATGGTATTTCCTGCCCGTTGCAACCTCGGAACCGCTTACTATGATACGAAAGTAGGCATCAGGCACCCCGCGCTGGAGTACGACTTGATCGAGAAGCTGTGCGAGGCGTGCCAGAAGCGCGACATCGCTTTGTCTACGTACATCAACACCGGCCTGAGCCACGAAGAAGGCTTGCGGCACCGCGACTGGCTCACAATTCAGCGTGAAGGCCACGTCTATCTACCTGATCGCCTCAACTCCTTTTTCCGGCAGATGTGCTACAACACCCCCTATGCCGAACACCTCATCGAGATGGTGCGCGAGGTGGTCACCGGCTACCCCGTCTCTGGTCTGTTTTTCGACTGCATGATGACCCAGCCATGCTATGGCTACGAGTGCATGGAGGAGATGAAGCGACTGGGGGTAGACTGGCAGGACGAGGAGCAGTTGTATGACTACAACTACATGAAAGTCAACCGCATGGCCCAGAAGCTGTGCGATGCTGCCAGGCAGATCAACCCCGAGCTTCTGCTGTACTGCAACGGAATTGACTACGAAGCTCAGCACGAGATGGGCACCTACCTGGAGTTCGAGTGCCTGCCCACCGGCGGATGGGGCTACGAGACCCTGCCAGTCGGTGCCCGCTACCTGCGCACTCTGGGCAAACCGGTGCTGAACATGAGTGGGCGGTTCCACAAGTCCTGGGGCGATTTCGGCGGCATCCGCACTGAGCCCAGCCTCGAATACGACCTCGTCTACGGCCTGGCCAACGCGATGCGCACAACCATAGGCGACCACTTCCACCCGCGAGGCGACATCAACCGGCCGGTTTTCGACATGTACAGGCGGCTATACGACCGCCTCCAGCGTTTTGAGCCGTGGCTGGAGGGGGCTACTGCTCGGGTGGAGGCCGCGGTACTCTGGCCCATGCCATATCCGGGCTACAAGTTCATGAGCCCCAGGAAACGCGAGCGCTATGACAAACAGTACGCAGCAGTCAAGGGCGCTACGCGGATGCTGTCCGAACTGAAGCAGCAGTTCGATATCGTCACAGATTTTTGCGACTGGGACCGCTACGACCTGCTGATACTGCCTGACCACGTGCTGCTCGACGAACAGTGGGCAGCGCGCATTCGCAGGCATCTGGACAGGGGCGGCGCTGTCCTGTCCACCGCCTGGTCAGGCCTCGATCCCGACTGCGGCGATTTCGTGTTCCCCGAGTGGGGAACCGCTTTCCGTGGCGACAGTCCATACGATCCGGCGTTTTTCACCGCCGCTCAGATGGTGGACCACGACATGCCTGACATGCCTATCACACTGTATCAGCGCGGAACCTGTATCGAGGCACGCGAGGGAACACAGGCTCTGGGTGAGATCATCGCCCCGTACTACAACCGGCACTGGGACGGCGAACACGGCTTCGTGTACCTGCCTCCTGATAGACCCACCGGCAGCCCTGTTGGCGTCCTGAACGGGCGGGTAGCACACCTGAGCCATCCGCTGTTTAGCAGCTACATCATAGATGGCCAGGTGCCTGTCAAGCAATTCCTGGCAAACGTCCTCAATTGCATCCTACCGCGGCCGATGGTGAAGACTGACCTGCCCTCTTTCGGTCGCGCCTGCGTAACCACACAGCCCGGCCGAAGCATGTTGTGGCTGATGTCATACGTGCCCGAACGTCGTGGCAACGTGGATATGATCGAAGAGCCGATCGAGTTGCGCGATGTCCAGGTGGCGCTGCGCTCCGACGATATGCAGGTCAGTTCCGTCTATCTGGCTCCGGATCGCACACCACTGGATTTCACCGTCGAAGAGAGCTACGTGCATACCACGGTTCCGGAAGTCCACGGTTACGCGGTGGTGGTGTTCGAGGAGAGCTAACTGATAGCCCACATACACTGGGGCACCGGGCTCAGCACCGAACCGTCCACAGTCTGTGTGGAGAGCGCATGCTGCATGAAGAGCACATGCCCTCGAACCGAAAGGGAGTCATCTGATGGCCTATCATCTCAAACCTCGGATGCTGTTTTGTGACTGGCACATGCCCAACTTTCTGCCTGAAGTGAAAATCGAGTATGACGAGTACTTCGAGCAGATCAAACGCACCGGCGCACAGTCACTCATCTTCCAGGTCAAGACCGCACACGGTGCCGCTTTTGCACCCACCGACATCGGCATCACCAACCAGACCATGCATGGTGACCTGTTCGGTGAGATTTGCCATCGCGCGAAAGCTGCCGGTCTGGAGTTCATCGCCTACTACAACATGATACTGAGCTGGGAGCTGCATCGCCTGCATCCGGAGTGGGAACAGATCGGTCGTGACGGCAAACCTCTGCGCATGTATCTGTACCCGTGCTTTTGCATGAGCGGCGATGCTTTCCGCGACCATGTCAGCGCGCACATGGCCGAAGTAACCGCCCGCTATCCCATAGACGGATGGTTTCTGGATCTACAGTACTTCTCGCCCGAGGGCTGCTTCTGCCCGGCCTGTGCTACGAAGTTCAGTGCCCGTTTCGGCTATGCCCTCCAGCCTGATGAGTTCACCACCAGCCAGTGGCTGGATCTGTACACCTACCAGGTGGACACTCGTGAACAGTTCATCCATTTCGCCCAGGACCGCTGCAACGCCGAGCGGCCGGACTTGAGCTGGTCATGGAATGGTTCGGGCTCACGCGCGGGTATCTCTGACACCCTCCATGAGCGGGCCGATTACCTGTCCACCGAGGCCCATCCGCCTGGCTATCTGAGCGCGCAGCTTGCGACCCGCTACTGCCAGGGCCTGGGCAAGCAGTTCACGCTGTTCATGCCGGAAAGTCAGGGCTCATGGGGCGACTGGACCGTCACTACGCCTGAAACCACGAAGGGCCTCTCCGCGGTTGCCCTCGCACATGCCGGATCTCTGAACATAAACCATGTGCCGTACCCATGCGGTGACTATGGTGGCAGAGTGCCGCAGATAGTATGGGATACCATCCGCGAGACTTTCGATTTCGTGGCTCGCTGCGAACCGTATAGTCAGCACAAACAGCCGGTTCACTCGGTGGCTGTCATCCATTCTGCGTCCAATGCGAAGCTGCTGCGGGCCATGACGCGTGAGCCACAGTATGAGCATCTACGTGAGGCAGCCGCCGGCAGCGAAGATGCGGTCGCGCAATTGCTCATAGAGACCCATGCCCAGTGGGAGCTCCGACCGGACTGGCTATCGCTGGAGGAGATGCGTCAGTATGAGCTACTGATACTCCCGTACCTGCCGCATATCTCCGACGATCTGGCGGATCGATTGCGTGCCTACGTGCAGGGCGGCGGCAGGTTGATAGCTGACTACCACACCTCGCTTTTCGATGCCGAGGGACACATGCGAGGCAATTTCGCTCTGGCAGACCTGTTCGGCGCCGACTATCAGAGCACATCCGAATTCAGCGTGTCTTATCTCGACGGACTGGATGAGGCGCTGGGAGACCTGTCTGACATGCCCCTGCTGGTAAAAGACGAGGCTAGCGGCAGGCTCAACCCACGAAACCACGCTCTGCAGACCTGCCTGCGGACGGGCGCCAGAGCCCTGGCCTGGATCATGGACCCTGTCATCGAGAGCGATTTTGAGACCGGCTATTTCGTGTACCATGACCATGCACCGCCCGCCTATCGCACTGACTACCCCGCAATCGTGCTGAACAGCGCGGGGCAGGGGCGGGTCCTCTACTTTCCGGTGCCCTTCTTCGGAGGCTATGCTACCAAGCGTAGCCCCTTCCTCAGAGCACTGTTCCATCGGCTGGTGCAGGACATCCTGGGTGTCTCTCAGAGGGTGCGCATCGAGGCTCCGCCGTCGGTGAGCGCATCAGTGAGCCGGGACGACGAGGGTTGGCTTGTCTTCCTCACGCACCTGCAGAAGTTCAGCGACAGCATGTATCTGGACAGCTTCCATCGGCCGGACCCGATTTCGGTTGCAGTCAACCCAGGCTGGCAGGTGCAGGCGGCCTATGACTGCCTCAGTGGACAGAGATACTCGTTACGGACGGACGGTGTGTGGACCGACTTCACCATACCGGGCATCCGTGAGACGCTGATCGTGCGTCTCGAGCGCTGACTGTGATGTTGTGTATCAGT
>JAAYSP010000192.1 GCA_012518355.1 candidate division WS1 bacterium | reverse complement strand
TGTACTGTGACGAGGCCGAATACTATGACGAGACCGATAGCGCCAAAGCTACGGGCAATCTGAGAGTTGTTGACCCCGAGGCGACCATAACCGGCGATCTGCTCACTGCTGATTTCGAAGAGGAGATTGTCGTAGTCACTGGCAATGTCCGGGTGGTGGCCCAGAAAAAGAGTGATGAGGAGCAGGGCACCGATAACGGTGCTCAGCAGACCAACGCTACCGGCCAACAGACCACTGCAGAGCAATCGCCTGCCAGTGATGACAGCAAAAGTGCCAGGAAAAGCGATGAGCCTGAACGGCTCGAGGGCTATGCTGAACGTGTGACTACCATCACATGTGATGAGTTGGAGTATCACTACAACGAAGACATCAGAAAAGCCTACGCTGCCGGAAAAGTGAAGGCGGTCCAGGAAGACAAGACGGTGTGGGCTGACAATGCAGTGTACGATCAGATTGCCGATGAGATCACACTGACGGGCAATGTCAGGCTGAAGACCGATGATGGCGATGAGCTACTAACTCAGGAAGCGACCGTGTCTATCGCCGAAGATTGGATCCGTACTGGACAGGTCAGTGGCGTCACCTTCCGGCGCAAGAGCGAGAGTAAGGAAGACTGAGGAGATGTAGGCGTGAGCCTGCCGCACAGGCTAAGGCTCAGCCCATGTACACCCCACAGGCCTTGCGCACGCGCAGCATAGTCTGCTGGGCCACTTCACGTGCGCGAGACGCCCCCTCCTTGAGCACTGTCATCACATAGCCCATGTCTTGCGCCAGCTCCTCGCGCCGCTTACGCGCCTCTGCGAAGTACTCCATGAACTGCCCGAATAGCTCCTTTTTCGCCTCACCATAGCCCATGCCCCCTCTGATGTACCGCTGGGACATCTGCGCTCGCTGCTCGTCGTCGGCAAACAGTGAATAGAGCGCATACACAGAACACTTCTCGGGGTCCTTCGGGTCCTCCACCGGCGTCGAGTCCGTGACTATGCTCATGATCCGTTTGCGCACCTGCTTTTCGGGATCGAAGATGCAGATCGTGTTGTCATAGCTCTTGGACATCTTGCGCCCGTCTACACCTACGATGACGGCCGTGTCCTCCAGGATCAGCGGCTCAGGCAACACCAGGGTCTGGCCGTAGGTATTGTTGAAACGCTCAGCTATGTCGCGGGTGACCTCCACATGCTGCTTCTGGTCCTGACCAACCGGCACAAGATGCGAGTCGTAGATGAGTATGTCAGCGGCCATAAGCACAGGGTAGGCGAAAAGCCCGTGGTCAGCCGACAGCCCCTGCGTAACCTTGTCCTTGTAGGCATGACAGCGCTCCAGAAGGCCCATGGGAGTGAGGGTTGAGAGAATCCACGTCAGTTCGGTGACTTCCGGCACGTCGGATTGGACGAATATGGTAGCTTTTTGGGGGTCCAGCCCAAGTGCCAGGTAGTCGGCAGCCAACTCCAGCGTCTGCCTGTGCAACTCTTCACCGTCACGGATGCTGGTGAGCGCGTGATAGTTCGCTATGAAAAAGAAGCCATCATGCTCGTGCTGAAGCTCGACGTACTGGCGGATGGCCCCGAAGTAGTTGCCGATATGTATCTTTCCGGATGGTTGTACTCCTGATAGTGCTCGCATGATATGTCTCCTGTGTCGGAGCCTGATCGGGGCTATGTCAAACCCTGACGTGATGTTGATGTGTCAGCTTCTTTTGGGCCAAACAGCATGTCGTAAGACTGGCTGAGCGACGCTGGGGGGGACAAGAAAGAAACTGTGGATTGTGATTGCCCGATCCACGGTTACATGCTATCGCTATATGCCCCGACAGTTGCCACATGATCTGACCGGCTACCAACTGCACCGGTCTGAAGCCAAGGAGTCTCTGAACGTGCTCCGTAATCAGATCCCAATTGTCACGATTATGTGATGTCTGTGATAAACAGTGTCAAAATCAGATGCTGATAGGTGTCAGTACATGGCACGCTGTCGGCATCTGACCTAGCACAGTGTAGAAACTGCATCAGTCTCTGTCAAGTTGCTTTGCAAAGCGCGCAGGTTTGCTGCATAATAGCGCAAGAGGGATAGCTCCAGACGGCAGGCGATACATCCTCCACAAGATCGCGTTAGCGGTTCATACGACAATGAAGATAACGGAACTGGTAGAAATACAGACGATAGCCAGGTCGTTGGATCTGGGAAGTCTTCGGGCACTGCGAAAACAGCTTGATGCGGCGGAGGGGACACCCAGTCTGCTCACAGGGCCGGACCTGGAGCAGATCCTGGCCGAGTATGTGTCAGTGGGGTTGCCAGACCATGAGCCTTTGCACAATCTGTTCGCGCAATTGGGGGCAGACGGCTCTTCGGGTGCGGGCTTTCTGATACAGGGACCGGCCGGGGTAGGTAAAACACATCTGCTATACCTTACGGCATTGCTGTCCGAGTATCAGTCTCTGCGGCAGGTATTCCTGCAGGCGCATCCGCAGTTTCAGGCAGTTTTGCAGCAGCTTGACCGCAAACCTCAGCCTATAGTAGTACCTGTTCCTCTGCGTGAACATCGCCCGGAGGACGAGCATCTTGAGGACATAGTCTTTGACCGCGTCGAGCAGGAATTGCGGCGGTCCAGGTATAAGCTGCGAGTGCCCCTGTCCGAGCAGTCTTACGCACTTGACCTGATAGACCGGCACATCCTCCCTCGGTACCGGGCGCAACTAGACGAGCACGTGGGCGAACGCTACGGCGGGTACCAAACCTGGGGTGATTTGGCCAGGCGAGACAAGGCAACTGCAGTGATAGCCGCACGCAGCTTCGCTCAGAGCATCGGCTATCCGCTGGATTTCCGCCAAAGTCGCGTGGAGCGCATGGCCCGGCTGTCAGAAGTGGTTCAGAGTAGCAGTACAGGCGGCATTATGTGGCTGGTGGATGATCTGTGGCAGTTTCTTGCCGCAGCGGGTACCAAGGCTGTGCGCAGCGATATCGCATTCCTGGAGTTTCTGGGGCAGCGAACCAGACTGGAACACATACAACTGCTTGTGACGATACGTGCAGGGCTGGAGGAGCTCAGCGGTGTCGAACCATACATCCTGGCAGGCATCAGCGATGCGTTTGAGCATCAGTGGCGCCTGAGCCCCTCGCGCATGCGCCAGGTAGCGCACGTTCGCGGCATACGCGTGCTGGACAGAGCTGGTCTCGACGAAGCCGTGGGGCGTGTGTACCAGGCCTACCGGCAGGCGTTCGGTGAGCCAAGCTTTACGCAGGAGCAACTGGCTGCCTCGTATCCTCTGCATCCGGCCTGTGAGCCACTACTGGAGACGATTTACCAAAAGTATTTTGCAGAAGGCGATGCCCTCGTAGATTTCCTGCAGGTGTTGCGCGAGGGGGCCGATATCGTGAGTCTTGAGCGCGATTGCCGCCGGCTGGTGTCCCTACCTGACATCTTCGCTTTACTGAGCTCACGGCTGGCATCACATCCCCGAGCCAGTGCTTATGTGCGAGAGGTGTTCGATTACTACGACAAGAACGCCGCCCGAATCTCTCCCGAACATGATCATATCATCCTGCAGCTTGCACAGTCTCTGATACTGCTCAGTCTTGCCAACACACCCGTATCACCGGCCCACACAGTGGAGCTTATCGGAGTTGATGAGCAGGGGGCCGCCCTTGTGACCGAGGCACAGGCTGCTGAGCTGCTTGAGCAGATGCGTCTGCGGGGCAACTATGTGGACGTGCGCGGCGGTGCGGACGAAGATTGCTTTATGGTAGATATTCACACGAATTTGAGCGAGTTGGCACGCAATCGCCTGATGACCGCCCGCAGCGGTCTCATGGAGGCCGACCCCCGAATCTGGAGAGCAGCGCGCCGCGCTGCCTCCGGCCCTGAATTTCCCCTGGCGCATTTCGACGAACCGACGATTCTGGAGATCACCTGGCAGAACACACCTCGATTTGTGTCGGTGGAAACTGCTGATCTGACTTCACTCACCTCACAAGATTTGCGCGATTTTGTCGCTGATTTGACGGGAAACGATAGCGAAGTGCAGTTGCGATTGCTGATAGCGGAGCTACTAGATCCCGAAAGGCAGATGCAAGCCTTCGAAAACATCACCTCTGCGGTGTCGGGACAACATTTTTCCGGAGCTGTGCTGGCTTGGTTGCCACGGCCTCTTGCCGAAACGGAGATGGATAAGCTACTGCAGTTGGCAGCTTGTCGACAGGTATTGCGCGACTCTACGGCCGCCCAGGAGCAGCCTGAAGTATCAGACCGCATCGCAGAGGAGGCAGCCACGTTAGAGCCGCAAGTGGCGCGTATAGTCGCCAGAGCCTACCGTGAGGGGCGAATAGTGTCGGCTGCTGGAAAGCAAGAGCTAATCCAGTGTGACAGCCAGATCGTACCCACATGGGTGGAGCTGCTGGCGTCGGTGACAGACGGTCCTATCTCGGCCATGTTTCCTGAATTTGTGCCGATAGCGCCACGGCGACTGCTATCGGGGTTCCGGGTGGTGGATCGGCTGGTGAACGAACTGATCCGGCATGGCAGCATGGAGGTGGCAGACGACCCCGAACTTGCTGCCGTTGCCCAGGACATAATTGGACCACTGAAGCTGGTTACAGTACATGATGACAGCATTCAGGTGGATGTCAGTAGCAGTACCGCAGCCCTGGAGTTGCTCGCTCGAGTGCGTCAGCGTGACCGCACTCCGGAGACGGAGAGAGGCAAGCCTGTGGCCTACCGCGATCTGCAGGCGCATGTGGGCACCTCGAAGCTGGGCCTGACGCCGGAGATGTATGAGTTGACGCTGGCATGCCTGCTCAAGGTCGGCTGGTTGGTAGCCGTAGATGAGGCGGGCAATTCAGTGTCGTTCGAGCTGCTCGATGGCCCGGTACGTGAAGCCGTACATCAAGTGGCACGTGCGCCTCTGCTGAGCATGGGAGAGTGGAGAACACTGACCCGCATCAGCAAAATGGTGCTGGCTGCTACGGTACCGCGTCCTGATCACGCTACCCAGACGGCCATTTTTGACCGTCTTATTGAAGTACGGCAATCCAGCCTCAAGCGCATTGGTGGCATGAAGGCTGCATTGGCACAGCTTCAAGAGACACTTGGGCACAGTCCGACACAGTGGCAACAGGCCCATGCGTCACTGGAGGAATTATCACAGTTTTTTCATCAGATTGATCCGACTCTGATGCCCGCTGAAAGCCTGAAGCAACTGGTCAGTGCTGCCGCCGAATTTGTGAAGACGGAAGGCGGCCCCAGCCGGCTGGCCCACCTGATGCGTGAAGCTGATGCGATCTGGCAATTTTTCGAGCACACGGCTACCTTAGTGGTGACCATGCGCGACTATCTGACCAGCCCAGAATTGCGTCTCGATGATGATGCTGATTTGCGCACTCGTCAGCAACGTCTGCTGGCGTTGATAGGCACTGGCGAGCAAATCATAGCCGACAGCGCCACTTTTGGCCGTCTGGCGCAGATTTTCATGGCCACATATAAGCGTCGGTATCTGAATTGGCATGGCAGATGCAATCGCCCGTCACTGTTTGAGCACTACCGAATGCTCCGCTCATCAGTAGAGCTACGCACTCTGGCACAGTTGCAGAGGATTAGCCTGCAGGTGCAGGACGATGCCGGACGCGCGTTTGAGGTGTTGCAGGCTCTGCTACAGCGCCGGTGCGATTATCCCGACCTGGGGATGGCACTAGACACTCGCCCGATTTGTCCCGCCTGCGGACTGTACCTGGATGTCGAGCCGGACCTGGTGGCACCAGAAGAAATTTTGGGCCTGGCGCGAGAGGGAGTGGATCAGTATGTACAGCATTTTCAGAGCGCTGAATTTCGCCGTATGCTAGGTGAATACCTGGCCGGTCTTCCCAGTCGTGGCGAATTGGCCGCCCGCCTCGATCGGCTGCTGCACCTGGACGAGCATCCAGGATGTCGACAGTTGCTGACACTACTAAGCGACGAAGTCATCGCCCACTTGAACAGGATGTTCAGTGGCAAAAAACTGAAGGTAAAAGATTTTGCCCATCTGCGCGAACTTCTCGCAGGCCGTACAGTGTCCAGGCAGGAGGCGTTAGAACTGTTTCAGCGATGGCTGCACGAGGATGATGACGATGAGGAGAGTGAACTGATCCACATCGAGCCATGAGAGGCCAGATCGCTAGCGGTGGCGGGATGCAGCATCCTGTTGGAAGTGTCAGGTGACCTGTCGGATGCTTTCTATCGCCGTCGTGTTTTCGTCAAGAGCCTGATGGAGGCGCTCGGGTGTGACTGTGGCACAGCCTATATGGCGGACGACCTCTCCGCCGGCTGTGTTGGCTATGATGGCCGCCTGTAGCAACGACGCACCACTTGCTATCGCCGCACACAGCACCGCGATTGAGGTATCGCCTGCCCCGGTGACATCGAATACTTCGGTATTGACCGCAGGGATCAGATGTGCCGGTCCCCTGGCCTCGCACAAACACATACCCTGCCCCCCGCGGGTGATCACTGTTGCGTCCAGGTCACCATCGGCCTGCAGCTTGCGTGCGGCGGCCACTGCTGAAGCGTCGTCCGTGATGTGGATGCCGGTAGCGCTATCGGCTTCGGCTTCGTTTGGCGATATCAGAGTTGCGCCGTGATAGTGCGAGATGTTGTATGGCTTGGGGTCAACACAGACGGGCAGTTGCATGCGCCGGGCTTCGGATAGCAGAGCACGGCTGAGAGAGGCGGTCATAGTGCCCTTGGAGTAGTCGGAAAAGACCACTGCATCGGCGATGCGAAATGCTTTGAGGGCTGCATCCACAAGCTCCTGGTGCTGTTTTGCTGACAGGCGCATGCCGTGGTCATAGTCCACCCTTACGACCTGTTGATGATTTCCGATGACGCGTATCTTTGCCGTAGTTCTACATTCTTCTGACTGAAGCAGCGTCTGTAGCTCAGCACCCATCTCGCTTAGATGCTCAGACAGCTTTGCACCGGCTTCGTCGCAGCCGATGACTCCGCACACCAGCGGCACAACTCCTATCGCGGCAAGGTTACGCACCACGTTGCCCGCCCCACCGGGTACTGTGCTTTCCCGTTGTACCTCGACAACCGGCACGGGCGCCTCAGGAGATATCCGCGATACGTTGCCCCATATGTACCTGTCCAACATGTAGTCACCGAGCACCGCAATTCGCTTGCCGGACATGCGATCGACGCTCTCATGCAACTGTTCCATCTTAGCCATGTTCAGAGTATCCTGCTCACTCTCGGGGAGACATCCTGCACGTGGTACAACTCACCGATTATAGCACATCGCTCAGACATCTCACAGAGCTCGCGTGTCTATCGTCACTCTCGCATCAGATACCATCCGACTCCACATCGGATATCATTCGGCTTTTGCGGACTCAGCATAGTCTCATCGGCAAATGTGATTGCCTTATCGTGTGTGACCGTCACAGGCAGGTGTCAGCTTGCTTTTGCGCGAAATTGGTGTAGAGGAATACGATGGTAGTGGGAGGTATCGCCATAGCAGCTCGCCTTTCTCATCTGCCCGCGTTTTGGGATAACACATGCCGGAAGCTGCCAGGAGCGGCCGCATGCATCTACCGTGGCAGTACCTGTAGCTTTGCCCGGGCAGAGGCGTTAGTGGGACGCCTTGCCCGCTACCTGTGCGACTGTGGGGGAGTGCGGCCTGGGGACCGAGTAGCCCTTGCCATGCCTAACTGCGGCGCGTTTTTCATAGCCTACTGGGCCACTTTGCGTCTCGGGGCGATCGTAGTGCCAGTGAACATCAGACTGCGCGCAGAGGAGCTGCAGCATGTGTTGGCCGCCACCGAGCCGCGTGTTGTGTTCACCCATGAGCAGGTGGCCAAGACAATACAGGCTGCTCTGAGTGCCACCGGGCTATCGCCGCACGTCGTCTCTGTGACTGCCGAGCACGACGGAGTTGACTTCCCTCTGCCGGTGGAACCCGACGGCGTCCAGCCCACCTGTAGTACTATCGCCGAACATGACCCTGCCATAATACTGTTCACTTCGGGCACTACTGGCCTGCCCAAGGGCGCAGTCATGCGCCATCAGGACCTGCGCTTCAACGTGTTCAACGCAATTTTGGCCCACTCGCTGCGTCAGGAAGATGTACACTTGCTGGCGATACCTGCTTTCGCTCCTACAGCCGCCTACAGCCTGCTGCCCAGTTGCGCGTATCTGGGCAGTCCGGTTGTCATCGCTTCTCATCCATATCCGGCGGAGTTTTTCGGCCTGATCGATGC
>JAAYSP010000135.1 GCA_012518355.1 candidate division WS1 bacterium | reverse complement strand
GAGGGCACCGAGATGGTGATGCCGGGCGACCGTGTTACGGTGACGGCCGAGCTTATCAGCCCGATCGCTATGGAGCAGGGCGTTACGTTTGCAATCCGCGAGGGCGGCCGCACTGTTGGCGCCGGCCGCGTGGCAAAAGTATTCGAGTAACCAGCCTGACACACAGGCACGGATAGGGATGGCAGTATGCCACAGACAAAGTTCATACTTGCGTGTTCCCAGTGTGATAGACACAACTACATCACTACGAAGAACCGCCAGAACGTAGAGAAGAAGCTTGAGCTTAACAAGTACTGTCGCTGGTGCAAAAGTCACACCATGCACGCAGAGACAAGGCTTCGCAAGTAACTAGTATTTCGCAGGGGCATAGCTCAATTGGCAGAGTGGCGGTCTCCAAAACCGCAGGTTGCCGGTTCGAGTCCGGCTGCCCCTGCCATCAGACACGGCAAGACTCCGCGCCGATCGCCCGGGTAAATAGCGCGAAAGGCCTGAACTTGCCGACTATTGACTGAGAGACCGCGAGATCATATGGCAACCGCACAACGTGACAAAGGCGGCATTCTTGACCGGCTGAAAAGCCCATTTGTGCGCCTCTTCGATTTTCTCGGAGAGGTATGGCACGAACTGCACCGCGTCTCCTGGCCGACGCATCAGGAGACCTATGCTTTCACCGTGGTTGTTATTATCGCCATCGTCATCGTGTCGGTCTGGGTAGGCATTTGGGACCTGGCCTTCACCCAATTGCTTGCGCTCTTGAACATGTAGTGGTCGCCGCGCCATGATTGCGGCCACAACCTGTCGTGCGAGGAATGACTGATGGACAAACAGTGGTATGTAGTGCATACCCTGACGGGCAAGGAAAATAAGGTCAAGATCAGCATCGAAAAGGTGGCCGCTGCTCGCGACCTATCTCACTTGCTGGGCCATATCCTGGTGCCTACCGAGACCGAGATCCGCTCGGCGGCAGGTAAGCGCCGAGAAGTCCAGCGCAAGCTGTATCCAGGCTATGTACTGGTCGAGAGCGTGCTGACCGATGAGCTGCGCAATATCATCCAGCAGACTTCCGGAGTGACCCATTTCGTGAGCTCCGGCGCCCAGCCCGTACCGCTCAAGCGCAGCGAAGTGGAGAATATCCTACAGACTATCGGCGAGGAAGCCCAGCGTCCGAAGGCGATTTGGTCGATGGATCAGAGCGTACGGGTCACCGAAGGGCCATTCTCAGAGTTTAGTGGTAAGATAGTCGAGGTCAACGCCGAGAAGGAAACCGTCAAGGTTCTCATCTCCATCTTCGGCCGCGAGACACCAGTTGAACTAGATTTCACGCAGATAGAGAAGTTGTAGTCCGCCCCGCGGCGGCCGCCTGTCCATTCGCTGTTAGGTGAGCGTACGGGACATGGCGCCTATGGCTGCGGTGAAGGGGTATGTCCGAATGGCTAAGAAAGTCCTGACCTTAATCAAGCTGCAAGTGCCTGCCGGCAAGGCGAATCCGGCTCCTCCTGTGGGCCCCGCCCTCGGCCAGCATGGCGTCAACATCATGGAGTTTTGCAAGTCTTTCAATGAGAAGACCGCGCAGCAGATGGGTGACATCATACCTGTCGAAATCACGGTCTATCAGGATCGCAGCTTCACATTCATCTGCAAAACCCCACCGGCTGCTAGCCTACTGCTGCGGGCTTGCGCGGTCGAAAAGGGTTCCGGCGAGCCGAATCGCACCAAGGTGGCACAGGTCACTAACAGCCAGGTGCAGGAGATCGCCAAGGTGAAGATGGCCGATCTGAATGCGCGCAACGTGGAAGCTGCCGCCAAGATCGTCGCAGGCACTGCTCGGAGCATGGGCATCACAGTGGTGCCAGACTAAATTTGTTAGCTGTTGGGTGGAGAGCTGGAGCTATTATGAAGGCTACTTCGGCTGCCACCGCAGAAGAGAGTGAAAGACATGGGCAAGCACAGCGGCCGCTATGCGGCTGTGGCTGAGAAAGTAGACAGAGAGCATTACTACGGCTCTGAGGAGGCAATTGGGCTAGTCAAAGAGAATGCCACTGCCTCCTTCGACGAAACCGTGGAGATCGCCTTGAAACTGGGCATCCAGCGAGGTCGTGGAGACCAGACTGTGCGTGGCACCGTAATACTGCCTCACGGGACCGGTAAAGTGCCTCGGGTGGCAGTGTTCGCCGACGGTGAGGCCGCTCAGCAGGCAGAAGAGGCCGGAGCCGACCGCGTGGGCAGTGATGACCTGGTTGCTGCCATAGATGAAGGCTGGGAAGAGTTCGATGTGCTGGTAGCTCACCCTGCGATGATGCCGATGGTCGGACGTCTCGGGCGCAAGCTGGGGCCGCGTATGCCCAACAAGAAAGCTGGCAACATCACAGAGGACGTCGGCGCCGCAGTAACCACTCTGAAAGCAGGTAAGGTTGAGTTCCGTGCAGACCGTGGCGGAGTAGTTCACTTGCCGGTGGGCAAGGCATCATTTGCTGCCGAGCAACTCCTGGAGAACCTCGAAACCATCATAGACGCGATCTCAACAGCTCGCCCTCCAGGTGTCAGTGGGCGTTTCATACTGTCAGCCACCCTGACCTCCACCATGGGGCCTGGCATCAAGCTGGACCTGCGGTTGTTGCCCGGCATCAAGTAAAAATACACTGCCCCCACATCTACTCGAGTACAACTTAGGTGCAAACGGGGCACAAACATATATACAACACGACCGAAGACAGCGGGTGTCGTCTCAGGGCTTAAAGAACCACCGGTTCGCCAGCCGAGGTCGGAGCTATCCTTCGCCAGCTAACCACCCTTTGGGTCTGGCAGCGTGGTATTCAGCAGGGAAGCCCGACATGCGGCTTCCCTGTTTTGGCATTCCGCATAGTGCACGGTCACTCATCTGGAAAAGGAGGTGTGTTTATTGCCGACAGAACAAAAGCGAGAGACCGTCGCCGCCTTGAAGACCGCAATCGCCGAGTCACAAGGTCTCTATGTGACTGAGTTCTCCCGGCTGTCCGCTAACGCCATGAACGATTTGCGGGCACAAGTAGAGCAGGCCGGAGGACGCTTTGTAGTGGTCAAAAACCGTCTGATGAAGCTGGCCGCTGCAGATACAGGCGCAGCAGGCCTTTCGGACGTCATGATCGGTCCGCGGGCCCTGGTGTTTTGCTACGAAGACCCAATCGCACCAGCTAAAGCCATCAGCAAATTTGGTGAAGACCACGCCAACGCCGTGACGCTCAAAGCTGCTTATGTAGACGGAAAGGTGTTCGACGAGGCCCAGGCCAAAATGATGGCTGACATCCCGAGCCGTGAGGAGCTGCTGGCAGCCGTAGTAAGCGCCATCGCAGCACCGGTGACCGGGCTGGTCCATGCACTTGGCGGGCCAACTTCTGATCTAGTCTTCACCGTCCAGGCCGTGGCCGACAAACGCGGGGATAGCGCCGCCTAACAGTTATCAGCGATTTTCCCCACTGGCTGGATCAGCCGTTGGGGCTTGATGTAAAAACTCAGAACACACTTAGATAGTAGGGCTTTGACAAGCTCTTATGACCGGAGGTCAACCCATGTCAGTAGATGAAATCATCGAGAAAATTGACGCTCTTAATGTGCTCGAACTAGTAGAACTGAAAGACAAGCTGCAGGAGAAGTATGGCGTTTCGGCTGCTGCACCGATGGTCATGGCCGCAGGTGCCGGGCCCGCCGCAGCCGCTGCTGAAGAAGAGGAGCAAGACAGCTTCACCGTCGCTATCGAAAGCGAAGGATCAGCGAAAATCCAGGTAATCAAAGCCGTGCGCGAACTGACCAGCCTGGGCCTGAAGGAAGCCAAGGAGCTTGTCGAGTCAGCTCCCGGTGCCGTTGTGGCCGAAGAAGTATCCAAGGAAGACGCCGATCGGATACAGAAGGCACTCGAAGAGGCGGGAGCTACCGTCAAGGTCAGCTAGTAGCCTTCGCTCTACAACTCGGTTATGAGCCTGCAAAAGGGGCCTTCCGAGTAGTGGATAGCAGCGATAGTGGCCTTGATATCTGCCTCCCTGCCCCGGTTTGGCGGGGCGTCAAATCGGGTTTGGAGTGTGCAGGGAGGAATCACTTGCATCAGTGAAGAAACTGGACTGAGTGTTCAGTTCTCGCTGATGATCTGGGTGGCGACGGTTATGGACCGAGACAGAATGCATGAAATCCGAGACAAACTGCAACAACTTAGCCAGTGGGAGACGGTTAGTACGTTCAGCCAGGCGTTCTATCAACTAATCGCTGACAAATTGGCCGACCAGGGTGCCGCCGGTTCGGGCTTGCGCCTTGCGTTTGTAGATTTTCTGGCCGTCGAGGTCAATTATCACCGGCAGGTGGCAGCGTTGGCTGCCAGGGATGTGATGCTGGCGGGCGATTTGCAGTCACTGGCCGACAAACGCCGTCTCAATCTCGAGGTGATGGCGGAGATGGTGGCTATCACACCGGCTCCGGGAAGCCAGTTGCAGGCCCTGAGCCATCTGATCCTGGCTGAGTGCCAGTACCATCAGCGCAATATTGGTCCGGTGGTAGAGCATCTGCAAAAGGCCATCGAGTATGACGGTGGCCACCCTCTGGTGCACTTCGCTCTGGGCTACAATATCTACGCATTAGCGGTACAGGACTGTACGGTTATGCAGGTGTCGGGCGGCGACAGTACTCTGACTGTCACGGATGACATCACGTTTACCCGTCGTTGCCTCACTGCTCTGCATGCACTGGAGGCCAGCCTATCAGGCACCGACTTTGACGCCCAGGTCTACTGGTGGATGGGTCATGTGCTCGATAGCGCAGGGATGACTGAAGCGGCTCGTGATATCCAAAGTCGACTGACACCCGGTGGCGACGAGTCATGGGATGATGACGACGATCATGTTCCCTATCTCTCGGAGTTGGAAGAGGCCGCCGAAGCGCCACAGTACCTGCCGCAAATTAGCCAGGACGAAATCAACCGCGCAGCGGTTCTGCTACGTGGCAGTTTTACGAGCGCCGAGGTGCTTGGATATGACCCCGGTGAAGAGTAGATCGCAGGACAAATCGCCTGGCTGATGACGAACTTGCATACCTGTCGGATTTGGTGTATAGTGCTATAGAGATTGCATGGCTGCGGGCAATGCGGCAGGGTTAGCCCCTGCCGTCGCAGTGTAGCATCAGTGTCCTAACCCTACGAAAGGAGGGTGAGTATGCACAGGATCGTGGTAGTTGCGTTGTTGGTGTTGGCGTTGGCCATGCTCATGGTAGCGGTCAGCGGTTGTCCCAAGCAAGCAGACCCAGCCCCCCCGTCCATACCTGATGTGATACCTGAGCCGCCGCCTCCTCCGGACGCCGTACCGACCCCGGGGGAAGTACCATCCGCTGATACATCTACGCCTGGTGAGTTCGCACCCCCACCGCCTGGCGACGAGTTGCCTCCGCCGCCAGCTGATGTACCAGAACTTCCGCCTGGTGACTAGACTTACCGCGCGGTAGTACCAAAAAGTCCCGCTTCGGTGTCACAACTCCGAAGCACGGACTACGACAGAAAATAGCAGCCCCGGTGTATCTTTGCCGGGGCTGTTCTCTGTCTGCTGGCAGATCCTCGACTAAAGCACCTGTCTGAGGACGGCCAGCACGGACTTGTCTTTACCAGCCATACTACTGTCGCAATTGATCCAGAAAGAGTGATTGCCGACAGTAGAGAAAGACTGGACGCTATTACCAGGTACGACTGGCGGGCGACGACGCAGCCTCACTTACAGCTGTAGCCAGGCGCGCGAAAACGGTTGCCATCTATCCGACTTCGGTCAGTGCCATTTCGGCCTCGCGTTCCATGGAGTTGGCCAGATAACGCAGCAGTACTAACGCGCCTTGTAGTTTCGCCCCGCGACTGGTCAGACTGTCGATGAGGCTGCCATCGAGCTCCGATACAGAAGCTTCGGCCGGTATGCCGGTACTGTGGGCTGCCGCCAGAGCAAACGCTGCATCGCCGTGGCCGAAGCCCAGCTTCCGCAGTGCGGCTACCTGCTCAGGTCGAGAAAGCGTGTAGTAGGCCACCAATCCATCGAAGGTCTGCCGCATTTCAGGCGAAAGACCAAGTGCGGCCAGGTTTATTCGGGCCACCAGAGCACGTGCTTCGGCCTGCCGGGTGGTCTTTTTGACCTTCGTTACTGCCGCATCAGCCGGTCCTGACAGCCTTGCGGTTTCTTCGGCAGCACGGTTGACCAGTGCTGTATAGCTCTCACTTCTGGGATTTTTTGCCATCAACTGCATATGTGCCAGCGTGTCAGCCACCGCTCGCTGAGCAGCGTTAGCAGCCCAGAGCGCTTGTGGTGCCTGTGCTACCGTGGACTGAAAATCGTCTGCGGCCAGCCGCAATTCACCGCGTGCCCGTGCGGCGATGGCCACGTCGTTGGCGGTCCCAGAGCCGTCTGCGCACGATTGCAGTACTGTGACCAGGCGCGTGTTGAGTTCGTCATACTGGCTGCTGAGCAGCGCCAGATTGGTCTGTAGCGTTTCGACAGCATAGACAGTATTGTTGGCCGCGTTTATGGCGGCCGTAGCAACCATGAATAGTTCACGCTGCTGGTTGGAGAAGTCCGGGTCCGCTTCCGATATGCCCAGCAGCGCCCCCGAAGCGTTGCGGCTGACCTCAACGGCCTCCCCGAAATCTGCTGCGAGCGAGTTTCTGAACTGGCTCTCCGCTGCCTTGACCCGTTGCAGGCTGCCAGTCAACTCCTTCGCGTCGGCCAAAAGTGTCCGGGCCCGGGCCTGCTCAACAGGCGACAACGGTGGGGCTTGCATCGGCCCGACAGGCAGGGCAGCCAGCGCTCTGCGCGCATAGGGGTTGCTCTGATCGGCCTGAAGCACCGAGCTGTAGTTGCTTCTTGCCTCATCTATCAACCCGAGGGCTGCATGGCAATCGCCCAGCCCCAGCTGTGCCCCGGTGTTGCGCGGATCCGCTTCCATCGCACTGCTGAACAGCGCTGATGCGGTGGCAAAACGGTGGCGGCGCTGGTAACCGCGTGCTATATGTGCTGCCGTCTCCGGGTTAGCGCGATCCAGAAATGGTCTGTCCGATTGGCGGGCCATACGGGATGGAGTTGGCGGGTGAGTGAGCAACAGGTGCTCCAGTCGCGATGGGTGCGAACCCTCATATCGGGCATGCAGGCGCTCGAAAAAGCTCATGGCACCAGCCGGATCGTAGCCGGCTGCATACATCAAATTCACGCCCCCGTCATCAGCCTCGCGCTCGTTGTCGCGACTATAATGAAGCAGGAGCAACCCCGATCCCAGGCCCGCGATGTCGCCCAACGCCCCACTTTTGCCCCCCAGTATGCTGGCTCCCAGGCTGTACAGGATGCTCTTTTTGAGCGACTTGATAGAGTGCCTGTGTACCACGTGGCTGATTTCATGGCCGGTTATGAACCACACCTCGTCTTCGTTCTCAGCGAAATCCAGCAGTCCGCGCAGCAGATAGATATGGCCATAGGGGGCCGCGAAGGCGTTGACCATGTCCGTGTCGATGATCTTGAAAGTATACTGTATCTGTTGACGTCCCGACTGGGCGACCAAAGTCTGGCCGACAGTGTTGACCCACGCGTTCAGGAGAGGATCGTTGTCAATCCGGTACTGCTTTTCAACCGCCGCTGCAGTCTGGTTTCCCAGAGAGCGCTCGATGTCATCCTCTTTGCAGCCACTGATGCCGATGACCATTGCCGCCAGCAACATGACTATCACGGTATGTAGAACAAAACGACTAGCGTATGTGGCTGTCATCGTGATCTCTCCTCGTCGCCTGGTGCACCTTCAATTCGACTGCACCAACGGGGCGATGGTTCACTTCGCCATCTACTATATACCCTAGTAGAATACTTTTCAACCCCATCTGTCTTTTCTCAGGCTATCTGTGTTCACAGCTATACCCACAGTTGTATTCGCCATATGGCATAGCATTCCTGTCAGGCCGGGGTAGTAGGTGTACTGGAGAGGTGGGTGCCCGGTGAAACCCCCGAACTGTAGGCTGCTTTTGACATGAGTGATGTGTGTATGTGCATGTCTTCATCTTACGGTTGCCATATCTGTTTCTTGAGGCCCTCATCTGCACTGGAAAAGAAGTGATCATGGCTGTCATGCATACGACCGACCTGGGAACACGATGCCGCATTCGTGGCGCAAAACCGCACTGGCCGGAGGGAGAATGCACTGTGAAGGCGAACCTGTCCCATATACGGTGACGCACAGATGAAGCCTATGGAGGTTACCAGATGGTCGGCCAGTGGCTGCGATTGAACAGACTGTTTTCCGAAGGCCGGCGTGCCGTGATAGTAGCGTTGGATCAGGGGCAATTCCTGACCGCTGCAAGACCTATGGCCGACGTTGGCAGTATCGTGGGCGATCTGTGTGACGCCGATGCGATGGTGATAAGCCCGGGGATGCTGCGTTACTGCGGGCATGCCTTCGATTCTCGAGGGGCACCGCTGGCCATAATGCGCGTGACCTGGAGCACGGTACACTGTACCGGCACCGAGTACTTCGACAGCGCCAGCGCACAGATGCTATCAGCCCGAAACGCTCAGGCTATGGGTGCCGACATGGTGATGGCCTCGCTAAATCTTACGGAGACAGATGCCGGAACTGATCGTGACAGCGTCGTAGCTCTGAGCCGGGTGGTTGCCGAGGCACGTGATTGTGGGCTGCCACTGGTGACTGAGGTATGGCCCGTGCACTCTGCCAAACTCGCCTCCGACCAGCTTGCCAGGCAGGTGGATGCCGGCTGCAGAGTGGCCGCCGAGCTGGGCGCAGGCGTCGTAGTCAGCCACTTCACCGGTGCAGCGTTTGGCGATCTGGTGAAAAGCTGCCCGGCACCGGTGCTGGCCACCAGCCAGAATCCTGCACTTCGACCGCTTGATGTCCTGGCGCTGACTTACCAGGCAGTCAAGGCCGGTGCCCGCGGAGCTATGTTTGGCACGCAGATACTCTCTTCACCGAATCCCGCGGCCCTGGTGAAGGCGCTGAGCCGTGTGGTCAAGCAGGAAGCAGATCCTGATGCGGCGGCTGCCCAGTTCGGAGTCAGATAGCGCGGATACGCACCTCCCATGGTCAGCATTCGGAGGACGATTGGGCTCGTAGATGCGACAATCATGAGGTGCAGATAGACTGTGTGGTGAGACATCATGCAACGGGATCTGGTTGTGGTGTTCGACTGTGGTGCGACAAATCTCACCGTGGTAGTCGTGGATGCCGGTGGGAAGCTGGTGGCAAGTAGCTCGCGCCCAAATGCCACTGTTCGGCAGCCGGGCAAGCCCGAAGGCTGGCTGGTGTGGGACCTGGATGCGCTGTGGGCAAGCCTGACCAGCGCCTGCCGAGAGTGCCTGCAGCAGGTAGACAGCAGTCGGCTGGCGGCGATGACTGTCACCACCTGGGGAGCCGACGGAACGCCGGTGGATGCCGAGGGGAAGCCACTGTATCCGCCGATATCCTGGCAGGACTGCCGCACTGAACCGCTTGCCAGCACCATCCTCGAAGAGCTCGACCAGTGGGACATATACCGCATCACCGGCTACCAGGTGATCCCCTTCAACACACTGCTGAAGCTGCGCTGGCTGCGCGAAAACGAGCCGCAGACTCTGCAGGAAGCGCACCGTTTTCTGATGATGCCGGGACTGCTGAGCCTGCGGCTGTGCGGGCAGTACTCGCTTGACGCGACCTCCGCGGGCACCATGATGGCCATGGACATGAGTGGCCGCCGGCTCAGTTCGCAGCTGCTACAGTGGGCGGGCGTGGACGAGGCGCTGTTCCCGCCGCTGACCGAGCCCGGTTGCGTCATCGGCCACCTGACGGCCCAGGCTGCGGCAGACACCGGGCTGCCTGCAGAGCTACCTGTGGTGGCCGCAGGCCATGATACTCAGTTCGCTGCAGTCGGATGTGGGGCAGGCCCTGAGGAGGTGATCCTCAGCAGCGGCACCTGGGAGATCCTCATGCAACGCACTGACCGCTTTGCGCCGACGCGTGACGATTTAGCCGATGGACTGCTGACCGAGGCTGATGCCCAGCCGGATCGGTACAACCCGCAACTGCTGATGATGGGCTCTGGGGTCATCGAGTGGCTGCGTGGCCGCTTCTTTGCCGATGCCACCGGTAAGCAGGTCGGTCATGATGAGATGATGGCTGCCGCTGCAAAAGTCGCACCAGGTGCTGATGGTATCACAGTGCTGCCCAGTTTCGTGCCTGACACGGGGCCGCAGCGCCGATACCACACTGCAGGGACGGTGCTGGGGCTGAAGCTGGGCACAGGGCGCGATGAGCTATATCGTGCTACTCTCGAGGGCCTCAGCTACCAGCTTCGACAGGCGCTGGAGATACTGGCGCGCAGCTCCGATGTGCCGTGTCGGGGCATCCGCGCGGTCGGTGGTGGTTCGCGGAACGCGCTGTGGAATCAGATACGCGCTGATGTGTGCGGACTGCCGGTGACTACCATCGAGCAGCGAGAGGCGACGGTGCTGGGCGCGGCCATGTTTGCCTTCACCGGCGCCGGGCTTTTCAGCGGTATCGCGCAGGCGCAAGCGCAGATGGTGGGCGGCACTGAGG
>JAAYSP010000195.1 GCA_012518355.1 candidate division WS1 bacterium | reverse complement strand
TCTCTTGCACTCACTAGACGGCTGAGTCTTTGCTCTCCAGAGTAGACTGAACCGCAGCCATTTCCTTGCTCTCACGCTTGGAAATGATCAGGGCGATTGCCACGATCACAGCCAGCACGATGCCGATGATGACCAGCATAGTGCCCGGTTGAGCCATGTCTTTGCCCCCGGAACCGGCCACGATCATTGGAGCAACCAGCAGACCGACCAGGTTCATCACCTTGATCAGCGGGTTCAGCGCCGGGCCTGCAGTGTCCTTGAAGGGGTCGCCGACGGTGTCGCCCACGACTGCCGCAGCATGCGCGTCGCTGCCTTTGCCGCCATACAGGCCATCTTCGATGGTCTTCTTGGCGTTATCCCAGGCACCACCGGAGTTGCACATCAGGACGGCCATGAGCTGACCGGAAACGATGATACCGCCCAGATAGCCGCCAAGACCGCCCCAGCCAAGCCAGCAGCCCACGATAATCGGGGTCAGTACAGCCAGGAGAGCCGGGCCGATGAGCTCTTTGATAGCGGCCTGAGTGCAGATATCCACCACACGTCCTGACTCGGGCATCACTCCAGGCTTGCCCTCCATAAGGCCAGGGATCTCGCGGAACTGCCGTCGTACTTCGTTGATGATCAGGAACGCTGCGCGGGAGACCGCTCTGATGGTCATGGAGCTGAACAGATACGGCATGGCTCCACCAACTAGAAGGCCGATGAAGATATGGGGCTTGTCTATCTCGACCGACAGGCGCTCCAGCGCCGCCAGAGAGATGCTCTCTCCACCGCCACCACCAGCTTGCCCTTCAGCAACCTTTGAGAGGTAGGAGCCGAATAGCGAGACTGCGGCGATTACCGCTGATGCAACTGCAATGCCCTTAGTGGCAGCTTTGGTGGTGTTACCCACTGCATCAAGGAGCTCCACATTCTCGACGCCCTCTTCGATGCCTGCCATCTCAGTGATACCCTGAGCGTTATCAGCAATCGGGCCGTAGGTGTCCATAGCGACGATGACACCTGTAGTCGTCAGCATGCCCAACCCTGTCAGCGATACGCCGTAGAGTATCTCTACCGGGTTGGCTTCAGAGCCGAACACGAGAATGGAGCCGAAGATACAGGCTGAGATCACGAGAAGGAAGTACACTGAGCTTTCCAGGCCCTCTGCGAACCCGGTCAGAATTGTCGTAGCGCTACCAGTTTGTGCTGACTTGGCCACTGACTGCACCGGCTTAAACTCTCCCGAGGTATAGTACTCAGTCAGTTTGTACATGGCCACAGCCATGATGATACCAAGTAGTGTCGCGACAAAGAGCCGCATGTCACCAACATAGAACTGGGCGACAAACCAAAACGCTACTACCGAAACGAGCGCAGACCAGATGAAGCCTCGAGTGATTGCCGCCAGAGGGTTCTCTTGTTCGCTGCGCAATCGCACGATATGCACGCCAAAGATTGATGTGAGTACCCCGATACCTCGCACGATCAGCGGAAACATAATCCACAGGACTGCATCATGCATATCACCTGTGATCGTTCCGTGAGCAAGCGCAAGGATCATGGAAGCAACCAGTGTCACCTCGTATGACTCGAAGATGTCGGCAGCCATCCCTGCGCAGTCGCCGACGTTGTCTCCGACCTGGTCGGCGATGACTGCAGCATTGCGCGGGTCATCTTCCGGTATGCCTGCTTCAACTTTGCCTACAAGGTCGGCACCTACGTCAGCAGCCTTGGTATAAATCCCGCCACCGACACGCATGAACAGGGCCAGCAGACAGCCGCCGAAACCGAAGCCCAGCAGCACCTCAGTTGCCTGCTCATAAAAGATCATGAAAATGATGGTGGCACCGAGTAGCCCCATGGTGACAGTGAACATCCCCGCTACACCACCGGCACGGAAGGCTACCAGTACCGCTTCAGCGAGGCTGGTGCGAGCCGCCTGAGCACATCGTACGTTCGCCTGCACGGCCAAGGTCATGCCCATATAGCCTGCAAAGGCTGAACAAAAGCAGCCGAGAATGAACGCCAGGCCGCGCCCCACGGCTATGTCCCAGCCTGCGCTAATGCCGCTGAACAGCAATGCGAGACCCAAGACAAGGATGAGCAATGCAATGGTGCGGAACTGCCGGTTAAGATAGGCATAGGCGCCTTCCTGAACCTGTCCGGCAATCCGCTGCATCTCTTCGGTTCCCGGATCAGCTGCCAAGACCTGCTTGCGCAGATGCATAGCATACAAGATACCGATGATGCCACAGACAATTACGCCCCATAAAGCAGCGTGGTCGAACGACGACAATACTTCTTTCACTTACGATCTCCTCCCTTGGTAAAGCTTGTCCGAGTGACCAGTCGATCTAATCTCCCGGTTTTCGCTTTCACACTATAGACTCACTTACTTATAGATGTATGCGAACTAAGACTAGAGCTTGAGACTACCTCAAATCCACCCAAACGCCCCGCCAAGTATACCCACCAAGCCGAGCACCAGGCAGTAAATACCAAACCGGACAAAAAGTCCTCCATGCTGGACAGAACGTACGACACCATAAATTGCTACATATCCTACTACTGCCGACACGGCCATGCCAGTCAGGTATAGCGGCATTTGCTCAAGCAGATCTCCGCTATTGGCCAGCTTCCGAATCGCCAGCGCAAATGCACCAGCGATCGGCGGTATAGACATCAAGAAGGCGAATCTGGGAGCCCAGTCTCTACTCAACCCCCGCCACAGGCTACCGGATATACAGGAACCGGAACGCGACACACCAGGCAAAATGGCAACCGCCTGAGCCACACCAACCAATAACGCATCGAAATGCGTCAGTTCGCCGGCCTCTCGGGTCCCTACCATCCGATCTGCAACATATAGCAGGCTTGCCGTCAGTAGCAACCCGATACCTACTGGAACGGTACCCGCTTCGGTGAATAGATGATCTATGTGGTCTTCCAGCGTGAGACCGACGATGGCGGCTGGTACAGATGCTACCAGAATCAGCAATGCCAAATATCGTCCGTCAGTGTTCCCCAATACTTGCTCCGTGTCCTTCTTGCCACCAAAAGAAAAAAGTGACTTTAGAATCGCGAACAGATCGCTGCGGTAATACGCAACCACTGCCACAAGTGTGCCGAAGTGCACGACAATCACGTACTCCATCGGCGCCGGATTCCATCCAAGCAATGCCGGCACAATTACCAGATGGCCGGAGCTAGACACTGGGAGAAACTCTGTCGCGCCCTGTACCACAGCCAGGACAACGGCCTGCAGGAAGCTCACTGGGGCCTCCCTGCGATAGTAGCATCATCGTGATCAGTCGTCGAAAAATCTTCAGGGCGCCGTTCGGACAGGCCAAAATGGAACTCCAGGACATCACAGATGCGGCGGGCAGCCTGCCCATCGCCATAAGGGCTGGTCGGTTCACTCATACGGGCATAGGCACTCGGATTGGTCAGAAGTTCGGTTGCCGCCGTCACGATAGTATCAGTTTCCACCCCGACAAGGCGTGCAACTCCCGCCGCGATCCCTTCCGGGCGCTCCGTAGTGTCACGGGTCACCAATACCGGTGTGCCCAGGGCCGAGGCTTCTTCCTGGATGCCACCTGAATCGGTGATGATAAGATCTGCAGCTGCCATAAGCGGAACAAATCCGAAATAGTCCAGTGGTTCACACAACAGTATTTGAGGATGGTCTCCCAACATCTCTTCAGCGGCCCGCCGAACAATCGGATTCGGGTGCATGGGCCAGATCACACTGACATCAGGAAAATCATGAACTATCCGCTGCAGAGCCGTGCAGATCTGCGTAAACGCGACACCCAGGTTCTCACGTCGGTGGACAGTGACCAGAATCATCCGCCCTGATACCTGCTCGACCAGTCTCGCAGTAGCATCCGGCATCGGTGCACAACCGGCATTCATCATCTGCAGGGCATCTATCACCGTGTTGCCGGTCACGAAGACCTGCTCCCCAGGTGTGTTTTCAGCCAACAAACGCTCCCTGGCACCGGGTGTTGGCGCGAAATGTAGATCTGCCAGTACTCCGGTCATCCGCCGGTTGATCTCCTCCGGAAAGGGCGAATACTTGTTTTCGCTACGCAGGCCCGCCTCCACATGTCCCACCGCAATCTGCTCATAAAACGCTGCAAGGGCGCCGGTGAAAACAGTTGTCGTGTCACCCTGGACCAGAACCATATCAGGAGCCAGGCGGTGCAGGGTCGTTTGCAACGCCTCCAACGCCCGGCATGTCACTTGGGATAGCGTTTGCCCCTCCCGCATTATGTCGAGGTCCACATCAGGCTTGATGCCGAACACGGTGAGCATCTGGTCCAGCAGTTGACGATGCTGCGCAGTCACCACGACCGTGGTATCAAATACTCCTGCCCGCTGCTTAAGTTCGCGGTATACAGGCGCCAGCTTGATGGCCTCGGGCCTGGTGCCGTATATGAGACATATGTGAGGTCTTACCATTTCATCCATAGTAGTATCGCCAGTATACACAACAGGGCGGTAGCTGCATAGATGACCAGCACCGCCTGCCGAGTGCTCAGACCACGGTCTAACAGCCGATGATGTAAGTGTTGTTGGTCAGCTTCGTAGATAGATTTACCCTGCGACAAACGCTTACAAATGGTACTGATTGAATCGTATATGGGCACACCCAGAACCAGCAGGGGGAAAAAAACCGCCACTGCGGTAGGGGCTTTGAATGCCCCCGAGATTGCCAGGGTGGCCAGCATGTAGCCCAAAAACATCGCACCGGTGTCGCCCATGAAGATGCGGGCCGGATTGAAGTTATACGGCAGGAAACCGAGACAGGCCCATGTGACAGCCAGCGCCGGCATCGCTACGAACAAAAAGTTGGACGGCCATGCGATAATCACCAGCGTTGCCGCGGCAATAGCGCTGACACCAGCAGCCAATCCGTCCAGACCGTCCAACCAGTTCATCGCGTTGACCACCAGCACAATCCACAGCACTGTCAGCGGCCCGGAAAGCCAGCCCAACGTCAGATAGCGGTATGTGCCGAACAGTGATAGCGGATCGGTCACTCCGCTGATCCTCACACCCCACACATAGGCTACCACTGCGACCACAATCTGCCCCACCAGTCGCGGAAGGGCCGGTAGTCCTACGATGTCATCCACCAGGCAGATTGCCAAAAGCACCACAGAGCCGACGAAAATGCCCGCCAATGGGCCCATGTTGCCGCGAGTAATCAAGGCGATGGGCAACCACACTGCTACGAAAATCGCCACTCCCCCAGCGGTAGGCGTGGGCTTGCTATGCACATCCCGCTCTCGGGGCGAAGCAACCGCTCCGATTCGGGGAGAAAGTATCATCATCAGTGGAGTGAACAGCAGGGCAAGAACCAGTGCCCCGCCCGCAGTGATGACTGCCAGTGGCAAGTCCGGCACTACTGCCCGTCCTGATTCTCGGTTCGCTGGTAGCGCACCAACTCTACTCCAGCCTCTTCAAGCATCTGCAGTGCCATCGGGTCGGGATAGTCTCCCTCATAAACAATCCGCTCTACATTGGCGTTGATGAGCATCTTGGCACAGGTGACACACGGTTGGGTGGTACTGTAAAGGCAGACTCCTTGCAGCCCCACGCCATGCACCGCCGCCTGAATAATTGCATTCTGCTCAGCGTGAACTGCCCGGCATATCTCCTGGCGTTGACCGGCAGGGACGCCCAGCATCTCCCGGTAGCAGCCTCCCAATTCAGCACAGTGTGCCAATCCCTTGGGAGGCCCATTGTAGCCGGTGGCCAGGATCCTTCGCTCTCGAACCAGTACTGCTCCCACCTTGCGCCTCAGACACGTTGATCGCTTGGCTACTACATGAGTGATTTCCATGAAGTAGTCATCCCAGGCTGGTCGACTGTCGCTTACGACTGGTCCTGATTGGCCATCGGACATGAGACGCCTCACGCTTGAGTGGGCAACCTTAATTGCCAGGCTCCGCACCGGAGAAACAGTCCTTCTCCATCCGGCAAATGATCTCTCGGCGCAACTGATGGCGGCCCGAATTGTCGGGCTGTGATTGCAAGTACACAGCCAGTATTTTACGAGCCAATTCTGGGCCGATCACCCGCCCGCCCAGGCACACGACATTGGCCGCGTTGTGTTCAGCAGCCATCCGTGCACTGAAGCAATCGGCGATCAGCGCCGCGTAACACCCCTGTACCTTGTTCGCCGCTATGGACATGCCGATACCAGTGCCACAGGCCAGCACTCCACGATTGCACTGGCCCGAGGCTACAGCGTGCGCAACCCTGGCTGCATACTCCGGATAGTCAACAGACTGGCTGTCTGCTGTACCAAAGTCAACTATGTCATGCCCTAACTCGGTGAGCGATTGGATGACCACGTCTCTGAGAGTAATTCCTCCATGGTCAAAACCAACAGCTATTTTCAAATCAAGCCTCCCCTCAGAGCATATACACACCCGTGCCTGGCATCAAAGTGGCGCCAATATGTCGAATTGGAAAGCGTAATCGCCACTCTAGAAACTCTGCCAAACTATGCGTGCCAGCCACACCGGATACACCGTAGTCATCGTCAAGATGCCGGCAAAGGGAAATCAGGGACCAATGGAGGCTGTTTGCGACGGTTGTTTGTCGCACCCGAGTGATGTCAGCCAGTCATGCGGCAGCCGAAATTGTGGTCTATCAACCTGTGGCGGAGCCGATGTTGGGTTTTTTGGGAAGACGGAAGCTGAAAGTAGAGCCCTTGCCTACCTCACTGTGCTCCAGCCAGACAGAACCCTTCTCACCGTGGGCTCGGGCTAGATGCTGCACGAGGTATAAGCCGATGCCAGTACCTTTGACTGATCTACGAGTAGCTTCGTCGTCTATCACATGAAAGCGCTGGAAGATCTTGTCTCTATGCCCCTCGGGAATACCCATGCCGTGGTCGCTGATACTGATCTTGACCGTCTCTCCCTCGTCTTCACCCGTAATCGAAATCTCACCGCCATCAGGTGAATATCGCACTGAATTGTTGACGAGGTTTTCCAGGATCTGGATGAGCTTGTCAGCATCTGCTACGATGGTGGGCATATCTTCAGGCAGTCTGTTGATGATGGCATGGTCTGATGTATACGCCAACTGAGCCTCGATCACTTGATCAGCGATCTCATGCAAATTGACTTCATCCAGATGCAACTCGACGCCACGTCCTGCCTCGATCCGTGACACGTTCAGCAGGTCGGTGATGAGGCGGGTGAGACGGTCGCATTCGGAGTTGATGATCTCGTAAAACTCCTGCCTGGTCTCGTGATCATAGATGCCGTCAGTGTCATCCATCAGTGTGGTGATAAAGCCCTTGACCGAGGTCAGAGGAGTGCGCAGCTCGTGGGAAACGGTGGATACGAAAGTGGTTTTCATCCGCTCTATCTGGCGAATTTCGGTGATGTCGTTGAAAATTGCCACTGCAGAGGGCGGTTCGTCGCCTCTGGAAGGCATGTGGGTGACTTGTGTCTGATATATGCGACCATCGCCAGGGCCTGTGACTTCCCGGGCGGTTTCTTCGGTACTGGTCAGGCCGGCCTCGAACAGTGACAGGACATCTCTGGAGTTGACCAATTCAGACAGCTTCTTGCCTGCTACATTCTCATCACTGATAGAAAGCATGCGTCGCGCGGCGCGGTTCATAAGCCGTACCTCGCCGGCCGCTCCCACCACCGCCACACCGGCGTTGATGCTTTCGAAGGCGCCCTCAAGCTGCTCCTTCTTCTCGGTCAGCTCGATATATAGCTGCGCATTTGAGATTACCGCGGCGGCCTGGTCGCCCAGCATCTCGGTCAACCGCACATCGTCAGTGTTGAACTCCTGCTCAAAGCGTTTGTTCATCACCTGCAGCACGCCGATGACAGTGGCCCCGGTGACGCGTTCTTCCTCATCACGGTGGTGGATGCGCAGCGGCACACACACGCCGTTTCGCACCCGCAACAGAGCGACCTTTTCCTTGTCGGTGCGGTCGTCGCCAAGAGCGTCGTTATAGATCAGGGGCTGGCCTGTGCGGAATACTTCCCCGACAATGCCTCGATCTGGCGAAATACGCAGTTCGGCGGCCTGTTCATCGGTGACGCCAAGGGACGGCTGCAGAGGCGCTAGCTCTCCAGGCTCGGGCTGATATAGCATGATCAGCACCTTTTCAGCCTGGAGAATCATAGCTATCTTACTGATTAGCCGAGACAGCGTCTGGCGCAGTTCAGGCTGGGTGACTACCACTGCAGGCACTTCGGCCATCGTGGCGGCGGTGGTCAGTTCCTCCTCCAGGTTGGAGATCTTGCCCTGAAGCTCGGTTACGACCAGCCTGTAACGTTCCAGTTCCTTACGAAGTTGTTCTGGGTCGTCGGGCATAACGCCACCAACCATCCCACAGTCCCTCCTCACGCCCGTTGAGGCCTGGCAGATGTGGGCAAAATGAACCGCCACCCGGGTATGCCCCCGTAAATGTGCGAGGTTCAAAAGGCTCTTGCAGGCTGCCTCAACGGACTGCTTATCTGCCCCGTCTGTTTCCGATCAACGGCCTCGTTTGCGACGGTTGTCACGGCTACGGCGCAATTCGTTGAGGCGCTGGGAGCTGTGTTTCATGAATTCGGCCAATTTCTCGTCAAACGACTTGGAGGGTCTGGAACCACGAGCAGTGGCGAATTGTTCTCTTGGAGCGGCAGCATCAGAAAGCGGCTCCCGCTTCTCGGCCTGCTTGGCAGACAGTTCGTAACGGCCTTCCGACTTCTCTGAAAGCACCTTGACTTTGACCTGGTCACCCTCACGGAAGTAGTCAGACACGTTTGCCACATACTCGTTAGCTATCTCAGATATGTGAATCATCCCCGACTCGCCATCTGGCAAAGTGACGATGACCCCATAGTTCAGCAGTCTCTCCACTGTGCCATCCACAATGGCCCCCGGTTCAACTGCCATGGTCAGGATGCCTCCCATCAAACGCTTACGAAGTGTGATGACGCGGCATCATACTACGTGATTGCCGCGTAAAGTTACGTTGCGATTATATAGTACCCCCTCCTGAGTGTCAAGCTGAGACCCATCACTCGGGAAGTAGATACAGAAATAGCCTCGCTGCGGTGGCGGCCACAACAGTTCTAGCTATGACGACCACATATGTAGAGGTGCCCTGATAAGCCCGAAGCCGGGCACTCTGTGATGGAACTGGCTAGCCGAGTGCCACATCGAGAATCATCATCACCGTGAAACCAAACATAACCCCTGCAGTGGCCATATGAGTATGACCTTCGCGGTGAGATTCCGGGATCAGCTCTTCGGCCACGACGTAAATCATGGCACCTGCAGCAAAAGCGAGGGCGTAAGGTAGCAGAGGTCTGGCCAGCAGCACCAGTGCGGCGCCGAGCACCCCTGCCACCGGCTCCACCATGCCCGAAGCCTGCCCCCACATGAAACTTTTGAACCTATCCAGTCCCGCCGCCCGTAGTGGCAATGCCACTGCAGCACCTTCAGGGAAGTTCTGAATGCCGATGCCGATAGCCAGAGCGATAGCCGAGGTGACCGTTGCTGCATCCAGACCGGCTGCCGCCGCTCCGAAGGCCACTCCCACTGCCAATCCCTCGGGGATGTTGTGCAGTGTTATCGCCAGTACAAGCAGAGTCGAACGTTGCCATGTAGTCTTCAAGCCCTCCGGATGTCCTGAGCCAAATCCCGGGTGGATATGTGGCAATATCCGGTCCACTATCCATAAGAATAGTCCCCCCAATACAAAGCCGATCGCAGCGGGTAACCATGCCGGCAGTGGCCCGTCTTCAGACATGGCGATTGCCGGATCCAGCAGAGACCAAAAGCTGGCCGCAATCATCACTCCGGATGCGAAACCAAGAAAACCTCTCAGTGTATTGCGTGATAGAGGCCTGCCGTATAGACCTATCGCTGCCCCCAGTGCCGTCACAAACCAGGTGAACAGCGTGGCCAGTAGAGCCTGCATGATCGGCGTCTGCTGCATGAACCATGCCATGTTGTCGGTCTCTCTCCTTTCAGACTAAAATCCATAATGGCGGTGGCATTGTACTCCGATATGCCGATTGTCTACAACCGTTGAGCAGGCTGTCAGCCTGCGGATTGCGTCATCAGCGAGACTTGCTTCGCAAGCAATACCGGCATAGCCCTCGATATAAGAGAAGATACTTTCGGCTACCTGCTTGCTACAGCCAAGTACCAGAGCCCTGCTTGCGAACTCGCGGCCGATTTGCTTCATCCGTTGCTTTTCGCGCTGATGCGTCCAGGGCGTTATGTAGGTGATCGGCACCCGACGGGCTAAAGCCTGCGATTCGCTTTTCCATGGCAATTCTCGCTAAAAAGCTTATCAGTTTATCAAACAAATATTCGATGGTCAGGATAGCAGCCTTCCTCGCCTGAGAATTATATTCGAGCGAGCGGGCAAATGGAGAAAGAACAAATCCAGGAGGAGCTACTATGCCTGTAGACTGCTCACCATGGGTCAGATCATGCTACACGTATAGATACATATAGATGGTTGTGTGTAGTACATCAACGGTAGTGGGTATCCCAAAAGAAGCTGCGAACGGTATTTCCTCTGTAGGAAAAGGAAGCACGCTTTCTCGGGTTTCGTGCAGAGATATCACCTCAAACACATACCGATGAGCGCCGAAAACGCTGTGAAAACGTAAGCGACAGGTGGTCAGCCGCATCTCGCAGTGAACACCTGTCGCCCTAAACAGCCGACCCGAATAGTGCTTTATGTCAGCCGCGCGATAGTCTGTAGCAGTCACGCGGCCAGTCACTTCAGTGTTGCACGTATCTGCTTCATCACACGTCCGGTGCGGTTAGATCTACTTCACAGGTGCTTTGCAGCTCATACGTACCATCCGCACCGGCGTGTGCACGCACCACGTTCGGGATGATGAAGTCTGCGCCCTCTTCGAAGTTGTATACGAAGCCTCCATCATAATCATTCGGGTCCTGGAAGTCTCTTACAAACGTCACATCGCCCAGGTGCACCCGATACAAATCACCATCTACCTCTACACTCTGGATTGTGTAGGTGGCGTTTCGATAACGGTCGTTTTCGATGATCATCTGCTGACCGGCTAACACATCGCCCACCGGCAGCGGAGTATCAACCCACACCAGGCCATCACCCGATAGCTCCCTGTGCATCTTCGCGATAGTACCATGATAACCCGCCTCAGGCAGGCTGAGGCTGAAGCCGTCCAGTGCCAGGCGAGTACCGCGCGACAGTACAGCAGTCTGCACACGCCCATCGCGGACTCTCAGCCAGCCCACTGCCCCGGCGAACTGTGGCCCTCCATCGGCTTGCGAAACTTCGTCATCGCTGTCACTGGCCACCAGCCAATCCACCGTACCATCAGCCAGCGTGACCTTCAGGCATACCGTTGCGGCATCTTCCGGCTCGCTGATGACACGTAGCCGTTCTACCGATACGATAGAAGGTTGGCCGCTGTACGGTTCAAGTATACCGGTGAAAGTACTATCCAGGTTCTCGCCGGTGCGGTGCGTCAGCAGATAACGCAACCATTCAGGATTGTCCTGCAGGTGTTGAGGCGGTTGGGCATCGGCCAAAGCGACATCGTCATACTGGTTTGCGGTCCAGAAACGCAGGTGGATATCATCTTCCTCGGTCACTCCTCGATAACCCGCCTGAGCCTTCCAGTCCACCCAGAAACTCATAGGAGGATGCACATCCCGTTCGACGTTGCACAGCCAGGGATAGCCAAACATGCGCATAGAGGCCTCCAGCGACTCATCGCGGAAGGGCGCGTCCGGCCCCGCATAGGTGCCTCCCTGCTGAGCGACGAGATTCAGGCCGCTGTGAGTCACCGTTCCCGGCGGCCCGTGTAGCGAGTAGACATGGTCATCGCCGCCACGAACACGAAACACATCGAAGGCATATGCGCGCTCTTCGTCCAGCTTTATAAACGCCATGGTGCGCTGGTATTTGTCCACTCCGGCATACACCTGGGGGCTGTCTACACGCACTGCCCCGAAGTCTTCCAGTTGGCAAAACAGCTCCGGGTAGCCGCCCTTTTGCTCGTGTATCTGCTGCATCTGGTTGACCACCACCGTGTTATGGAAGATGGTGTTGCGGGTGCAGTGGAGCCGCTGCGGCCAGGTGCCGGTCTGTTCCGGATAGCCGTGGTCAGGCAGCATACAGATGCCACGGTACATGATATCAAAATTGAGCCGGTCACGATGGCCATGATTGCCGCCAGCAGTGTCGCCATAGTACATCCACAGTGCAGTACCGTCCCTGCCCCAGCCATACTCGACTGAAGCCATGCGATAGCCGGCACGGTTGGAGCCACCGATGAAGGGATTCTCCTCGCCCTCATACTGCCGCGCAATCTCAGCGATTTCCTTACTTGTCGCATCCGGATCGGCCTGGAAGATATCACGCCCCAGTCCCTCAGCGGATTCACCGTTGGCGTAGTACGCCGCCAGAGCCGCCATCGGATCTCGGGTATAGCGGTACCGTCGGGCCATAGTGTCAGCACTTACCCCAACTTTCCCGATCGAGCCGCAGCCGCCACTGTCTCCGATATTCGGCGTAGTGTAGCCCAGCACGAGAAGCCGCCACGGTGCGGTCACTGTAGCTTTGAAAGGCGGCAGGTCGCGGTAGATGTCGTGTTTGGTGTAGCCATCATATTCGGCCAGCCAGTCGGCAATCGCGCCGAAGGTGGAGCCCCAGCCCAGCGAATAGCTCGGTGCGCATTCGGCTCCGACGCCATCGCGGTCGATTGAACCGATGATCAAACCCGGAATGAAACCACCGTCAAACGTCGGAGAGCCTTCAGGCGAAGGGCGATCGGCAGGGCGCGACTGAAACAGCCAGTCAAGCCACTGTTCGGTCTCGGGGTTCGTGTTCAGTGCCAGCGCGCAGGCGGTGATAGATGACTGGTGCATACCCTGGTTGCCCATGATATCACGTTCCATCACCGCCCTTGCTCCCTCGCGCAAGATGCCGTCGTCTATGTTTTGCATCAGTAGTTCCCGACTGCCCTTGGGGTGCGGCAACTGGTACTGGCGCCCCTTCCCGGCCAGAAATTCGTACAGTTCCGGAGCGTCAGCAGTTCCCGAGACAACTCGATCCACCGATACTGCTACCGACCTGAGCAGCCCACACTCCCACACGTAGTCGGTTATCTTGCCGCCTGCAGCCCCATAGCCGCCGCTCGCGTAGCCGCCCTGGTAAGTGGGATACAGGTCGGCCAACCTGTCCATGAGCACCAAAGCCTTATGAGCATATCTGGCGTCGCCTGTGTAGACATATGCCTGCGACAGGATATCGAGAATGCTACGAGGGACAGACAGCTGCATCCAGTGGCTGTAGTACGCAACGAACTGGTACTTCTTACCGTCTGTATCGGTCCAGCCGTAACCGTCATCCACACCGTACATATGTAGCGGATCATTCGGGTCCGGATGCTCACTGTTGTATAGAAGACTGCGATCGCCCCTCTCTGGACTGAACACACCGGTCTCATCTATACAGCTTTCCAGGTACTTTTCGAAATCATTGGTCGGGAACACGGCCTCGCAGTTCGAGCAGATCACCTTCCACGGGTGCTCTAGATGATGGTTCCATTTCCACGGATAGTGCCCATAGCGGTGGATGGCCATGCCACATTTGGGACAGTAGTTGCCCTCGCCGCGCGGGTAGCACACATGTAGCGACCGTGGCAGTTCGTTTCCGGGCAGTAGCTTCCACAGATAATCATCGCTGAGCTCGACATACACCTGTGCAGCGCGAACATGCCGCTCACGCTCCTCCTGCGCCCATTCGTACTTGTCACAATTAGCGCGAACGCTTTGCAGCCTCTCTGCAGTGTACCAGCCACCATAGTCCCGGACGGCCCATGCCACAGCATTGGCCGCCACCAGGATGATGCCTGCAAACAGTAGAACCGTTAGCTCTCGTCCCAGATCGCCTACATCGGCGTTCATGGATGATACTCCTCTCTCCTGCTATCAAAATGACTGTCTATTGAGACAAATCGGTGCACCGTAGAATGGTAGCACGACAATCCATAGCCCCGGGCTCACTGCGCCTGGGGCAAGTACCTCTGGCCCGTGTCCGGTTCGCACACAGGCTACTTCGATGGAAAATTTCTCTGTCTGTCTTATGGCACCTTCCTCATACGTAGCGAAGCACACCGACATCCGGGAGGGGATCTTCTTCCTGTCGTCGAATTGTCATTTCACACATGCATCATGCATAGACTGCGGGTTTCTCAGCAACGTACGAGAGTACCCGCTCTCTATGCATTCACCCCATAATCGTCAGGCAGACCATATCCTCACAGGGGAGAGTGCGAAGCATGACGTCATCAGATTTTGGCAAGTTGCTCGCTGTTTACGAAAGCGAACTGCTCGATCATGTGGTGCCCTGGTGGCTCCAACACGCTATGGACCGGGAATGTGGCGGCATTCTGTATGGGATTGCACAGGATGGCACTGTGCTCGTCGAAGACAAATCCGGCTGGTCACAGGGCCGTGCTCTGTACACTTTTTCGGCCCTATACAATCTCGTGGGCAAGCGACATGAGTGGTTGGCCGCTGCAGACCACATCTGTGATTTCATCCTGCCCATCGGCCGCGAGAACAACTGGCAGTGGCCCGAAGCTCTGCACCGCGACGGTAGTGTGCGCGAAGGGCCGGGCCGTATTTACGCCGATGGATTCGCCATCATGGGCCTGACCGAGTATGCCCGTGCCACCGGCAGCGAAGAGGCGATAGAAGCCGCTCTGGCCACATACCGGACCGTGCGCGAGCGCATGACGGTGCCTGGACCGCACCTGGATGTGCACTTCTCTGCACCTACAGGGGTGAAATGTCACGGTATTTCCATGATATTTTCAATTGTCTTCCATGAATTAGGCAGGCTGTTGGGAGACGCAGAGATCCTGCAGGCAGGTCATGACCACGCTGTGCAGATACTCGACCATTTCCGCAAGCCTGAGAGGAAGCTGCTGCTGGAATACACCGCTCCCGACGGCGCGGAGCTGCAGGTGCCTGAAGGCCGCCATGTCAACCCCGGCCATGGCATCGAATCGATGTGGTTTGTCATGCACATCTTCCGCGACCGCAGAGAGCGTCGGCGGATAGACCAGGCTATCGAGTGCCTGCGTTGGACGATGGAGGCCTGCTGGGATGAGGAGTACGGGGGCATGTTCGGCGCCCTGGAGCTTGATGGCAGTGTGCCCCAGCCGGACGTGCGTAAGGCGATGTGGCCACATGGAGAGGCACTGTACGCACTCCTGCTGGCTTATGAGTTGTGCCGCGAGTCCTGGTGCCTGGAGTGGTACGAGCGATTGCATGAGTGGACATTCGCGCATTTCCCCGACCGTGAGCACGGCGAATGGCGGGAGTATGTAGAGCGAGACGGCAGCGTGCCGCCGGAAGATGCGCAGCGGTTACCGCAGATACACACCTTCTTCCACCTGCCCAGGACTCTTATCAGATGCATGCAGGTGCTACAGCGCCTCTGTGACGCCCGGCCACTATGATCGGAGATCACGCTTGATTTGCGCGATGTGAGCTGCAGCCATCGTGAACACCATCGTCCATGACAGCCCGTACCACGCTTGTTTCGCGCTCTCATGGCCGATCTGGCCATCGAGGCGGACCGTCGGACATAATCAGGCACAGTGAGCGTACCTTCACATGCCAAAAAAGAGGAGCGCCAGTCATGAAACAGGTCCCACCTGGAGAGGCCGTTGCACGCAAGTATCCCGAATGGATTGTCATGGTCGTCGCAAACGATGAGCAGGGGCGGCCCAACGTGATGCCTGCAGGCTGGGGCATGATTTGCTCAGGCCAACCTCTGTACGTGGCTGTTTCGATCGCCTATACCCGGTACACGTACAAATGCATCCATGCTACGGGCGAGTACGTTTTTGCATGGGCCGGCGAAGGGCAGGAGGAATTGGTCGCGCAGGCGGGCAGCACCCACGGCGGTGAGATTGACAAGTTCCGGGAGTTTGCGATCCCATGCTCCGATCCGGTAGCAATCCGTGTGCCACTGCTATCTGGAGCGGCGGCCAACCTGGAGTGCAAAGTCGTTCACGAATACGAATCAGGCGACCATGCCATCTTCATAGGGGAAGTCGTCGCGGCCCATGTGCCGGAAATCCCCATCCGCCCCATCGTCAACTTCGACGGCAATTACGCTGTAGCAGAGCCAGCTTCGCGGTAGCAGTTCGAGCTCCTGGCCACCCTGACGACAACAGAGATTGTTGCGATTTCGAGCCCTGGTGACAACTTTGCCAGGCGGCACTACTGCCCTCCATCACCACAATAATCGCACCAGACGCCTCCTCACACAGTAGCTGGTAGGGCGGCATTCATCGCTCGTCACCCCGAAGCACGGGGCTGACAGACAGAACACAAACAAAACGGGGTGTCCGGTTGATGTCCGAACACCCCGTCAGTGGTGCGATCTGGCAGTGACTGCTCATCAACATCTTTCATTCGTGAGTGGTGAAGCAGTCTGCTTGATTGTCAACTATCTCTTACCATTACCGCCCTTGGAATTGCACGAAGAGCTGCTCTTAGCTGGCTGGGACTTCGGAGCCGGCGAGCAACTGCTACCACCTTTTGAGCTTCCCGAAGAAGTGTTCTTCGAGGGCTGAGAAGACTTCGGATTTGATGGCGGGTTGCAGCTACCGCTGCCACTGTTGCCCTTGGGCGGAGTGCACGAAGAGCCCGGCTTCGGATTTGATGGCGGATTGCAGCTACCATGGCCACCGTTGCCCTTGGGCGGAGTGCACGAAGAGCCAGGCTTCGGGTTTGATGGTGGATTGCAGTTACCATGGCCACCGTTGCCCTTGGGCGGAGTGCACGAAGAGCCAGGCTTCGGGTTTGATGGTGGATTGCAGTTACCATGACCACCGTTGCCCTTGGGCGGAGTGCACGAAGAGCCGGGCTTCGGGCTTGATGGTGGATTGCAGTTACCATGGCCACCGTTGCCTTTGGGCGGCTTACACGAAGAGCCGGGCTTCGAAGGCTGAGGCGGTTTCGGCTTTGATGGTGGGTTGCAGGAAGAACCGGGCTTTGGCGGGTAGCAGCACGGAGGCTTCACATAACCGTTTGAGGGCGGCCGACACGGACGCTTGTGACGGCAATGGTGTGATGGCGGACAATCGTTATCTTCTTCACAAGAGCCACCAGTGTACCCAAAGTCAACGTCGGTGAGACGGTCTAGATCAGCATCCGCCTGGTTCAATCGTACTAGGGCCTGATGCGGAGTGGAGACGTTGGCGCCGTAACTTTCATCGTAGTCCCACGTTGGCGTCAATCCTGTAAGCGCTCCACCTGCGTCATCCGTGGATATGACGCCGTCATATTTATCAATTATAGGTAGGCCACCATTAGTTGTCAGCGCAGTGCCGCTTACACTTGCAGTGGAACCAACCACGACTTTGTAGTCTCCAACTTGATGGATAGGACCGAACATATAGCGTCCGCTCTCATCGGTATAAGTTGGATCAAAATTGTTCATCTTGACCCAGTCATAATTCTCTCCGGGCCCGGGTATTCTGTTCCATAGATACAGGGCGACAGGGACACCTGACATTACATAGTCGCCGTCTTCAGGAGTAAAACGTTGGTTAGCCTTGCAGTCATGCCACACTATCCCCGAAATACAACCGCCGGGGATGGTAAGGTCGTTTGGGTCAAAGGCCATCGCTGTGCCTGAAAAGTAGCTTGCGACAAGGGCAACCAGGACGTAAACACCTACCTGTTTTCTCCAACTTGACATTTGTGTCTTCCCCCAAAACATCAAATTTTATTACATGAGATGCAGCTATATGAGATACAACCACTACTTCCAGTGAAATTACTGTACTACCTCAGTGGGATCTCTCAAGCATTTTGTCCGAGAGCGTAGTCGGCATTAGGCTCGGAGGAGTGTCGCCGGAACCACGAAAAGCCTCTTATGGTTGCCTACACCTTACGTTAGGGCAGGCTCACCTGGAGGCTTTTCACCGATCACACCACGCGTTCGCAGCCTATAGACATTAAGCAACTCCCGTTTTGTACAGAATGGGAGCGAGCGAGGGTTTAGTGGTCGGCTGCGTAGATGCTCGCATTCAGCAATTGTGCATGTGGTGCAGCTTTAAAGATCTTCAGTTCTGCCACGGCTCAATTGCCACTGTTTTTTACTGAGTACCGTCGATCGATATTATAGGCGTTACGCCACGTTACGTCAAGATAACTTGAGTTATCTCAGCCAATCTTGCGCAATTGTTGAGCTACTCGCTGCTCTGGTCTTTACGGCGCCGGAGCCACGCTGCAAGGGGGCCCGCCCCCAGAGCGAACAACAAGAGGGTACCTGGTTCAGGAGTGTCAACCGTGCCATGCCCAGTGATAAATGCATGAGCATCATTGCCATCGTTGCGACAGCCCGGCTGCCAGCGGAAATACAGTTCGTCGCCTGGGTTCAGCGTCGGCAGTGTGACGCGCGGTATGGTCAGTTCGATGACCCAGGTTGCCCAGTTATTCTCAAGAACGGTTTCACCATTGTGGCAGAATTCAAGCAGGTACCACGAGACAGTAGCATCCCCCACATAAGTCATGCCCTGGCCACCGTTCCAGGCAGGGTCGAAGTTGGTGTGCGCATCCGATGGATTGCCCGGATACGGATTGACCGCACCTACCGGTGTGCCCAGATACCAGCCATCTGTGGTGCGATATATCTTTGAACCTAATCCCGCACCACTATAAAAGTCCGTCACATTCTGATAAGGGTTTGTTGGACGAATTTCGGGCGTAAGATCAACGCCGAAGTTATAGTTGAAGCCCCAATTATCAGTCTGGCTGCCTGAGATCCCCAGGTCAATCGCAAAGTCGCCCTGGACTATCGCTTCCCAGCCGGAACGCTCTTCCTGCCAGGGGCCCCAATCGGGGGTCCAAAAACCCATGATTGTGGCAAAGTATAGGTTGTCATGATCGTCGTCGAAGTAATAGGCCTCGGTATCGTAAGGCTCTTCGCCAGCCGGCAGGGTGCCAGTGCCCGGATAATCGTAGACGCCCTGACCAATCTTGTTGGTCCATCGGCCGAACCAGTCATCCAGTTGGTAGTCCACAGTACCAAGGTTTTTCGTAGGTTTGAGGCTGTCAATGTCGAATTGGTAAGCTGAGTAGTACTGCCCACTGGCATACTCCCAGTTACGGTATACGAGCTCAGGATTCACCCCGAAACGGCTCTGCAGAAGGGTGTCAGCAAAGGCGGGCAGTACCCATAGTGCGGCAAAAACCACCGTCAGATATGCCGTTGTTCGTGAACGCATTACGATCCCCCCGATTAGGACTAAACAGCCATGTACCTCAAGTGCCTCAATGCTTGCGCAATAATCGTTGAGCTATAGTAACTGATAGTACCTATAATTGCAAGACATCTTGTATCATTTATGCAACTATTTCTGCATCAGTTGCAGAGGTATTCACAATGGCGGGGCAGTGCTCTGAAGATGCGATGATACTGCAGGTGATGTGGCTTATTCATCACGAAACATAATCAGCATTTATTGCGACGAACTGGACTGCACAGAAGGCCAAGCAAGGTTGGGCGCCGTGTTTTCTGTACAGCACCGAAATAGCGCCGCTCTGCACGCGTCTCGAGCCTTCGAAGAACACCCTGAAGCCGGTCACAATCCTGCATGGGCAGAAGCATAAGCAGATCGAGGGTTCAGGCAAAGGCCCCACAGAGTGTTCCTGGGAGTCTCTGTCTCGACCAACTTTCCCCTGGGGCCGCAGCCGGAGCTTATGGCAGCACCTTTTTCTTTTCAGCGAGAAAGAAAGTCGGACAAATTCCTCAGCATCAGCTCTTCCACCTCAATCACCCCCCTGTAGTAATTTTCAGAAGAGACCAGGGCGAAAGCACGAACAGGTTTGTGGGGTGAAACCAATTGTTGGGGTCAGAAATTACAATGCCACAGAAGAGCGCCTGCGCCTCCGGCACGACCCTGCCCCTGCTCGATGCCCGAATTCTATGCGGGCGCAATCTTACTTTAAGCTTTTTTCAACTTTTTCAGAGATGTCTTGTGCACGAAGCAGGAATATGATACTGTCTATGGCGAACAATACTACAAAAGCCTTATATCTACGCCCTATATCTATCACTTAGAGGTGAAACAATCTCGGGACAATAAACTCCCGCATAGGGAGCCCAGAACGCGGAGGTGTTAGGTGATGCGAAGTAGAGGCTTCACACTGATCGAACTGTTGGTAGTCATTGCGATCATCGCCATATTGGCGGCGATCCTATTTCCCGTCTTCGCTCGGGCGCGTGAGAAGGCGCGCCAGGCATCCTGTCTTTCTAACGTCAAGCAGTTAGGCCTCGGCGCGATGATGTACGTTCAGGACTATGACGAGGTATTCTTCCCACGTTGCACTGGTACCTGGTCCTCGACGGCCTGGAGGGACGATCCGAACTCCAATCCCTGGTTCTACTACACTGAAGCCGTCCCCGGTCTTGTCTACCCATACATCAACAACGCGCAGGTTTTCATCTGCCCTAGCGTGTCGAACCGTCGCGGGTATGGATACAGCATGGTTTTGGGGTACGTGGCACTGGCGAGGATCGAGAAACCTGCGGAAAAGATTCTGTTCGCTGATGATACCTTCGGAAGCGCGATCCTCTACCGCCCGTCCCAGGGGGTGTTGAACTGGGGGGCGAACTTCGTGAACCCACCCGGCTCGACTGGCGACAATATCGTCTGGGGAGAAAACTGCCCGTACGGCCGCCACAACGAGCAGGTCAACGTCGCATTCTGCGACGGCCACGCCAAGTCTATGAAGCCGCTCGAACTTTGGGCTGATGGCACCAACAAGTACTACGATCCGGGCGCCTGAGCGAAAACTACACAAAAGCAAAGCGATGGAAGCGCCACGCCTTCAGAAGGTGTGGCGCTTTGTTTCTGCGACTGAGCAACCAGTTACGCGAGAGCGCCGGAATATGTGCGCCCTCATACTTTTGCTGCAAGCTGGCACAATGAATCACAATGGGTAGTATGCTGTCAGTCTCGGGTGATTTCTATGACACCCGTAAGAAACGAAACCAATCAGGGCAGAGTAAAACGCCGCTGCAGCGAATGATTGCAGCCGGAGAAGAGCGTACAAGGTGCATACTCTTTCTCTATCAGGAGACTGTCAGCAGCCCTATCCCTCTGCTGCGAGGGAGTGCGGCGCAGAATCGGCCTACGGCACTCTAGTTCAGGTGCAACCTCCCCTGCCGTAGGACATAAATCACTTGCAGTCCACGTGTAGATTGACCTGCTCTTCCACATGCTGACCGGAAAGATACATCCTCCCTATCTGTGGAGGTGGACTGATATGCAGCCTCAAATTCGCTCATCTGCCGCTTGCGAGCGAACGAATTCGAGCAGCATGAAGGGATCCCGGGCTACCTGCATCGCAGGCATGAGTCGGGCGGCCGTTATCGCGACAGTGGCAATAGCTAACCAGGTCAGGCGCGAAGGCGAAATCTACTGCCGCCTACAGCCGACGCAATAGATGGGCGGCGGAGATGCACTCATCACAAATCATCGCATAGAAGCTTCCTCGACTGCTCTGTCGTTCCTGCATGTCGTCCTCGCGCCACGCAGACATGGCGACGCTGTACTAACTATCCTACCCCACGTCAAGCCAAGAGGACTTACAACAGTCTCTGTACAGATATCACACCTGCATGGGCAGAGAAAAGGCCGCCCCTAATCAACCGGGGCGGCCAGGACAATGCAGAGGAGTGCTAACATAGCATTCGGCTCAGCCGCTCTCAGCAAGCGTCACCTAAAGTTCAATCAACAAGTGCTGCGCAACATGCACAATCTGGCAGTCAGCGGCTCAGGTTAGGCCGCCGACCGCCTCGATAGCATGCAATTATGCCGGTTACGCGACAGTTTTTACTCGGCCAGTTCGCTCATCTTCACCGCGCGTCCTTCAGCCAGAGACTTCTCAATGGCGAACATCACCCGATGAGTCTTGAATGCTTCATCAACGCCGACGAAATCGTTGGGGCGTCCCTCTTTCAGGCAGTTGATGAAATGGTCAATCTGTGGGCCGTACGGATGGTCCAAAACATCGCCGGACTCGGCCTGCGCAGTCGGCGTGATAACCCACTGGTCAGGCTTCAAGCCAGGCAGCTTGGTGGACCAGACTTGATCGTTCCACAGAGTGCCCTCGCTGCCAACAAGCTTGATGTTGAAGACATATGGCTGACGACAGTCAATGCTTGAAGTGCACTTGCCGACACTTCCGTCGGCAAACCGTACCAGGGATACCGAGGTGGTATCGTACTCGTAAGCCTGGGCAAACGGAGCCGATGATTTGGTCGAGCGGGCGTAAACCTCCTCTACCTCGCGGCGAGCAAACACCAGCATTGCATCAAGCGCATGGCAGCCGGCAGTAATCAGTGAGCTGCCACCTTTGTCTTTCTTGATGTTCCACCCGTATTGGCCATACCAGGGCCCGACACCATGATAGTAATCCACTTCCAGGTAGTGCACATCGCCCAGCAATCCCTGGTCCATGCAGGCATTTATCAATTCGAAGTGTGGGATGAAACGGAGTTCGAAAAATACAGTGGAATTGACGCCGGCTTTGTGGATCGCATCACGCATGGCCAAAAGACTGTCATGATCCAGCGCCATGGGCTTTTCGATCATGACGTGTTTGCCTGCCTGCGCCGCCTTGATAGTCTGTTCGGGGTGCATGAAGTGCGGTGTGCAGATGTCCACAACCTGCAGCCCGGGATGCTGCAGAAATTCATCATAATCGTGATACAACGTCGCATCGTTGCCGCACATCTCCCGGAGCTGTTCGGGACTCAAATCCTTGCTCGAACATACTGCAACAACCTCAGCATCAGGGTTGGCCTTAAATGCTATCAAGTGCCCGCTTGCTGCCCAACCGAGACCGACAATGCCTACCTGAATCTTGCTCATTTCCATGCCTCCTGTTTTGGCGAGATACAAGCTGTCTACCTGCTCTCGCAGAGTTGCGTTC
>JAAYSP010000227.1 GCA_012518355.1 candidate division WS1 bacterium | reverse complement strand
GGCCGCAGGTGCCAACCGTGCCGAAATCATCGAAGCCGGCTACATGGGCGTGCTCATGGGCGGCGGCCCCGGCTTCATCTACATGCAGTATCTGCTGGAGGCGCTGGACGAACTGGACAAGTAGCGCACAACAGACATGCATAGCCGGCAGCACTATGACCAGCAGCAAGCGGCTCTATTTGGGCGGCAGATGGAGTGCTCGTGACAGAGCGTCCAATGCCGCCTCACCGACCGCTTCTGCCATAGTCGGATGCACCTGGCAGGTGGCAGTCAGATCCCGCAGCGTAGCTCCTGTCCGTAGCGCCTGTACGAGGCCGGCTATCAGCTCGGAAGCACCTTCGCCGACGATACTGGCACCTATAAGCTTGTCGCTATGGCGGTCTCCGAGCAGCTTGACGTAGCCCATCCGCTTGCGCATGGCCGCAGCCTTGCCCAAAGCGCTGAAGGGGAACTTGCCCACCACATAATCCACACCCTGCTCGGTTGCGGTCTGTTCGTTCAGCCCCACTGCCGCCACCTCCGGGCGGGTGAACATGACCGAAGGCACCGCAAATGGCGAGGGGTGCTGCTTATGCCCAAGCGCTACTTCGGTGACACGGATACCCTCGTGCATGGCCTGGTGAGCATAACCGGCATCGCGTATGCAGTCTCCAACTGCATACAACCCCTCTATGGTTGTCTGGTAGTCCTCGTCCACCACGATACGCCCACCATCCATCTGCACGCCGACTTCTTCCAGCCCCATATCTGCAGTATTTGCCTGCCTGCCGGCCGCCATAAGTACCGTGTCCACCTCTACGTCCTGCAACTCGCCTCCGTTTTCGTACTCCACCCGCTTGCGCCCGTCAGGAGTGTCGCTGATCTGGGTGCAGCGGGCAGAGGTATGGATGCGGCAGCCGTAGCGACTGAGCGCATCAGCCAATACCTCACTGGCCTCCGGATCCTCCGTCGAGCCGATGCGGTCCTGGATCTCGAAGATATGCACCCTTGAGTTGAACTGTGAATAGATGTAAGCGAACTCCAGGCCGACCGCGCCCGCCCCGATAATCGCGAGCTCATCGAAGGGCCCTGGTAGGTCTATAGCATGGTCGCTGGTGATGACACGCTCTCCGTCAACACCGGGGATTGGCGGAGTCCACACCACTGAACCGGTGGCCCAGATGATGCGCGGAGCAGTGAGCGTACCCTTGATCTGCCCGTCTACTGACACTGTCACCTCACCAGGGCCGGTCAGGCGACCTCGCCCGTCAACTGTGGAGATGCGGTTGGACTTCATCAGTGTCTCTATGCCCTTGACCAGTTGCCGCACGGTGCGGGTTTTGTGGTCCCGCATCTTGTCGAAGCGAAGTGTCGGCGGGACGTTTTCGATGCCCAGCGCGGATGCCTCGCGGCATGATTGCGCACTTGCGGCGCAATATATGAGCGCTTTTGAGGGTATGCAACCCCTGCGCAGGCAGGTACCACCCAGATCGCCGTTGTGTATCAGTGCCACCTTCGCACCTAACTGTGCCCCACGAATGGCCGATACATAGCCTCCTGGGCCGCCACCTACGACTATCAGATCGAGTTTTTTGCTCACCTGTCATCTACCCCTCTTCTTGCGGCTGGAGCACGATCTTCATGCCCTCCCGCCGCCGGAGTGTTTCCAGTGCCTCATTTGCCTGCTGCAATGGAAAGCGATGTGTGACCATCTGTTCGAACGGATACCTGTCGCTCAGAGTGAGCTGGACCGCCTGGTACATATGGCGAGCGTCAGATACCCATACTCCCTGCAGCCGGAGGTTTTTCACTGCCACCTGCTCATACATGCTCACAGGCGTACTGCCCTGCGGAACGGCCACACCCGGGAGCGCCACAGTGCCACCTCGGGCGGCCAGCTCCATGGCTTCGGCCACCGAACGGGGGTTGCCGGCTGCATCGAAAACTACGTCTGCACCGAGCCCGTGCGTCATATCCATGACCATCTCTCGGCGCTGATCAAGCGAAATCTCGTCAGCGTTTATCGTGATGCAGCCAAACGAGGCGGCCAGCTTCATGCGCTCTACACCACGCCTGGTCCCCAGCATCAGCACCTGCGTGGCTCCGCGCTCCATGGCGAAGGCGGCGGTGTAGATACCCAGTGGGCCAGGGCCGAGGACGACTACAGTATCGCCCATCTGCACATCGGCCAACTCTATCCCGTGAGCGGCAGTGGCACCGGAGCAGGTGGCCGCCACCAGTGCCGCATCGTCGGCCTGTTCGGGCAGCCTGATGATCTCGCTTTCCGGACGCACGTACAGCACCTGCGTGTAGCAGCCGTTCAGATACGGGGGCTCGGCACACGGCAGGCTGATGCCGTACACCTGGCGGTGTAGACACAGTGATGCCTGCCGCCTGACTGCGCAGTAGTAGCAGCGCCCACAGGTGATGCCTCGATGCCACACTATCCTGTCGCCGGGCTGCAGTGGGTTGCCAAACATGTCGGCCTTGTCGCCACCAAGGGCAAGTACACGCCCCACACCCTCGTGACCGGGTATGAGCGGCAACCGAATGCGCGGATCGCGGCCGGCGGTGATATCCAGGTCAGAGCCACAGATCCCCGCCGCAGTCACCTGCACCAGCAGTGCACCGGGCTCTAAGTCAGGTATCGGATAGCTGCGCGGCACCAGCGGCTCGCCGAAGCGTTCCAGTACCATAGCTAGAGCGGACTCATAGCTGTCCATATACCTACTCCCATCGAAGTGTTGCCGAACAGACGCGCCGATGGCACAGAGG
>JAAYSP010000090.1 GCA_012518355.1 candidate division WS1 bacterium | reverse complement strand
CGTGCCAACACACGTGAACAGATTGTCTGGGCATATCAGCAGATGCGCAGGTTGCTGGGCAGTCATGGGGCGCCGGATCATCCTCAGGTGCCTGCCGGGGAGTTCGTAGAGAGGTTGCCATCGAGGCTTGATCACATACGCGAGATCGCCCATCAGATCAGCGGCGAGTATCTGGCGGCGAGATTTGGTCGTAGTCTACCAGGACGGGCTGCAACAGACCGCGTTCTGGCCGCTCTGGGTGCGCTTCGTGAGGGGCTGCGACGCGGCCCTCGATAGTCGGTAATCGTATGTTCCTGTAAGTCGCCTGTTTGCGCCTGCTGTGCAGCTCTTCGGCTTATGGGCTACTCATCGGCGCGAAAACAGGCAGCCACAGTAATCCTGGCGGTATAGTCCGTACTTGCGTGCCAGCTCAACACTGCGCTGAAATCCGGCGCGTCGCTCGAAGTCTTCTGCCAGGAAGTGTACACCTGTAGCTGCAGCTATGGCATCTCCGCAGCGGTTGACGATATGTGTGGTCTTGCGGCCAGGGTGGGATGGTCGTGAAGATATCATAGTCCCACTTGCTCGCGTTCTGCCGCTCTGGGTGTGCTTCGTGAGGGGCTGCGAGGCCCCCGATAGTCGGGGATCACATGCTCCTGCAAGTCGTCTGTGTCTGCGCCTGCTGTGCAGCCCTTCGGCTTATGGGCCACTCATCGGCGCGAGAACAGGCAGCCACAGTAATCCTGGCGGTATAGTCCGTACTTGCGTGCCAACTCGACACTGCGCTGAAATCCGGCGTGTCGCTTGAAGTCTTCTGCCAGGAAGTATACACCTGTAGCCGCAGCTATGGCTTTTCCGCAGCGGTTGACTATCTGTGCAGACTTGTGAGGACTGACAGTAAGAGTGCTTGCAAAATAGTCACAGTCTAATTCGACGGCTTTTTGTGCGGCCTTCCGTAGGCGCATGGCGAAGCAGATCTCACAGCGGCGTCCGCCTTCGGGCTCTTGCTCTAGCCCAGCGACCGCCTCTGCCCATGCCTGCTCATCTCCGCACTCGACGACTAACTCCATGCCTGTCGGGGGCCATGAGCGTGCCAGCTTCTGCATCGCCTCCAGGCGTCTGTGCCTCTCTTCGTCGGGCTGGATGTTGGGGTTGTACCAGTAGCAGAGCACTTCGTAGTCAGTTGACAGCCGCTCGTATACGGCCGTCGCACATGGTCCGCAACAGCAGTGCAGAAGCAGTCGTGGCAGGTTAGCTTTGCTTTCGCTCATATCAGATGCAACTCCACAGCTCATACTACTATAGTGCTATCCCCTGATGGACGCGGGTGGGAGTACGTGGTCGCATCCCAGAGTGCCCTCATGGCATAGGACACCCACCTATGGCAACTGTTCGGTATCCCTGCCATCGGCCTACTCTCCAGTCACGTGTCCGTCTTCACTTATGTAGCTGACATCGCTCAGTCCTTCGTAGGCGACTGCACGCAGCCAGGTGCTGATACTCTGTCCTCCGTCGATACGCAACTGTCGGCCGTGTTTCATGCACTCGGTGAGGATTGCTGGATAGCTGGAGAACGGCTCCAGTGCTACCACATACCATCGTCCCCAGGCGGGGCTGTTTTGGTTGCCGCACAGCGAAATTCAGTACCAGATATGGCGGAAGACGTCTACATCGAACGCCGTGCTGAAGCCTACACGCCTGTCTACTACTCTCCGGTCACCTGTCCGTCTGCGCTTATGTAGCTGACATCGCTCAGTCCTTCGTAGGCGACTGCACGCAGCCATGTACTGATACTCTGTCCTCCGCCGATACGCAACTGTCGGCCGTGTTTCATGCACTCGGTGAGGATTGCTGGATAGCTGGAGAACGGCTCCAGTGCTACCACATACCATCGTCCCCAGGCGGGGCTGTTTTGGTTGCCGCACAGTGAAATCCAGTACCAGATATGTCGGAAGACGTCTACATCGAACGCCATACCGAAGCCTACGCGTTTTTCCGTATTCGTCAGGGCATACCAGCCATCGGACAGGTCGGTCAGGTACAGCATGTCCTCCAGCTTGCTTTCCGGTGGGTCTATCCGCCGCACGTCTACCATGCTTCCGTCACGTGCTTGCCCCGCAGGCCAGGGGAACTCCTGTAGTGGGGCAAAGCGCCCGTCGCCGGGTACGTTTGGGTCCACTACTACTTTCCGTGCGCCGCTAGACACGACACAGTGTTCTGACAGAAACGGTGGCCCGAACGCCGGATGGTGGCCCCACATCAGGTCCATGTCCTGATCGCTTTCGTTGTGGAGAGTCTCGTCGATCTCCAGCACCGGCTTGCCTGAGCGCAATGTCAGCGTCTTCTCCAGTAGATACGGGCTGCGGGCGGTGCGCACCCACATCTTCACTGAAACCTGCTCGGGCTCATCGGTGAGTACCTGATACTGCCACGGGACGCCCCAGACTTCACCGTGCAGCCCCATATCAGCACCGCGGTACTGGCACACTCGCCCTCCGTTGGGGAGCACCTCCTGCCAGCCGCCCTCGTAGAAATCCGAGAACGGGCCGACGGGATCTGGCAGTGTCGGGTGCTGATTTATGTGTGGCCTGACGCCCAGGGAGCTTCGCCACATGAAGTCGGTGTCGGTTGGCTTGTGCAGAAACTCCAGGAT
>JAAYSP010000007.1 GCA_012518355.1 candidate division WS1 bacterium | reverse complement strand
TGACATGCCCGCCAATGGCACGCGCTTGAGGCCCCATTTGGCCACAGGGCCGATCGCCGCGTACTGAGGAGCGCTTTCGACCGACATGTGGACTGTCGGATCAGCCGGTATTGGCACTGATAGGGCAGTCTCGGGCCGGACGCCACGTCTGTGCAGCCGCCCCAGTCCGGTAGCGTCATAGCCCGATTGGCCACGCAGGTCAATCTGCATATGGTATGGGCCACACGTTGCCCATGTGCGGTGGAAGCTGGGCCATATCCGGAATACGTAGCCCCCACGATCTACTGGCGCCGGCCCTTCGGTTATGCTGTCATCGGCCAGTTGGTAGGCAGTCCCCAGGATGCTTGCGATGAGCAAAGCATACGCCGAGTAGGGGCTGTCATCATAGCCTGCATCGCCGTGACGGGCCTCCGCAGGGAAGCGATTCTTGATGATGAACGGTGGCTCGCCGCTCTCAATCCAGGGCCGGATCGAGGCCGCCGCCATGTGTGCTGCCCGTTTGAACGCGCCCGCATACTCCGGGTGCGTACTGTCATAGCGGCGTGCCTCCATCTCACATATCGCCGCGGCCATCGCCTCCATGATATGGTACTGGTTGCTGCGTCCACCGAAGGGCATCTGGCCGGTGACCGACATGTACAGCAGTTGCGTCAGCCCGCCCCGTCGGGTGGCTTCGTCTATCCAGGACCGATGCCTACCCTCGTAACCGAAGTGCAACAGCATCCCCAACTGTTGGCGATCGGTCAGGTCGTAGGTTATCGGATCAGAGGGATCGCGATACAGGCCCCAGGGGTTGATGAGCTTGAACTGGTTATCGAGCACTGCGTCAATTGCGTCCGAGGAGTCAGCCAGGCCTGCCCAGGTCTTGAGCTGCTCCCCGCAGACGCCGTAGATGGGGAAGTTGCTATCCGCCCAGGCGCGCCAACTGGGGTAGCGCGCCCACGGATCGAAGCTGGCAAGCAGTTCTCCCCAGTGACGATGGCGTGCGGTGTCTACTCTGTCTTTCAGCGCCAGATAGCCGTACATCAGCTCCTTGGTGTAGAACTCAGGGCCTGTGAAGATCTCTTCTGGCCGCCGCAAGCCGGCCATGACCTCACAGCAGTAGTCCATGCCTAGCGCACAGTTCTCCACCAGCTCCAGGCAGCGGCCGCCCCATATGCAGCCTCCTAGCGCGCCGACAAAACGGGCGGTGGTTGTGGACGTCTCGCGGCCCACGACTGGAGAAATCACGACACCATCGGAGCGTTGCCATGGCACTGCATGGCGCACGATTCGCTCTGCGAGGTCGAGGTAGCATTCCCGAGTAAGTCCGGTCGGTTCCCATTCTGCCACTGACGGCAGGTCGGCGAAAATACGTTGTGTATTGCCCTCCAGGGGAAAAGGCGGGAGAGTGAAGTCATCGGTGGACATGGTCAGCACACCTTCGGATGGTCTGGAGGAGCCGAAGGCCCGATGTCCTGGCGCTTCGGCAGCCCCAGAGGCGCTGGAGTGATATCGTCACACGGCTAACTGCAGAGCCGTACGTGTACAAAAGCTATTCGACGCAGAGCAAGTTTGCACCTGCTGGGATTTCTGAACAGGAGGTCAACGGCACTGACAAGTTTGGGGTGAGGGGTACAGGTACAGCGGTACAGATACAGCCAGGGGGAGGCGCGGAGCAGGGTATGCAGGAGCTCAGTGAGCGCCCTTCTTGCCCAGCATGACACCGAATGTACGTAAGACGATTTGCAGGTCTAGGCCCAGTGACAGGTTGCGGATGTAGTATAGGTCATAGCGCAGCTTCTCGATGACATCCTCTGTGCTGGCGTCATACTTGTGGTTGACCTGCGCCCATCCGGTGATGCCGGGGCGAACTATCTGCCGCATTTCGTACAGGGGGATCTCCTTGCGCAACCGTTCGACTATCTCAGGCCTTTCCGGGCGAGGGCCAGCCAGCGACATTTCCCCGGTCAACACCTGCCACAGTTGCGGCACCTCATCCAGCCGAGTCTTGCGCAGAATATTGCCGATCCTGGTGATGCGAGGGTCGTCTTCAGTTGCCCATACCGGTCCGGTATCGCGTTCAGCGTCGGGGATCATGGTGCGTAGCTTGGTAAATGTGAAATGCTGACCATCTTTGCCCACTCGGGTCTGGTGATAGAACACGGGCCCCGGCGAAAATAGCTTGATCAGGATCGCACAGATGCCCACGATCACTGCCGCGATAGGCAACAGTAGCAGCGTAATCACGACATC
>JAAYSP010000012.1 GCA_012518355.1 candidate division WS1 bacterium | reverse complement strand
TAAATGACAGGTAATAGATATCGCTGTATACACAGTATACAAACACAAATCGTTGTGCCGGGAGGATCCGTCTTATGTCGCAGGAAATAGCCGTTGCATTCGTTGGTGCCGGAGGAAATGCACAGGGTCACATGGGTCGGCTGGCCGAGATCGAAGGTGTCAGCATCTCGGCGATATGTGACCTGGATGCCGAACGAGCGTCTTCTGTGGCCAAGCAGTACGGTGCTGCAGACTATACTGACTATCGCCGCCTGCTTGATGAGGCCCAGTTTGACGCACTGTACGTGTGCGTTCCGCCATTTGCCCATGAGGATGCGGAAGTGCTGGCTGCCCGTCGGGGCTGCCATCTGTTCGTGGAAAAGCCGGTTGTAGTGGACATGGACAAGGGGTACGAGATACTCGAGGCGATAGACAATGCCGGAGTATTGTCCTGTGTCGGCTATCAGCTCCGCTTGCTCGACTCCACTCAGCGGGCGCGGCGCTACCTGGCTACTCATACCGTCGCTATGGTCACCGCTCACCGTTGGGGCGGCTTGCCGGGCGTGCCGTGGTGGAAGGTGATGGCGCAATCAGGGGGGCAGCTTCACGAACAGACCACTCACCAGGTGGATCTGATGCGCTATCTGGCGGGCGAAATCGTCGAGGTATACGCTCACTACAGCCGTCGCGTGATGGATGACATCGAAGGTATGGACATACCTGACAGCCAGGGTGCGCTGTTCAAGTTTCTTGACGGCACAATCGGCATGGTAGCTACCAGCCCGATGATGGGACAGGGTGGCGGCGCTAACGACCTGCGCTTTCTGGTTGGTGATCATGTGCTTTCCTGGGGTGCCGGTGGCAACGCGCTTGATCCGGACGACGATCCGGAAGTCACCGCCGCACCGGTGGACACGCCCAGCATAGACGACGCATTTATGGAGGCTATCCGCACCGGCGATGGCGGCCACATACCCTGTTCGTACCGCAGCGGCCTGCAGACCAGCGCCGTAACGCTGGCAGCCAACGAATCGGCTCGTGTGGGACGTCCGGTTGAGGTGCCGATGATCTGATCATCTAACCGACCTGGCCGATCTGGTGATCTGGTGATGGTACAGCCGTCTTTCTGCCTGGGGGTGCGAAAGATATGAAATACAGGCTGCATTTCACGCGTCCTTATGTATGCGGCACAAACATTCTGACACTGCTACTGTCAAGAGATGATCGTGGGGCTATCCGGTCACAGACAGCCGTCTGCAGGACATGCATGGGGCCAGCTCGACGCTATGCTTCATACCCTCCATACAGACCAGTAGCGGGCGTCGGCGGGAGGTGCCAAAAGCGGCCAGGGGGTGGCAGATTACGACCGCTTTATGTGCGAAACAGTCCTCAGTTCGGTGCTGCAGCTAGCATCCGGAGGTGACGGATAATGCGAGCCACAACGAAAGCTGGCAGCAGAGGATTTACGCTGATCGAGCTGCTGGTGGTCATCGCTATCATCTCAATTCTGGCATCCATGCTCATGCCTGTATTTGCCAGAGCGCGCGCCAAGGGGCGGCAGACGGCCTGTCTGTCCAACGTCAAGCAGCTTCTGCTGGCCATCAAAATGTATAGTCAGGACTACGACGGGCTATACCCATATGGGCAAATTGGCGATGATTTCTGGCACCAGTCTATCTATCCCTACACGCGCAATCGCGCCATACTACGCTGCCCCGACCGGCCCGACATGGCGATCGGCTACGGGTACAACTGGCTGGTTGGCCACGGCATATCCGAGGGGCAGTTCTGGGACACATCGGCAAAAATCGTTCTGGCAGACGTGCCGCCCGAATGCCTGGGTGCCACGGGCAAATCGTTTGGCTCAGAGTGGTGGATAAACGATCCGGGTAACGACATCTGCAACGTGCCGGCAAGCGCGGGAGTTGCATCGGCAGGGACCGAAGAGCCACATCTGAACAGCTTCACCGATATCGGAAGGCCTCAAGTCCACAACGATGGATTGAACTGGGGCTATGCCGACGGCCACGCCAAGTGGGCACGTGAGGACGCTATGGACCAGCCTGTCTACTGGATCCCGGCGATGCCCGGAGACAGCTAGGCAGGCGCTAAATGAAGCGCTTCGCATGGCGACAGGTAGGGCTGAAGTAGGCGCAGGGCTCGAGAACGGCACGCTGTATGGTGGCGGAGGCGAGAGCAAGCAGGTTCGTATTGCCCATGGGCAAGGCCGAAGTGAGATGCTTTGTGTGGTGCGGATAAGGCAGGCGCGACAGTTCTCAGGTGGCTGTAGGGTGCGCATATGGGCTTGTCAGACGCCTCCGGTGTTGTGACGCTCTGCCGCCAGCGCGGATGCGCATCATACAGGAGTGTCGAGGCAGTACAGATGCACCGTCAGGTTCAGATGTGCTGCAGAGACCGTCTGCTCCTGGGTCAGATAGAATCTGATAGTGGTGCTTCTCAGATAGCTGTGTAGCCGTGCTGAGCTAAGTGCAGATGTGCCGGAGTGTCGGACGGCGTGCAGGTTGAGCCAGCCGCAGATACATAGTCAGGCGCGAGGTCAGGTGCGAGTGAACTGTCGGTTGCAGTGGTTGTCGGGGCCACGGCGGCAAGACATAGTGCCGCCCGATTATAGCTGCAGGTGCAGGCGGTAGAGTGAGAGCGATGAGCAACGTGAATACGGCCCAGATGCGTTCTCAGCCGGTTGCAGACGATCCGGCTGACGAAGCGTGTGTTGTGGTATGGCTCCCGGAAGATGATTGTGGGGATGCCGAACTATCGGGATGGATCGGCCTTGCCACATCAAATCATGGTGTCAAGCGGCTCGGATTGCCCGCCCGATCGCTCAAGACAGCGGCCGAGACGGCATTTGACGGCCACCTCAGGGCACCTGTTTGGACACCGATGAACTGTAGAGCTTACTGGCAGCTACGCGCCTATCTGGCGGGCAAATCCGCTGACCTGGTCGTACCGGTTGATCTCTCCGACACCACAGCATTTCAGCAGGCAGTGCTCACCCGGGCGCGTGCAATACCCCCGGGAAGTACCCGCTCATACGGCCAGTTGGCCGCAGCAGTCGGCAGGCCACGTGCTGCGCGGGCGGTGGGGCGGGTGATGGCCACCAACCCGGTACCGTTGCTGGTGCCATGCCATCGGGTGGTAGGGGCAGACGGCAGTCTTGTCGGATTTGGTGGCGGTCTGCCACAAAAGCACGCGCTGCTTGCGCTGGAACAGGCTGGCATCAAACGTGTCAACAGCTCCTTTTCAGCCGAGGAACGGGGGCATATTGAGGGCAGCAAGTAAGCTCGGCCAACCGTCAGAGGCGGCTATCTTTGTGCGAACGGCATGTGTCCGGCATGTATCGGTATGTATCTATGCGGGCTGCGGCCCTGTGGTCTATGGTTGACTTGAGCGGTCATGGTAGTTTACAATGTCGAGACTGTCAGTATGGCCGGGAGGCAGGCGAGTTTCGGTGCCAGTTTGGCCCTGGACGGCCCATGAATCAGGTGCTCCGGGATTATCGGGTCGCTGTCAAGCGACTGCATACGGAAACCTGATGGCACAAGTGAAACGGTCGCCGACCACAACCCAGTCAAGTCTACATCCTGAGGCGTAAGCAGCAGATGGGAGGATGCACCAGGTGAACTCTCTAGGCCGGCGTATCTCATGCGCGATCCTTCTGACACTAATCCTGGCTGTGTGGGGGGCAGGTGCCGCATCGGCAGGGACGCTAGCTATTGGGTATGCCGGTGATGGCATCTACCCACGCATCGGCACGGCCAACTCCGAGCGCTACTTCCGTGTCGAGGCCACCTTTGACCCCTCCAAGGAGACCTTCAATTCCCTCACCCTGTCCTGTACTGCTGGACAGTATATTCTCCGCCAGGGAGGAGCTGACGCAGGCGCTCAGCAGGGTGTGGCTGTGCGCACAATCAGTTCCAGTACCACGTCGCGTGTAGTCTTATACACGATTGGCCCGTTCGCTGGATACGATATTTGGGGTAACCCCCATCCTGGTACGATTAACTCAGTGCTCAACCCCGGGCACGCTTTGCAGACCCCGTCGACGCCTGGTACGGTCTCTACAGGGCAGGCACGTTTTACGGCCGTTTTTGCCACCGACGCCGATCCTCCTGTCGCCAGTACCGTACAGACAGCCTATATCGATGAGCGGGTGGTCCACAATAACAACGGCTATTTCCAGTGGTTTAGCGGAGATGCCACAGGTGTTGACCCCCTCAGCGTAGAGCCTACCAGCATCAATCCTGACGATGGCACGGGTAGCTCCCGCTATCGCTTCCGCGTTCGGTACGTGGCTAGAAACGGAGAGGTTCCACCTCAGAACTTCACGGCTACTGCGCCACCGGGAGGAGCTATAGGTAACTTTGTTGCCTTCAACCCCAATACAAGTACTTTTTTTGTACAAACCGACCGAACACAGCATATTTGGGGCTATATACCGACAGACGACTGGCATACTGCTGACACGATCGGTGCTGACAGAAATGACGCAAGTCAGAAGCCCGAGGTCATGCTCATTATAGACGGTGACCTGACGCGTCCGCGATTTATGCACAGGGAAACTGACCCGGCTGACTTTGCCGCTGGAGTAACGTATTATTACGACATTCTGCCCACTGACTATAAGCGTTACCTCGACAACATTTTCCTGTTCCCTTATGACCCATACGCTCGGGATCCGCTGGACTCTGCATTCCTGCACCTGCGCGGACGGCCTATGTCCAACAACTATGTTGCACTGTCGCCCGGTGGGCACACCTACGAATTCATCATGACCAACGATTTTTACCCCAGTGCCAATGGTGCCTGGTTTCTGGTAGGGCGTCCTGGAAACGGTATGTATGCCGATTATATTAGTTTCACGCGCAACCTCTTTGGCGAGCTGGTTGGCTTTGCAGTAAATGGTACCACGCGGACCCGCCACGACTCGACTGTACCATCAATCTACACTCATTTTGAGGACCGTGATGGGGCACCGGGCTCTTCGGGTTATCCGTATGACTCTCAAGACCCGACCCGGTACCCGAAGGTAGATCCAGTCCTTTCTGCCCATCCCTATTTCCCGAGCGGCACCATTCGCTCTAACAGCGATTTCAATCCGAATCCGCGTGATGCTAGCGGAGTCCGTGTTGATAGTCCCTTCCCTACCGAAGCCGGATTCGGCCCCAATCCGCCGGTTCGATTCACCAATGACGACACAATTTTGCCCAACTACGTGAACACACATCCTGACACTGCGCTGACGCCGTTCCGCGGCGGTAAATGGACTGACGATACCATTTACACGTTCCGCATCAACTACTGGCAGTCTGACAACATCGCCCCACTCTATGTGAGGCTTC
>JAAYSP010000181.1 GCA_012518355.1 candidate division WS1 bacterium | reverse complement strand
GCTTGCTCGGGGGCCTTCAGCTTTTCGGCGAAAAGCTGAGTGGTGCGAAGTGCATTGTACCACAGCGCGTTTATCTCCACAGGCTTGCCGTGTCTGGGGGTGACCACATAGTCGCCGATCTTCGCGTCCATCCAGGTCAGTTGAGTGGGCACGCCGTCCTCTGCCTGGCCCGTGCCGGCGATGAGTAGTGCGTCCTCAGCATCCATGCCGATATGGTTGCGAGTGCCTGCTATGTGGTGCTGCACGGCCTCTATCAGTGCGTCGTATACGGGACCGGCTATGAAGTCCATATCGCCTGTCTGCTCATAGTACAGACGCAAAGCTGTGGCCATCCACAGAGTGGCATCAGCAGTGTTGTAGGCCGCAGATCGATCTTCACCGAAGCAGTTGGGTATCAGTCCATCGCGCATGTGGGCCATCCAGGTGCGCATGATGGTGCGGAAGTCGTCATGGCGGCCGATAGCCAGCGTCAGACCGGGCAGCGCTATCATGGTGTCCCGGCCCCAGTCGCTGAACCATGGGTAACCTGCGATTATGCTTTTGCCACCGTCGCGTTCGATGATGAATTGGTCTGCGGAGAAGAACAGTTGTCTGGTTACGGAGTCATCACCGGCCCCCTCCAGCAGGCGACTGCGACGGTCAGCTTCTTCGGCAGCCAGCTCGTCAGGGTCTGGCTCTCCCACCTGAGTACCGGAAGCGATGATGACTGCCGACTCGCCGGGCTGCAACTCCCAGGTGATCCGTCCGGGGCAAAACAGGTCTTCGATATGATCCAGGCCCCGCTCGGCCTCGCGCGAGTAGTCGAAGCTGTAGTACCAGCAGCCGTTTTGCGGCTCCGTGATGGGGCTGAAGCGCCCTTGCGGGTGCCATAGCCACAGTCGCGACACATCACCGAACAGAGCTACACTCAGGTGATCATCCTGGGAAACTATGGCAGGGCTGTCGGAGGCGCTGGCATTGCTGAGATGGTGGAAATCGCGCCCCGATACCAGTGGACTTACCATCAGTGTGACGATCTCGTCTGCTTCCACGACTTCATAGCGTATGACTGTGAGGTTTTTGCCGTGTGGGATGAAGATTTCCTTGCGCAGGGTCGCGCTGCCGGTGTCATAAGTGAAGGTGGGCCAGAGGTGACGCTCAAAAGCGGTCAGATAGTGGTAGCCCTCTGGATGCACGGTTCCGACGTACAGATTAGTGCTCAGATCGTGTGCAGTTTCACCGCACATCAGCGTCTCTTCGAGCTTGTTTAGCAGTACGCGGCGCCCGGCGGGGGGCTGAGTGGTACCTGCGTGAGGGTCGGTCACCAGCAGCCCATGGTAGCGCCGGGTGTTGCAGCCGACTACTGTAGAGCACGCAAATCCCCCCAGTCCGTTTGTCTCAAGCCACTCGGTCTGCAACCAGGTCTCCAGGGTGGATTGGTCAGGCTGGGGCACGGGCATCATGCTCACTCCTGTCTACTGCTGGGTATCTCTGTCGCTGCCAGGTCAGCAGTAGTGCGGTGATAGTCTTGGCATCGCTCAGACGGCCATCGGCACAGGCAGCCACGGCGTCCTCGAGCGTCATGCGAACGGTCTGCAGGTTTTCGTCCAGGTCAGGCTGTCGCTTTGCAGGCTGCAATTTGCTTGCCACATAAAGATGGATGATCTCATCGCTGTATCCCGGTGACACGTAGACAGCACCCAGTCTGTGCAGACTTCCGGGGAAAAACCCGATCTCTTCACACAGCTCTCGCTCTGCACAGGCCTCGGGGCTCTCACTGCCATCGAGCGTGCCTGCAGGGATCTCCAGTGATGGCGCACCGATGGGATGTCGCCACTGGCGCACCAGAAGCACCTGCCCATCATCAGTGAGCGGGACGACTGCAGCAGCTCCGGGGTGTTCGACGATTTCACGGGTGACTTCCATACCTTCGGGCAGGCGCACGGTGTCTATCCGCAAGCCAAGCAGTCTGCCGTTGAACAACTGACGGCTCGCGACAGTCTGTTCTGTTAACTCATCGGCTGTGTTAGTCATATGACACTCCTAGGGGCTCGATTGTTCGGGAGGCCGGCTGTCTTGTGCCAGATACTGCACACGTAGGCGACAGCGCTTGATAGACAGCATTTCGTGATGAGACATATCATGTCCTGCCGTATGCTGACGGAGGAGTGGGCGCTATAGCTGTGGAACTGAGCTTGCAGGGTATGCTGAATATATCTCATACAGGGAAGTGAACAGATATGGGCTCTGCACCCGAATGCGGGGCGCGGCTCCGATTTATGGACTGTAACTGTCGCATTGGCACTTTCGAAGCAAGAGAGGAAGCGCATTTCACGGACATCTGTAGTCTGCTTACAGAGATGGAGTATCTGGGTATCGCTGAGGCGCTCGTGATGCACTCCTGGGCATCACGCTGGTCGCCACGAGATGGCAATTGCAAGCTCGATGAGATGATTGCCGGCAGAGAAAACCTCCGCCCTTGCTACGTAGGTCTACCTGCGGCGACGGATGAGCTGGATCCGCCTGCTGAATTTGCTGCTCAAGTGCGTAGCCGCAACGGTGCGGTGCGGCTGTTTCCGCGAGATCACCAGTGGGAGTTTACGCCGTGGTGTGCTGGCAGTCTACTGCAGGCTCTGGCCGCTGAGCACGTGCCGGTGCTCATAGACATCGGCCAGACGAGCTGGGATCAGGTGGCGACAGTTCTGGAGCGATACCCGCAGTTGCCGCTGATCCTGCTGAACACATCATATCGCATAGACCGACGTATCTACCCGCTGTTCGAGGCGCATGAGAAGCTCTACCTGGTGACTCACAGCTACCAGATGACCTGGGGGATAGAGGACATCAGCTGCCGGTTCGGAGCGGAGCGTCTCATCTTCGGCACTGGTCTGCCCGAATCCGATGGTGGCGGCCCACTGGCACAGGTGTTATATGCCGACCTCAGCGATGATGAGAAAGCATTGATCGCAGGGGGCAATCTGCGGAGGTTGCTGGGGCTGTAGGGGCAGGCGCCGTAGTTGACGGTTGCGGCCGCTGGCGGAAGACATCGAGAGATACTCTGTCGGCTTCAGACGCCGACTGCATAGAAGGGTTGGGAGAGCATGACTGATTGTACTCTGTTGGAGAAGCTGAAAAGTGGGATACGGCTGGATAACGAGCTGGTGATTGACTGTCACGGTCACATGGGGCCATGGTACAACTTCCACATACCGGGAGACGGAACTGCCGAGTCGATGGTGGCGAACATGGATCTGGTGGGTATACAAGTGATAGTGGCCTCGCCCCACATCGCCATCGGCCCTGACTATCGGGAAGGAAATCGCCAGGCTGTCGAAGCTGCGCAGCAGTATCCAGACCGGATTGTCCCATACATCACGGTCAATCCGCGCTACCCTGCAGTTGAAATCGAGGCGGAGATCTCGCTGTACCATGATCTACTCGGTGGCATCAAGGCGTTCAAGTTTCACTCATCCTGTCATGGGGTGGACTGCGCCCATCCGGGCTACGGGCCGGTCTATGAGTACGCGCAGGAACATGGATTGCCGATTCTGTCACACGTCTGGGATGGGCCACGCAGAGACGGCCAAAGCTTCCTGTCGCGGCAGGCGGCGGCATATCCGAACATCGCCTTTGTGCACGCCCACTCAGGCAACAGTTGGAACACCATCTACTCCCTGGTGCCAGAGACCCGGGTGCGTCGCAACGTCTACCTGGATCTGGCAGGCTCTGCAATACCGTATGGAGGCCTGGAGTACATGGTGCGTGAAGCGGGCGCTGACCGAATACTCCTGGGCACAGATTTACCGTTCATAGATGTCCGGCCACAGATAGGGCGGCTGTTGGCTGCACGCATCTCAGAGCACGATAAGCGTTTGATTCTGGGTTTGAACGCCCAACGTTTGTATAAGCTATAGGGACCGAGGACTGTCTGAATCGAGTATATGATAAGTATCCAGTATCACGCCACGACAAGTAGAAAACGGCAACTTCTTCACTACCTCCGGTGTACGATGTGGATAGTACTGTCTGTGCTGCCTGTGTGCGGCTGGGGGCAGGAGCAAGCCGTGCGGCTGGAGAGTCTGCGCCCTCGCCTGGTGGATTTTGTGCGTCAGGCACATCATGGAGATGGTGCCGAGCAGGCTGTGCGGGTGCTGACGGCAATTCAGATTGTGCTTGGAGAAGGCAAGCCGACTCTGGACGCAGACAATCCGCTCATCAGCCCTGACGGCGACGGAGAGTGGGAGCTGCTCCATCAGATCGGCCATCACGTGTTTTGGGCCATGCTGCCTCAGTCGCTTCGGGAGCTGTACTGGCAACCGCTGCGGTGTGCACAGGGCCAGGACGAGAGTGTCTGGGAAGAGCAGACCGAGCGGATTTACGACGTCTTTTCCGAGGCCAGTGCAGATTTCTTCGCAGTCACCTGGGCGGCTCAGGAGCGGCTCAGGGACGGCGCCCTCGACCCTGCTACTGCAGAAAAGCTCGATGAAGCTATGCAATCGCAAAGAGACGGTGATCTCAGCGATGTCCAGGCCCAGGTGCAGGCTCTGTGTGCTCTGTACGCCGACCTTTTGGCATCTGAACCGGCGGAAGCCTGGGCTGATTTTCACGCGACGGTCGTGGCATACAGTCGCCAGAGCGCAGCCTTGCCCAGACCCGCCCGCACCATGGGCGAGTGGCTCGAGGCGCGTCAACTGAACGGAGACACGCCTGGCTTGAGGCCGCTCGATGAGCAGGCGCTGGCGGCTCTCCAGGCGACATTCGCGTTTCCACCAGAGCCTCATCTGATGGCGTATCATCCTGTACAGACCCTCTCAGCCACGGTAAACGATAGCGCGTACGACCAGCGAGCGAGGCGGATCTCAGCGGGAGATCAGATTCGTACCGAGGAAGGGCTATCTCTGTTGCTGCCCACCACCTCTACTTCTATCCTGCTTGGCCCCTCCACCGCTGTGATGTTCAGGTCGACGGCTGAGGTGGAGATCACCCGTGGGCAGGCGTTCTTGACGGGCACAGGAACGGTGTCTACGCCGGTGTGTCAACTGAACGTGGCAGATGGGCAACTGACCGTCCGCGTGTCTCACATAGGAGAGACTACAGTGGGCTCTGCGGGTGGCACGGTGTGGCTCATCCCCAAAGCGGCTGCCTCTACAGATTTGCCCGTCGGGTCGGTAGCCACGGTGCTACAGGATGGTTCACTGGTGGGGCCGGGGCAGGCAGATCCTCTACAGGTGGCATACTGGTTGCCGCTGCAACCCCTAGACCCTGACTGGACGTCAGCTCTTGCAAATGCTTTTCCCGAAACTCTTCCGTTGCACACTATGTTCGGCAGAACGGCTTCAGCGGATACCGTACTGCCCACCACACGCAAGCCTGCTGAGTTGCCCACTATCGATGCCTGGCAGATACTGCAGCCCGATGCTGTGACCGAGGCTGTGCTGTGCAGTGATCTTGATGGTGACAACCGGCCGGTGGGTGTATCTGCCACATATCCGGCCAATGCCAACCGGATATATCTGGCGTTGCTTCTGAACCTGGGAGCCTCGGATCGCAGGATAGACATACAGTGGCACTATGGCGATCAGGAGTTGACTTCACGTACGGCCCTGGCATCAGGCAGGCGGCAGATCGCCAATTCGCTCAGCTACGGTTCAGACCGTACTTTTGCTCCGGGCGACTACAGCGTCACCGTCAGCATAGACGGTAGAGTTGCAGCAACCCTACCGTTTTCGGTGACTGAGGACTGATACTGTCCACCACACGCAAGCCTGCTGAGTTGCCACTATCGACGCCTGGCAGATACTGCAGCCCGACGCTGTGACCGAGGCTGTGCTATGCAGCGATCTTGATGGTGACAACCGGCCGGTGGGTGTATCCGCCACATATCCGACCAATGCCAACCGGATATATCTGGCGCTGCTTTTCAACCTGGGAGCCTCGGACCGCAGGATAGACATACAGTGGCGCTATGGCGATCAGGAGTTGACTTCACGTACGGCCGTGGCATCAGGCAGGCGGCAGATCGTCAATTCGCTCAGCTACGGTTCAGACCGTACTTTTGCTCCGGGCGACTACAGCGTCACCGTCAGCATAGACGGTAGAGTTGCAGCAACCCTACCGTTTTCGGTGACTGAGGACTGAGGCTGTGAGGCTGTCCGCTGCACAGCACAACTCATGGAGACTTGCTCTGCACTCTCCGCAGGACGCATAGGACGGGGCGGAGGGGCTACATGCTCTCCCAGATGCCCTCAGGGATACCCTGGGGATGCTACCCGAAGTGCACTATGTATCCGGCGAAAATGTCGGGGCCCAGGATAGCCATCGCGATGCGGCTTATGCCTGCCAGAAGCAGGTCTGCCATGGCCAATCCCAGGAAAAACGGCATCAATTGTCGGTAGAGGCGCGCTCCTCCCAGGCGGTGGATTGCCGCCTTCAGAACCCAGGTGACGAAGAACGGCCCCCACAGTGCATACCCGTGGTTCAGAATGGCAACATAGCCCAGAGGGTGTAGTGGGGAGCGCATCCAGAACTGACGCAGGACTACCAGCAACACTGTGACTGCGGCTCCACCGGCCACCGCGAGGTTCATGTTGCTGTTCGGCGGCGTATGAGCAGTCATAGCACTCGAGAAGCTGTTCCAGGACGTCAGTGCGGTGCTAATGCTGTAGCCACCTCGTGCGCCGCCACCGTGTAGAACCAGTGCGCCGAGGCCATAATATGATTTCATATTCAAATAGTATGCTATCACGCAGCCGAAAACGAAGGTGATTATCAGAATTGCCGGCAATGCTCGCGAACTGATTTTCATCTCGTGCGCGAGCGCCTCGTTTTCTATCTGATAGCCCATCTGCGATGTAAAAAAACCGCGACTAATCCAGGTGAAAGAGCCCATCATCACCAGGTCGGTTATATTGCTACCACGCACTAGAGGTGCAGTGCCTATCAGGTTGGTTATCGTCAGTCCGTGTTGATTGAAGGGATATGCCCACATGCTCGGCACACCCGTTTCAGCCCGAACTCGTGCGTATACCAGGCCGAATCCGAGTATCATGGCGAAAAACGGTATAGAAAACTTGGGTGAAAAGCCGATCAGGTAAGTCCATATGATGATGGCTGCAAAGCCACCGACGCTTCCGAACAGCGCCCAGCGGTAGGGCATAAACTCGTCAGAGTCGTCGATGTGCGGATCGCCGCTGATTGCTTTGCGCACTACCTGGCTGATGTGTCCACGAGCCAGCCAAAATAGCATGAACATCATAGCCAGATATGCTCCGGTGCCTTGCTGCTGGACGAAAGGAAAGCCGGCGTCAGCCTGTAGACCGAAGACATCCGCGAGCAATTGGATTGTAGGCTGCAGAAGGTGGAAAAGCCATCCCGAAAACAGTACGTCTAGAGAGACGAAGTAAGCCAGACCGATCATCTGTGGGCGATGGAAAAAGCTCAGGCCACGGTACGCGGTCCAGGGGCGCTCGGTGAACACCTGTCCGAGCGGATAGCGATCCCCCAGCGCCATCACCGCTGGGTTGTAGGCATGCATGACGTTAAACGCGTGATGGATGGTCACCAATGCCAGTGCTATCCACACCAGAGGATTGCGAAAAAACGATGTCCTGGAGCCGGGCGCTTCTTTCTCCACAATGCTCATCGGGATGAACAACAGGGGAAAGCGCAAGCGTTCACGTTCAACCCACTGCTTGCGAAAAAGGCTTACCAGGCATAAACCTGTGGCAAACAACAGCGTCATGAACACAGTCCACATGGTCAGCGGGTACAGCCAGGGTTTCCACGGCACAGAGCCGTCATCGCTTCCCTCGTACATCTGCCTTACAACGTCAGGATCGTGAGGGTGAAACCATTTGGGCATGGCTTCGGATATCTCCAGTAGATTGTCTTGCGCGGTCTGGAAATACAACGGATTGGCAACGAAGGGTATGAGCATCTGGATGATGCCGAAGGTGGTCGGAGGTATGGCGATAACCAGGAGCATGTACACTACTCCCAGCTCGCGGTTGCTAAAACGACGGCGCAGCAGGCGGCCACTGAGTGGTACCAACGCCACAAGCAGTATGAGACAGAAGACCGCCGGAACAGGGGGTACGGCAAGCAAGTAGACAGGCGCATAGACGTTGCCCGGAGCTTGAACTAACGATGCCTGGTGAATCCAGAGGATAGAAACCGCTGACAAGAGCAGGCCGATGAAGACTGCGCGATAGCTCAACGCCAACACTCACAACCTTTCCTAGTCCACGGCCTGACAACCATTCGCCGTCACAACGACAGAGGTATAGTTGATAGCAGCAAGCCGCCATCGGCCGCCATCAAACTGCGTTACAGATGTCCACGGTAGCTCAACTGCAACAGAATATGACGGTCTATCGTGTAGTCTACTTGGGGCTGACAAAAAGCTTGATGGCAGTACGTTCGTTGCCGTCCACTTTGACATCGACAAAAGCTGGATAGCAAATCAGATCGATGCCCGAGGGTGCCAGAAAGCCGCGAGCGATGGCGATGGCCTTGATGGCTTGATTGAGTGCTCCTGCGCCAATGGTCTGCATCTCAGCACTTCCCTCTTCTCTGATCGTACCTGCCAATGCCCCGGCCACCTTGTTGGGGTTGGATTCAGAACCTACTTTGAGTGTTCCCACGTATGTTGGCCCCTTTTCTGTAGTGCGCCCGATGCAAAATCTATAGCTGTTTGAAGTGAGTTCAGATGCCAGCTTCGATGACTATTCAGCGAGTGCAGCGACTGTTACGGATGAATACAGGGGTTGGGTAACAGCAACACGGCTTATAGGCTGTGAGCCAACGTCAGGTCATCATCAGCTTTACCTCTGTGGTTAACCGAATTAGATCAGATTGCTTTCATCGGCAGCCGTGTATTTCTCTATTCTTTGTATATGCTTTGCCCGCCCACTGTCAAGGCAATAATCAACGATGACAGCCCCAAAACGGCTCTTACCTCGTTTAGGCACATGGAAACGCTGGGGCATCAAGGTCAGGAATCTGGTCATCACTTCCTTCGCCTGCACCCCGATAATCGTGTCTTCCACCGGTCCGGTCATCCCCAGGTCAGTGATATACGCGGTACCTCGCGACAGGATCTGCTCGTCAGCGGTCATCACGTGAGTGTGCGTGCCGACTACGGCCGCCACACGACCATCCAGGTGGCGCCCCATAGCGATTTTTTCAGATGTGGCTTCAGCATGGAAATCCACGACGATGGCCTGGGCACCCTGTCGGCGGAGTTGCTCTATTTCAGCGTCTGCAGTGCGGAAAGGGCAATCGAGTTCCCCCATGAATACGCGTCCCTGTAGGTTGAGTACTCCAACGTTTGTTCCACAGCGGGCAGTATACAGTCGCGCTCCGGCACCCGCGCACTGTGGGGGATAGTTGGCGGGTCTAAGTAGACGAGGCTCGTCTTCTACCAGATCCTCTGTACTCTTCTGCGACCAGATATGATTGCCGGTAGTTAGACAGTCTGCGCCAGCGTCCAGAAGCTCACGGGCAGAGCCGAAGGTGATACCAAAACCCGCTGCAGCATTCTCAGCGTTTACAACTACAAAATCTAGAGCATGTTCGTCAATCAAAATCGGAAGCCAGTGGCGTATCGCCTTGCGTCCGGGGCGGCCCACCACATCACCGACTAACATAATTCGCAAGAATGCTACCTCGTCTCATTTCGTTTGGTGTATTGATGATGTCACAGCGTCCGTTCACTTCGCGCGCCTGGCACCACAAGCCGAATTACAGGCTACCAACGGCGCTTATAGATCACTATGAGATCTCCGCGATGGGGCTTTGTAGCCAATTGGAGGCTGTTCCATACGCGACTTAATCGCCGGCAGCCAGTGCGGCAAAGGATACAAGCGGTTTATCAATAACCGGCTACTTAGCGTACTCGACTGCACGAGTCTCCCTGATGATGGTGACGCGTATCTGGCCTGGATAGTCTACTTCACTGTGGATACGTTCGGCCATCCCTCTGGCCAGCCGATACGCTGCCAGATCATCAATTTTTTCCGGTTTGACTGTAACGCGGATTTCGCGCCCAGCTTGTACAGCATACACCTTTTCGACGCCGTCAAAGCTGCTGGCAATGCCCTCCAGAGCCTCCAGGCGCTTGACGTACTTTTCGAGGGTTTCTCGGCGAGCGCCCGGGCGTGAAGCGGAAATAGCGTCCGCAGTCTGTACCAGGGCTGCTTCCAGAGACTGGATTTCAACATCGTCATGATGAGCCTGAATAGCATGGACTATCGCTGGCTTTTCGCCGTAGTCCACTGCAATTTGGGCGCCTAGCAGGGCATGAGGCCCTTCTTGTTCAGCGTCCACAGCCTTGCCCAGGTCATGGAGCAGCCCGGCTCGACGGGCGATTTCAGAGCGAGCCCCGACTTCGCCAGCCATGCGTCCGGCCAGTAGCGAGACTTCGACGGAGTGCTTGAGGACGTTTTGTCCGTAGCTGGTGCGGTAATGCAGGCGGCCCAACAGCCTCTGGAGTTCCGGATGCAGTCCGCTTACGCCAGCCTCATAAGTGGCTTTTTCTCCGGCTTCACGGATCCTCTCCTGGATTTCAACCTGGGCCTTTTCGACCATCTCTTCGATGCGCGCGGGGTGAATACGTCCGTCCACGATGAGACGTTCGAGGGCGGTGCGGGCAACTTCACGCTTGATAGGGTCGAAGCCCGAGAGAACCACCGCTTCAGGAGTGTCATCTACGATAAGGTCAACACCAGTCAACTGCTCGAAGGAGCGGATGTTGCGCCCTTCACGACCGATGATGCGGCCCTTCATCTCATCACTGGGGAGGGCGACGACTGAGACAGTGGATTCCGTAGTCTGATCCACTGCACAGGCCTGGATGGCATGGACGATGATCTTGGCAGCCTGACGCTCTGCTTCCTCACGGGCCTGTCGCTGTTTGCGTCGGATGAGCTGCGTGACCTGCTGCGCCACCTCGGCTTCAGCATGTCGAAGCAGCTCCTGGCGGGCCTGCTCACGAGTGAGAGCGGCTATCCGCTGCAACTCTTCTTCCTGACGCAGTTCCATGTCCTGCATCTGCAATTCGCGGTTTTCGAGGTTCTTCTCGCGGCTGCTGATGCTCTGTTCTCTGCGCTCAAAATCCTCTTTCTTTCGGTCGAGATTGTCTTCACGCTGTTCCAGTCGCTGCTTTGTTTTTTGAAGCTCCAGTCGGCTTTCCTTTAACTCTTCTTCTACCTGGTTGCGGAACTGTAGCATCTCCTCGCGGGCGTTTACTTCCAATTCGCGCCGCTGCGCTTCAAGTGTCCGTTCCTGTATTTCGGTCTGTTGCTCCAGTTCCAGATGTCTATCACATAGGTCTCTACGCAGTTGGGAGTTCCTGTAAATGGCATAGATCAGAGCCAGAGCGATTACTGCAGCGATGGCGAAACTCAAGTACATCAGGATATTTGAAAGGGAGTCCATCTATTGGGACACCTCCGTAATGCTCGCCTCCACCCACCTCGTTGCAACACCGTTTGGAGCCGCCGCCAGGCATCTTCACATGGCATCGGGGTCAGATTCCAGGGCCTGTATGGCATCCCAGATGATCTCGCTGTCGAAGCCGCGTCTGTTCAGGTAGCCCCAGATGTTTCGTTTGACTGTCTGCCAGGGCTTGCTGGACATCTGCCGGGCTCTATCCTGGGCTATCTGATGGGCCCACTGTCGCTCCTCGGCGACAGTCACGGTCTGTTCTGCAGTCTGGCGGGCCAGTTGTCGCTCCACGCCTTCAGCAATCAGCCTGGTGGCCAGTCCGTTGCGACCCATTTTGGAGCGGCCCAGGAGCGAGTTGACCCGGTCAGTAGCATAACGAGTGTCGTTCAGGTAGCCTTGCTCGGCGAGCCAGGCTACTGTATTGTCAACGGTGTGTTCGGCGAACTTATTCTTTTGCTGCAAACGTTTTTTCAGGTCTACTTCAGTGCGGGCTCGGTGCCCGAGCAGACGTACCGCCTGACGTTTGGCCTCGGCAAGCTCATCTGCCTGCTGCAGTTGCTCCATGCGCTCAGGTTCCAGTATGTCGCCGACCTTCAGGTCGTACTGGGCGCTCAGTTTGGCCGAGCAGTCCAGGCAGTGACGTCCGTCCACGTAGACCGACCAGCGGTCACTTTTACCTTTCTTTTGTTCGATGGCAGTTATGCGATTCATGATCTCTTATTTATTTCTTGTAGAGTACGCAGCTACCGAAAACGCTACTCAGTATCCTCTTCGGCGGCCTCGAGATTTGCAGGCGGCATTTCAGAGTCCTCCAGCGGCTCGAGCAGTGACAGGCCGACCTCCTCGCGGACCTGATTTTCGATATCCCAGGCCACGTCGGGATTCGTGGCCAGGAATTCGACGGCTGTCTCACGCCCCTGTCCCAGCCGGGTCTCGCCGTAGTTGTACCATGAGCCCGATTTATTGATGATATCGCGAGCGGTGGCCTCATCGAGTATGCAGCCTTCACGGGATATGCCGGCACCGTAGATGATGTCGAATTCAGCACGTTTGAAGGGTGGCGCGACCTTGTTTTTGGTCACACGTACGGCAGCCTTGCCGCCGATGATATCGGTGCCGCGCTTGAGTGTCTCGCTACGGCGCAATTCGATCCGCACTGACGACCAGAACTTCAGCGCTCGCCCGCCGGGAGTAGTCTCCGGGTTGCCGAACATGACGCCGATCTTCTCGCGGATCTGGTTGATGAACATCACACAGGTGTGTGCGCTGGCGACTGATCCGCCGATTTTGCGCAGTGCCTGGCTCATCAGCCGGGCTTGCAGCCCCACGTGAGTGTCGCCCATCTCGCCCTGGAGCTCGGCGGCGGGTACAAGCGCAGCCACAGAGTCGATGGCGATGGCGTCCACCGCGCCGCTGCGGATCAGTGTATCGGTGATTTCGAGTGCCTGCTCACCAGTGTCGGGCTGGGAGATGAGCAGCTCATCTAGGTTTAGGCCGATGCGTTCTGCCAGCTCGCGCGGGAACGCATGTTCGGCGTCAATGAAAGCTGCGGTACCGCCCATACGCTGTGCGTTGGCCAGTATGTGGAGGGCCAGGGTAGTCTTGCCTGAGCTTTCCTGACCGTAGAGTTCGATGATGCGCCCGCGGGGAACCCCACCAACGCCCAGAGCGATGTCGAGAGTGAGCGCGCCGGTGGGTATGGTTTCCACGGCCAGCAGGTTTCCCTCCTGCCCCAGTTTCATCACCGAGCCTTCGCCAAACTGCTTGTGTATCTGTGTTAGAGCCAACTCCAGAGCTTTCTCTCGGTCCTCTTGCTTGGCCATCAGTTCACCTCTTGCCGTGACAATTGCGGTCAGGTCTCAGCGTCGCTGTACCCGCGGCGCGAATAGTTGTGTGGTAGTGGTTAGTTGCCGCCGCGGTCAGTTGTGTTGTATTGTCTGAGAGCGAAAGTCTCTACGACCTGGTATGTCGGCCCACTGCTGTGCAGCGTGCTGTGGATAAGACAGAATTGCTCGCAGCGCATCGGGCCGATATCGTGGGCGGCATGAGCGTTGAGTGCCGCTGCCAGAGCCTGATCTCGACGGCTCTGGCGTGCTCGCCCCAGTGTGCAGTGTGGCGAAAATCGTCTGTTCTCTGGTTCAGCCAGGCCAGTCTCATGAAGCACATGCGTCAGAGAGCTATGCAGATCGGTCATCTGCGCCGCCCCGTCGGTCACCCCAAGCCATACGGTTCGGGGATTTGTCGGTGTCGGAAATGCTCCAGCTCCCCGCAAGTGCAGGTCGAAACCATGTACTACCTGTGCCGTGGCACGCCCAGCCTGGATGAGATCGGCGACCTGGCAGTTCGGAATGTCACCCATGAAACGTAGGGTGAAGTGCAGATTGTCCGCCTCGACCCACTTGACCGAACCGGTGCTGCGTTGCAGTCGCTTTTGCAGCTCCACCACGGCGTCACGAAGTGTGGCATCGAGATAGATGCCGTAGAAGAGGCGCATCGTGCTGCCGGATGAGGCCACCGAGGATAGCGCCCTTCTCTCATGTAGTGCCCAGAATGCGTTTGCGTAGCGTGTTCAGCGCGATCTGTGAAACGCGGCGCTTGAACTGCTCTCGGGTACCGGGCCAGTTGTGTTGCTCGACATGGGTGTCGGTCTCATCTGCAACTGCGATGTACACGAGTCCGACGGGTTTTTCCGGCGTACCGCCATCAGGGCCGGCGATACCGGTGGTAGCGGCCGCGAAATCTGTACCGAAGCTGGTGCGTGCGCCCTCAGCCATGGCCTGCGCACACTCGGCGCTGACTGCCCCGTAAGTGTCCAGCACGGATCCTGGCACTCCCAGCAGCGCCTGCTTGATTTCGTTAGCGTATGCGACGGTGCCGCCCAGAAAGTAGTCAGATGAGCCCGGCACGTCGGTGATGCGGCTGGCGATAAGGCCTCCGGTGCAGCTTTCCGCTACCGATAGAGTTGCGTGCCTTTGACGTAGCAGTTGGCCTATCACTGACTCCATCGTGTCTTCGTTGGTGCCGAAAACGTGGTCACCCAGCAGGCAACGTATATCTTCGGCAGCCACCTGCAAGCGGTGGTGAGCAGTCTGAGCGTCAGCAGCTTTGGTGGCAAGCCGCACTCGTACCTGCGCGGGAGATGCATACAGTGCGATGCTAGGATCGCTCTGGTCGTGGATCAGTTCAGCGAGAATTGCAGCGGCGTTGGATTCGCCGATGTCAGCCAGCAGCAGCGAGTGGCAGTAGAGACGCTGCCCCTGCAGATCTGAAGTCTCTTCCAGGCGTGGCAGTACCTGGTCGGTAAACATCCTGTGAAGCTCAGTTGGTGGCCCTGGCAGCGCGTAGATCTGCCTGCAATCATGTTCGAGGAGTATTCCAGGTGCAGTACCCACCGGATTGTCGAGCAGCACCGCGCCTTCAGGAGCATCGGCCTGACGGAGGTTGTTGTCGGTGGGAACACGGCCCCGGCTTGCGAAGAACTCGCGAAGCCTATCCACCGCTTGTGGCGAACGCAGGAGAACACGCCCGGTCGCCTCGGCAATTGCCTGCCGAGTGAGGTCGTCCTCAGTTGGGCCCAGTCCGCCGCTGAGGATGATTACGTCGGATCTAGATAGCGCCAGGCCTACAGCTTCGGCGAGACGCGATAGATTGTCGCCTACCGTATGCCTATGATAGACATCAACGCCAATTTCCGCCAGTTTTTGCGACAGATATGCAGCATTGGTATCGACAATCTCGCCGAGCAGAAGCTCCGTCCCGACGGAGATTAATTCCGCTCTCAAGTTTCTCTACTACTTTCGTAACGGCCGCTGCGCCAGCATTCATCCGCATAATACTGACACGCACGATAGCACTGACACACACGCGGCCTCTATCTGAATTGGCCCCACCAGGGCCACAATTGACTACATAGTATTATAGCCGAAGCGCGCCACTCGGTCAACGGATTTATCTGCGCTGGCGTGCAGGTCACAGTCTCGATACGCTGGCAATCACGGCTTAATCGGGCATAGTCAGCTTTGCAGGTGTGGCGAGTGGCTATAGCTGGTTTTGCATCTCTCACCACCGGATGATGTATGGTGTACGCATCGGCCTGGGACGACTTCGGTTTTTCGGTTATCGTTTATAGCGCACCCCACACAAATCGCCTGGAGATTGGGCGCTGAACGGTATATGAGGATGAGGGCGATCTTTGGCAAGAGAAGAGAGCGGTGTTCAGCAGGAAATCTGTACTGTCATCACGAACCTAACCTACGTGAAACTACCCACTCCTATGTATATTCTGATTTGGACAGCGATCTGCACCTTGCCGGCGTGCACATCCAGAACCGAGGGTGACCGCGCCATGGGCACGGCTGATGTGGTATGGTATCGGTCTCCGGTAGACGGCTCCCAGCAGGCCTATGGCATATATGTACCTGCAAACCCGCCTCCACCAGAAGGCTATCCGGCCGTCTTCCACGCTCATGGTTACGGCTGGAGCGTCAGCAGCAACTTCTCACAGTGGCAGCGAGAGTGGGCCGATGCGCACCGCTGGGTCCTGATCAACCTCAACGCTCGCGGCCCGCAATTCTACGAAGGCATCGGAGAGGTGGCCACGCTCGAAGTAGTGCGCGATGCCACTTCACGCTTCGGGCTTGACGGTCGCAGGCTCTACATCACCGGTGCCTCTATGGGCGGGACCGGGGCATTCCGTCACGGTCTGCGCCATCCTGAAGTGTTCGCCGCTGCGGCCGGAGTGGATGGCTGGTCCGATTTCCGGCTCTGGCACTATGAGTGGTATGCCCGTACTGATGCCCGCGACAGCATCGAGGAGTTCCGTCGTCCACTGTTACAGGCCTGTTCGCCGATCTACTGGGCCGGACGTGGCCAATGGGGCGCCATCAAGACCATCGTGGACGGCGCAGATACCACCGTCGGTCCGGACCACGGCCTGAGCTTGCATGCCGCGCTGGTGGAGCTTGGCGTTCGCAAGGAAGGCTATGACGCTGCTCTGACGCTCAACTACGACCGCGGCCACGGTGGGGGCTACAGCCTGCCAGATATCTATCGCTTCTTCGAGGGCAGGGAGAGTCTGTCGCAACCGCAGCAGTTCCACTGCCGCACGTATGTGCTCAAACATGGGGAGATGTACTGGGGGCGGATTGACGAGTTCGACGTGCTCGGTCTGCCTGCTACGCTGGCTTCGGATCAAAGCGGCGACACCGTTACAGTGCTGACCGAGAACGTAGAGCGCTTCACCTTGCACCTGAAGGCAGCGGTGGAGGCGGATGTAGCAGAAGTCCGGGTATATGCAGATGGCCTGGAGTGCTACCATGGTCCACCGGATACGGTGACGTTCGAGGCTC
>JAAYSP010000101.1 GCA_012518355.1 candidate division WS1 bacterium | reverse complement strand
CAATCCGAATTATCCTCTGTCATTTGGCCAAACGATGACCGAATTCCTCCAGCAGCCAGGTAAATCGGACGCAGGGACAAGCTTTCATCCGGTCGAATATGCTACACTAGAGACAAGTTATGCAACTGAAGACGCATTGGCTGGCATTAAAAGTTCACCTAATCTAACTCTACTGTGGGCGCTTTGTCTCAGACGAGGGCCAGCTCCTGTCTGGAAGATATGTCCGTCTCAGGCACCGCACACCTGTCGTGCAACTCGAGCCCGAGCAGGCGGTGACTGCAGGCACGATATCACGCGAAAACGTGACGGACTATGTCTGACGCGTCTCTCCCGGACGACTGCATTTCTTCTTCGAACGCTTTGCCCGAATGCTAGCGGCGGGTATGACGGTACACGAGACGCTGATCACACTGTTACCAGCGTCAGAAGTGATCTAGCCTAACTTCACTGCCAGACCTTCAACTGTAGCTGAGAGGACAGGCCGTGGCCAGAAGATACGTCAGGCGCAAACAACCGACACTTATCGTGGAAATCGAGCCCGAGCAGGCGGTGGCTGCAGGCACGATGTCACGCGAAAACGTGATGGACTACGTCTGGCGCGCCTCTCCCGGACGCCTGCATTTCTTCTTCGAACGCTTAGCCCAGATGCTAGCGGCGGGTATGACGGTGCACGAGACGCTGCAGACGCTGTCGGGTTCGTCACTGGGACGCCGCCTGAGCCGGGCTGCCGCGTCTATGGTGGCCCCGATTGCGGCAGGAAGTGCGCTCTCAGAGCAGTTGGACCGCTATCCAGAGCTGTTTCCCTCTCACGTGCGAGGGCTGGTGCGCGCGGGCGAGAAAAGCGGATGGCTGGACCGGATATGCGCGCAGATTGCCGAAGAGTACCGTGCTCGACAGCAGCGCAGTTGGGGCCAGGCCCTGGTGCAGCTATGGTTCAGCATCCCACTGGTGCTCGTGCTGCTGGTGGCGCCGCTGCCGCGCATCATAGACCTGGGTGTCAGTTGGTATCTGGGCTTTCTGCTGCGGGTATCGCTGCCGGCTTTTCTCGGTGCTATCTTCCTGTACTATCTGGGCAAGATAGTCTTCAACCTCAGAGCAGTCAGGCCACTGCGCGACCGAGTGCTGTACGGCCTGCCAGTGGCCGGGGCGATGATCCGCCAGGCAGCCATCCGACGCTATCTGCTGGCGCTGGAGGCACTCATCGCCGCGGGAGTGGAGATCCAGGAGGCCATGCAGATAGGTGCCGAAGCCGCAGGAAACGCTGTCATCGAGATGCAACTGCAGCAGGCGGCAGCAAAAGTGCGCGCAGGCGTCCCGATCGGTGCGGCACTGGCCGGGGCAAAAGCAGTGCCGACCGAGGTGCGCCAGTCGCTGGAGACCGCTGAGCGTGCCGGCAGCTATGACCAGGCTTTCGTAGGCCTGCAGGACTGGGCGCGACAGCGTCAGGCTACCACAACGCGCGTGGCCGGCATGGCAGGCTACGGGACGGTGCTGCTTGTGGTCGGCGGCATAGTCGCGGCCGCAGTCGGTTACGCTTTCCTGAGCTACTTCCAGGCGATCATGGACCGCGCAGAGGAGTTCATGCCCTAACTGCCAGCACTGTAGCTTGCACCATCGCCGCAGTCTGCAGCATGGCGCGCGGCGATAGCATCTCATGATGTCGTCTGCATGTGCCCTACGCCCGATCTGCTCAAATCTCACTGTCTTTTCACGGAGGCTGCCTTGACACCTGTGCGCATGTCGCCTGTCGCTGTACTACTTGTCACCACAAGCCTGCTGCTGCCTATACTTTTTGCCGCCGCAGCACCCGTCTCCATGCTGAGCTTCGCGCGCAGCCTCGACGGCTGGGAGGTGCTCGCCGAGGGGACTGCAAGCGTCACCATGCTGAGCGGACAGGGTAGCGGAGGTGGCAACTGTGCCCGCCTGGTTGCATCTGCCGATCATCCGGCGACCCTGATCTCCCCTGCGCTAGATCTCGATGCAGCAGGCATGCCGTTTGAGGTGCAGCTACAGATCAGGGCACTCACCGATGATGGCGGCCCGCTGCAGATAGGGCTGGCAAGCGGCCACACTACGGGCCAGCCCCCCACAATCGAGCCGCTATGGACGGTGCAGCCGATAGCAGACAGCCGCTGGCACACTCTGACACTGGCGGTCAGTGCCCATATCGGAGATGGCGACACGGTGGCTCTCGCCTTCACCGCTTCGCAGAGGGCGGACTGGGCGATAGATCAGGTGGAGGTGGGGCGCTATACGCCACCACGATCCGCAGACCACGTGCCACTTGGTGATACCGCAGTGTACCCCGAGCCACTGCCTGCCGACTGGGAGCCCGAAGGGCTGCTAGATGCGCGTGCGCGAGAGCTCATCGGAAGCAGCGAACTGGTCGCAGATGTGGGCGGAATCCAGCTTCGTCTCCCTCCGGAAGCCCACTGCCTGCGCGGCATGCGGCAGGGCATCGAGATTAGCTGCGCAAACCGTGTCACCGACGATCGGCAACTGACCATCTCCGTGCAGGGGCCACCGGACGTGCAGATCGCTGACTGGACGCTGCCCGTGCCGGGCAAGAGTACTGTGCGTGTTTTCCTGCCCGTACAGCGCCTCGTCACCGGTGACTGCTGGCTGAAGCTGGGCTTCCGATCCGGCAGTGAGCAGGCGTTTGTGCCGGTGAAGCTGCACTCGATACCTGCATATCCGGTCATGGGCGTCACCTGGCCGAATGGGCAGATGCCGGGTGAGGGTGACCTATCACGAGTGCGCGATCTGGGAGGCGGTATGCACCAGTTACGGCTATCCGCAGACGGTTCGGCATATGTTCTGCAGCATGTGGGGCATCCGGCAGGCGCCGCAGAGTGGCTGCTTGGCGTTCCTGCAGCGCCCAGCATAGAGCTGCCCGAGGCATCTGTCGCGCCGGCATCCGATGGCCGCCGACATCTGTGGTATCCGCTGCTGCCCGAGAGTAGTGGCACCGAACAGGCTACTGCCGCACTATGCGCACTCGCCGGTCAGCTACATCACCACGACCACTCGCCCAGCCTGTTTTCGTTTCCGTTTTCTCTGGCGCATGACCCACTGACAGCCCGGTTGCGGCTCGATGAGGGCCCGGCGCTGGATGCTGCGCGCCTCGGTGACTGTCCCGATGCAGCTATCGCTGACAGCTCTGTCAGCAGCATCATCCTCACGCTACCGCATCTATCGGGCGCCACCGTGCTGCGGACCCTGTGGGACGGCAAGCCGCGCGATACAGTCTCCGCCTACTGGGCGCAGTTCGGGCAGGGCTGTGATCCGGCGCCTGTTCGCCTGCTCAGCCGACAGGCAGACATGCAGCTTCCCTTCACCGTGCAACTCCCACAGTTAGGCAGCAGCGGCGATCGCCGGCTCGATGCTCTGAAGCTGGGGCGCATCATGGCGTCGGCAGCATACCAGGGCGCTACTGCAGTGCTGCTTCCGGCATGGGAGCGGCCAGGGCAGGTCGGCCTGCTACAGCCAGATGGCCTGGACGCTGCCGACGATCCGGTGGCACAGCTTCACCTGACGCTTGCCGCAGAGCTGGCCGCGGCGGTGCCGGTGTATGCCGCCGAAGCGACTGACACGATGTCACCGGAGCCCGATGCGCGGGTGACCTACAAGCTGTTCGTGCGCGGCGATGAGGGCATCGTGGTGATGTGGAACAACACCGATCAGCCGCAGGAGGTGGCCGTCGGCCTGCGCTCGCAGCCGGTGACGCTGCGACTGCTGCGGCTGAGCCACGATGGGGAGTTCGTCCAGCACCAATTTCAATCCATCTTCCGCATGACCGGACGCGCGCTCGAGACCAAACAGCCGGGTATCTACCTGCGCCTGGACCCGCTGGACATCACCTGCCTATCGCTACGCCTCGTAGACCCTCATGCCAACTGGTCACGCGGAGTGTTCCCGGCTGACGAGTTCAAGGTCGAGATACCGCGTCGCGACAGTGGCCCGCGATGGTGGGAGCGGCTCTTCTACTAGGTCTACAGCCCCTGCTACTGTGCTGTGTCGTACCGTGCCATGTCGTGCCGTGTCACACTGCACCGTTGCGTGTTGCGTGTTGCGTGTTGCGTGTTGCGTGTTGCGTGTTGCGTGTTGCGTGTTGCGTGTTGCGTGGAGCGTGTTGCGTGTTGCGTGGAGCGTGGAGCGTGGAGCGTGGAGCGTGGAGCGTGGAGCGTGGAGCGTGGAGCGTGGAGCGTGGAGCGTGGAGCGTGGAGCGT
>JAAYSP010000239.1 GCA_012518355.1 candidate division WS1 bacterium | reverse complement strand
GGACCGCGCTATATGCGTGCCGCACAGCGACGCCCTGCCTGATGACGAGAGCACTCTGGATATGCAGCGCGATTGACTGTTCGGTATTCGGACGATAGCGGCTTCACTTCTGTGTAGCATCCGGCTGCTCTGGAGTGAAGCCGCTTTGTTTTTCACCGAGAAACATCTCTTGAAAAGCTGCCGCGAAATGTGCGCCAAAAAGCAGTATCTGTCCGCCGAGAAATGCCCACAGTGAGAATACTACCACTCCTGCCAGGCCGCCATAGATGGCGTTGTTGTGGGCCGAGTGGCTGATGAAATACAGAAACACTCGTGAGGCGGCCTGCCACAACACCGCTGCACATACTGCGCCGGCCAGAGCAGCTCTCCTGGGCACCTTCTGCACCGGCATGTGCCTGTAGAGCAGGTTGAACGCCACCAGTGCCAACAGCAGGCCCACTATGGACATGATCCTGGGCTGGGCCTGCATGACAGCGTCGGCGTCAATTTCGGGGAACTGTCGGAGCACTCCGTACAGGCGTGCAAAAAATGCATTGGCGATGACGAAGCCGGTGAGCAGCGTTCCTGCCAGGCCCATCATGACCAGTGCGACCAGTTTGCGGCCCAGAAAGCCGCGCAAAATGGTACCCGGCCAAATCTGGGTCATGCTTCGCTCGATGGTCTCAAACAGGCGGAGAGAAGCCCATACCAGGGCCACAACACTCAGAGCGCTAGTGGTGAACAGGTCTGGCTGGGCCAGAAGCCCATCTACCTGGCTCATCACCTGCTGTGCGGCCACATCGCCATACTCGGCGACAGTGTCGGTAAGCCACTGGTAAGTATTGCTGCCTTCCCCAAACAGGATCTGCAACAGTGCTGACATCAGGATCCCGATAGGCCCCAGGCAGATGATCGCGTAAAACGCGATGGCGGCGGCCATCAGAGGGGTGCCTGTATGCCCAAAGCGGTTGTAGGCGGTCCATATGGTGCGCCCCAGCAGTTTCGTAGAGCGCCACACACCGCGCCTTTTCTGCCCGCGTTGCTCCGATATGTTCATCCTCGGTGACATCCCTCCGCACTGGGGCACATGCTCACTGCGCGACGCCCTGTGTGCCGACCACTGATGACACTCTTCCCCTCCGCACTGAGACACGTGCCTTTTGCAGGCGGGGCAGAACACCATCTGCCGGTCGCAGGACATGGCAAGAGTGGAGACAGGCTCACACTAAATCGATATGAGCCTGTCTGCTTCAGTCATATGATGAGACTTCGCAACCGGTGATGTAGCTATCTCTATCTTCGTGGCCCTATTCAGCAGCGGGCTCTTCAGCGATTGTCTCGATAGTCTTGATAGTCACCGGCTCCAGAGGGCGGTCCTGCATCCCGGTGGGTACGGAAGCTATGGCGCGCACCACATCCATGCCTTCAGTGACCTGCCCAAACGCTGTGTGCCTGCCGTCCAGATGCGGCTGCGGGCTCTCTGTGACGATGAAGAACTGGCTACCGTTGGTGTTGGGCCCGGCGTTTGCCATCGCCAGAGTGCCTGCGATTATCTTGTGCTGGTTGAACTCATCCTCGAAGTTGTAGCCTGGCCCCCCCGTGCCGTCGCCTCGGGGACAACCGGCCTGGATCATGAACGGCCTGATCACTCGATGGAAAGTCAGACCGTCATAGAAGCCCTTTTTGGATAGCGAGACAAAATTGGCCACGGTCTTGGGCGCATCGTTTGCATACAGCTTCACTCTGATATCGCCCTTCGAAGTCTTGATAACCGCTGCAGATGCAGTTTCGGTACCGGTCGGGGTCTCAGTCACCTGTTCCAACTCCTTTTCGTCTTTTGCACCGTCGAATTGCGCTGGCTTATGGTCGCCTGGCTCGTCTCCCACAGGCTTTTCAGCCTCCACCGCCTGGGCCTGCGACGCCGGATGTCGCGCTTTGCCCTCCACGCTCTTTTGTAGCCCTGCATAAGCGACGATGGCTACAAACATCAGCGCCCAAACCCACAGGTTGTGTCTCTTCCAGAATGGCGGCGCCTCGGAAGGAGCCGATCCACCAGTCGCCGGCTGCCTGTCTTTTCCGGCCATAATACATGCACTCCCTTCGTTCTGACGCTTGTCATGCGCTGTGCATCTACATCTAAGACTCGGGCGCAGGCGCCGGGGATTAGCGCTTGCAGCCCGTGTAGTCAACTATGGGACCACTCTACACCACTGTTGGCTGATGTTATCTGGACGAACATGCCTTGCTAGCGTTCACTGCAGGCCGCCAAGCAGCTCCGCATAGCGGCCTATCGCCCAGTCTGCTATCTGCCGGTCAAACGGTAGAGCGAATTTGGTCAGGATGGTGCTGTGGCCTTCGTGGTAGGCGTGAACTCGCAACCACAAGCCCTCGTCTATCGCGGCTCGATGGAAGGCCAGAGCATCGTCCACACGGTGGAACTTCAGCCCCGACATGTGCCCCGCGCCACGCGCCTCCACAAGCAGCGCAGGATACTGTTCCGCCAGTTCGCTCATCCGAGCATGATAGTACTCCCCGATTTGGTGTATCTCATCAGCCTGCCGCTGTATCAACTCGATACATCCCAGTGCCAGATATGCGGCCAGTGCGGCGTTTCCGTTGGTGCTGATAGCGTCATACTGCTCCAGCAGGTCGTACTTGCCCCTGTATACCAGCGCCGACAGCGGATGCAGCCCTGCCGTCATGCCCTTGCCCAGCACCACCAGGTCGGGTTCGATGGCGAAGCGCTGGAACATGAGCACCTCAGGGAACCAGAAGCCGGTCTGGATTTCGTCTATCGCCAGCAGCGCTCCGGTTTCATCACACAGCCGACGGGCGAGCTGCATGTACGAGGGCTGTATGGGTATGGCCTCACGGTTCATCATGATCGGCTCGGCCCAGAAGCCCGCGACACGCTCACCGTACTGCGCGAAAACCTGCTGCAGCTCGGCGTCGTCGTTGGGCTGGACCATGACACACTCTACGTTGGTGAAGTACTGTGGCCACATGCCCCGCAGATACTGGGCGAACACATCGCTACCGTGGTAGTTGCCGTCCAGCGTGATGAAGACAGGTGCGCCCCGGTTAGACTTGGCCCGCTCATAGTGCCGCAAGCTGATCTTCATGGCGGCCGCGCATGCGACAGTACCGGTGGCAGTGCCCAGTAGCACAGTGTTGAGCCGCTCGCCATCAGCCTGCAGCGCACCGAGATCTGCGCCGGGATTTGCAAGCTCGATGAGTTTTTGGGACAGACGCTTGACCGGAGCAGCCGGTATGTTGCTGTGATTGTCCCACACCACACCCCGACGGATGCCGTCATAGAGCAGTGCCGTCAGGTCAGGGTGCTGATATCCCCAGGTGACCTGGTAGTGGCCCCCGGTGCAGTCCAGATACAGCTTTCGCTGCTCGGTGAGGTAGAAAAGCCCCCTGCCGACGAGAAAATCGTCAGGCGTTTCGGTCACCTCGCGCCCATAGGACTTCTGGAACCAGCGTTTGTCGGGAAACTCGGCGGATGGCAACTGCTCGACCACACTGCCCACATGGTCGAGCAGACATTCGGCAGTCGCACCGGTGAGAAAATCGCTGGCGGCTTCCATCGCACCTGCCATAGCGCCCGACGAGTCATGCATCAGACCCGTGAAATCGAGACTGCCCTGTCCACTGCAATTCTGCTGCATCGAAATCAAACTCCTGTGTTCATGTGTGCACTGTCGTATTTGGAAGCAGAGCGCAGAAGACCGTCTCTTGCCGAAGGACGTCACTTCCCTGACCGACAGATGCTATAGATCGAGCGTCAACCTGCCCTCGGGTAGCCACTGCTTCAGGTAGTCGGCGCTAATCTGCAGCTCTTCCAGCAGCGCTGTCTCAGTTTTGGTCGAGCCAGGGATGATCTCGGCGACCAGAAAGCTGCGCTCGACAGGCTGCAGGTACTCGCTCACCGGACTCTCGAAGGCAGTCCGATGGCCCTCCTCCAGTGCCTCCATGAGCGCCCCCATGCAGATATGGCCTCTTGCGTTGAATTCGTCAGTGAAAGGCCAGTGGTGTGAGCCGTCCGGAGTGGTCTGCTGCAGGTGGACTATCTCGGCAAATCCCGCCAGCCGCCGCAGCCATGCAATATAGTCGAGATCCTCGCCCTCGAGGCCGTAATGCATCCCTGCCATGTGCCCGACATCGAGCGTCACGTACACGGGGATCGCGGGCTTCTGGCGGTTTATGCCGATGAGTATATCCTCGGCCTGCCGAAGAGTCCACGGCACCTCGGAGGGTATGTACATCTGCTCGAGGTAGATCGCACCGATCCCCTTCTCGGCACCCACTGCGGCCATCTCCACGAAGGTGTCACATAGCCGGTCTATGGCCGCCTCGTACGCGTCATCGCCGGCATCCATCACCTCGACAGATATCGCGTCCCAGTGGCCACCGACCCGGTCAGTGCCCATCGCCAGCGCCAGGTCCATGGTGTCGTAAATCCACTGCATCATGCGCCGGCGGCAAGAGGGATCTGAGTGCGAAAGGCCGTGGAAACGGTGTGTCGCCACACCGGTGTATATGTCGGTGATGTGCACACCGTACTTTTCGGCAGCCGCCTTCACCTCGCCTGCCGTGCGCATCTGGTAGTCGCTATCGCCGGAAAAAAACGGGTCCAGCACATCTCCGCAGAACTCATGCGCAGGATAGCCAAGCTCTGCGGTCAGCCGCATCCAATTTTCTGGCTGCTCCCAGCGCCGGGTAAGAAATGCTCCGTTGATGCCCAATTCCAGTTGCACCTGTCGCGCCATGACTGTATCACCATATCGTCTGCTGATTTTCGTGTGAATGCAGATGCGCCACCTGCGCAGCATGACACGCGCAGCACCAGTACATGATAGCCGATTTTTGCACGCACACCATAGTGGCCGGGCAGGCCCGCAAGAGCAGCAAAGCCGTACTATAACCGACTTGCGTGATGCTGTACGAATACGGGCTGTCCCGGCGAGAAGACTCTTCGCCGGGACAGCAGCACTCACCTGCGTACAGCAGGGAAATGGCGCTCTCCGATCAAGCAGCCGCATAGAGCGAGCGTCTGACTACAGAGGCATGGTGCGCTCCGGCAATCAGCGGTGCCTATAGCTCATCTCATGGGCGGCTCCACGGGATGGTCTGAGTTGCTCCTGCGGCGGTGATGGTCACGTCATCGGTGGCCGTGACCTGCACCTGGCCAGTGTGGTCCACGAGTGCCGTGGCCCAGTTGCGGATCACGAAGCGGTCGCCTTCCTGCAGATCGTAGTAGTAGAACTGGTCGCCTTCAGAGAAGCCTGCCGATGACTCCACAGTGAGCATCATCGGTTGGGCATACTGGCTGCTCACTACGTGAGTACTCGCCACACCGTCGGCAGAACGCAGCATCTTCCCGGCCAAAAAGTTAGTGCTGCGCCTCGTCACGGCCAACCCATATTCGTGCGGCGTCAGGCTGCTCATCGTGTGGGCATCAAGCGGGTCCTGGTCCAGAGTACCCTGCCCCAGAACCAGTCTCTGACTACCCAGATGGATGACCGACAGGTCGCCCGCACGGGTGATGTCATGGATAGTGTAGGCCGTGTTACGGCTATAGACCGGGTTGCTGAACATCACGGTCTGGTACTGCAGCCGTCCATCGGTGGGCAGGTCTGCGTCCACATAGACCAGGTTCTGCTCGTAATCCAGCCGCACGATGCTGCCGGTGTATTCGTCATGCGCTAGTGCCATCTCGAAGCCAGGCACACTGATCGACTTGCCCACGACCCTGGCGGCAGTGACGGCGTCCGCCGAGGTGCGGATATGCCCGAAGCCTCCCTGAAGCTGCAGGTCTCCCGCGGTGACTCCATCACCGGCCGAGGGTGCGTAGACGAAGCGGTCTGTGATCCCGCTGCGATGCTCAACGGCCAGAGCGGTCACGCCCTCTGGTGCATCCAGCCGAGCGATACTGTCGATGAAGGGTTCAGCTTCGCCCTGCACATCGTCAGGCTTGTCGGTAGTAAGAGCAACCGATCGGATGGAAATCCACGGCTGGCCGCCTTCGTGCTGCACCGTCTCGACACTGACACGGTGCGCGCCTGCCGACAGAGCCATCGGGCCCCGAACCTGCAGTGGGCCATCCTGGCCTGCTGGACTGTGGGCATCAAACAGCTCGCCTACGGGCTCGCCATCAACCAGGAACTGCACTGAACCGTAGTTTGGCGACATGTACGGGTTGACCAGAATGTAGTACTGTCCGTCAGTGGGCACCTGGAGGTCGAAGTGCACCTGACCGCCGACTGCATGGGCCTGAAACAGCACCACTCCGGGGTCGGCGAGATACTTGACTGTGCCCTCGTCAGTACTTGCTACAGCCATCAACTCTGAGCCCTTGATGCCTCCTGAGGCTGTGACCTGCGGACCATACGGCTCACGCACAGAGACAAAAGTGCTGGCAAGCGGCCCCTGATCAGAGCTGCGTCGGGCGACAACGCAGCGGGTTTTGGCGTATGCAGGATACAGCCCCGGCGCCCAGGTGCTGATGACTTCAGTGCCCTCTTCGGGCAGCATGGTCATACGCATCCGGCTTGCACCATCGGGCAACGTCCAGGTGGTCGACCACGGGCCTGTGGGAGTACCTCGTTGCGGGTGCATCATAAAGCCAAGGCCGTTTCCAGGAGGTGGCAGCCAGTAGCCGCCTCTCTTGGGGTCAACATGGCCATCGTTTTGCTGGAGCTCACCCCACCTGACATCCGGTCCCGCAAGAGAGCCTTTTTCAGCGGCTCCCAATCTCACTCCCTCAAAGCTGGCTTCATCTGATAGCGCGTGTGCCATGTAGTCATGCTGAGTGCCGCCATGGACGGTGAAGACATCGAGCAGGAAGCTCTCAGGGCCGTCTCCGACCAGAGCCAGGAAGCGACGGTAGGTGTCCACCCCACGAGAGCGGTAGACTGCGTTCGCATCTGCGTCCACAACCTGCATGCCGGGCATGGCTGCGAACAGGTGCAGGTCGCCACCAGTCTCATCTTCTTTATCAGCAAGCTGACATGTCTCATCCACGACAACTAGCTGGTGCGCCGCAGTCTGCTTGGCCCAGCCGACTTGAGTATGAGTGGAGCCAAGGTTGTAGCCCAGTTCATAGGTAAGCTCATAGCCCAGCCCGAAGTAGTTGATGTTCAGATCATCATAGTGACCGTGGTTTAGCACCGGTCCATAGCGCAGCAGACATGCCTGAGCCTGTGGCGCCCGAGGTGTGCGCAAGATAGCAATCCCCTTTTGTCCCATCAGGGAAGGCTCGTTGACCATGCGCTGTAACCGCTGTGGCAGCGGCTCTCCGGCAGGCGGTAACTCTCGCCCATGAAACAGTAGCCACTGAGCATCACCTGAACCGGCTCGTGCGTTTTCCACCTGGTCGTCAGTTAGCCAGTTGAGCAGCGCGCCGAAGTCGCGACGCACCTGGGGATCGCTGGTGCGACTGTATATGCGCTCGGCAAAGCCGTAATCGGTGACATCGAACGGCTTTTCATCAGGAGAAGTCCATGTCGTGTCCGGGGCACTGTCGCCGTAGCGCGGCCACTTGCCCGCACAGTTCATCGCCAGGCGAGGTAGCGCATAAAAGGAGCGAAAGGCGGGATCATCGTACAGGTTGAGGCCGTCAGGGTAACGCTCGCTGCGGTAGTTGACCAGCGGCTCGGCAAACGTCAAATATAGAGCCCGTGCACTCATGGCATAACTGAGCGAGCTTTCGAAGTATCTGCCATCACGGTCGGCGTTGTTTTGCACAAGTGCGTATATCCCGTACGGACCGTTCACTGCCCAGTCCACGTATGAATCTATGCCCAGCAGGCAGCCGACAGACAACGCGCCCCGGATGTAGTCAGCCTCACCGTTGTTCAGGCCGCCACTGAGCGAGCACGTGTAGCAGTACCAGGCTCCGTTTTTCAGCATGTTTGTCTCGATGTTCTCGCGCCGAGTCATGCCATCTACAAAAGAGGCCTGCTCCAGTGCCGGGCTGTTGTAGATCTGGTCATAGTAGTCCACCAGCAGCACCAGTACGCGAGCAGTCTGGTAGTGGGGCCTACACAGCCTGCCACTGGGAGGGGTGGAAGGGTAGTCCCATGAGCCGGCATCGCAGGACGGGTAGATCTCGGCCAGCGCGTCCAGCACTACCGCGCAGGTCTCGGCATACTTCTCTTCCCCGGTAATCGTGTAGGCAAACGACAGCCAGTCAGCCCACTTCTGATAAGTCTCGGCCACCCATGCGTTGTACGAGCCGACAAAGTAGTGTATGCGGCCGTCGGGGGCTACGTACCCCGTGCCTTCATCGGGATGGTCGGCATCAGGCAGGATGTGGCCACCGCCACAGCGGACTGTACCGGGCCTGTCAAAGCTGCAGTTGGCACCTCCCCAACTGCCCCATCTTGCGCCGCAAATCGGACATCCGGTGAAGCCGTACGCAAATGCCGCACCCTCGGGCGGGCAGTGTTCCCGTATCCACTCCGGTGTCCTGTCCACCACACTGTCTGCATTTGCGATGATGCTGTCGGCCAGCGAACGCGCCCACTCATGCTCTTCGATATTGGCACGAGCACGCTGGACATCCTCCGGTGTGACGTACACAGTCGGATGCGATTGGCGTCCGGTCTCGGTCAGATCCACCTGCAACCATCTCTGCTTGGGCGTCAGCTTCACGGCAACTTGCTGTTCGGGGTCCTCGAAAACCATGATTTCGTCCACAGTGACATAGGTCTTGCTGTCATCCGCCTCGAGGATATCGAGTTGTAGCCACTCCACTTCTCTGGCGGGAAAGCGGATGAGAAAAGGCCCCGGATAGTCCTCAAGCTCCTGCCGTATCGTGCTCCCATCGGAGAACACAAGCTGCAGCAGACTGCAGTTGCCGTACAGGCGTGGGTCGTCACCCTGCAGGAATACCACTGTGTCTACTGTGCGTGGTGCATCGAAGTCCAGTCTGACCCACTGGGGCAGTACACTCGCCGAAGTCGCCCATCGAGTGTTCAACTGTTCATCGTTTATCCTGTACTTCGAGAACTTGTCATCAGGCTGCCCCGGTGCCGAAGAGACCTCGATGGTCGCCAGTGTTGCCAGATTGGTGAGACCCTCATGGTCCACCAGGCCACTTGCGGGCTGCCCCAAACAGGTGGCCGTTGCTAGCACCATGAGTACGAAAACGAACATGACCTGGACAAGAAAGCTGTTGCGCACAATAGACCCTCCGTTGTACTTAAGTCGTATCTGGTAGCGCTTAATCTGCGTTTCATACGGCTTTCCTGGCACAATTCACGTCGAACATCCTGCAATACTACTCTCTCTGCAGCCTACTGGCACTCTGGCATACCGGCTACCAGAGACCACAGCCTGTAGCTCATAGCAACCACCTGGCTTTGGCCCCGCTCATCTGCTGATGCAGTCGCTGTGGGCAGTTTGCCCACGCCATGCCAGGCCGTCTTCATGCCCAGGCGGCATGACAGCAGCCACACAGCGAGCTGGCACATGGGGCAGGACCGAAAAGTTCCGATGCGGCTGACGCAGAGTTCGGATCAGCCGCATCGCTATGCCCGCCAGTCAGTACACAGTTGAAACACGATTGCGACATAGCTGAGATATAGTCACATGCGTCTGCTGTCTGGAGACGTGTCATATCTGGCCGATCGCTAGATATCGTCAGGTGCTGATACGAGATACTTCGATAGGAGGTTACAGCATCACTCACCCCACGGGTAGGTGCCGCCCTGGAAGTACCAGTACTCGAGTTTTCGGGCCTCATCATACGATAGCCATTTGGCATGACCGTCTGCAAAGGCGTTGTTGAGACCTCCATTGTGTCGAGGCATCAGGGGGTAAGTCGGTGGCGTTCGGTTGAACCAGGCTGGCCTGGTGGCGTAGTACTCGCTCTCTGACAGGACTATGATGCTTGCGGGCTCTTTTACTTGCGCCATCGATACGGGATCTCTGCGATAGCCGAAGTTCTGGTTCATCGCGTAGGCATCTATCCACACATGCGGCACTGTTTCGCGGGTGATGCGAGTAACTCGCGTCGGCCGGGCGTTGCTGGGGCATACCAGGACCGACCAGTTGTTGACATATGGGAATACTAACTCCTGCCAGAAAGTCATCGTCGCACTGTACTGACCGGGGTAATCCAGAGCTGTGTGGCTATAGGTTTCATCGTAGTCCTGGGCATACATCACAATCGCGAGGGCGAGCTGCTTCATGTTGCTCAGACAGGCCGTCTGTCGGGCTTTTTCTCGAGCACGAGCAAAGACAGGGAACAAAATCGCCGCCAGAATCGCAATAATCGCTATCACAACTAGCAGTTCGATAAGCGTAAATCCGCGTCTTTTTCTCATGGTACTTCCTCCACAGAAATGGATACAATTGGCATGCTGGCAAGTGTCGCCAACGTCCTCTCATTCATACGAGAGAACGCATCACAAGTGTTGCATGAATCCACTTACAGCTCTCGACTATTCAGTTGTCAACATCGCCACCATGTTCACAGGCGCAATTGGGGCCGGCACAGGCCCAGGGCATGTCCGATGGCACCGGATAACCTTCTTCTCACCTCCTCGCCCACGTGCCAGGCTTCGTGGTGCGTGCTTTTGGGGCACAGTGGAACTCCCCCGAGCTTTGTCATCCGCTTTTCAGGCGCAGACCCATGGTCGCAGGGTGGCCATGAGACAGATCGGGCCGCCATAGCCACACATATGTCGGCAAAGCTATCTGGCAAAGCAGAATACAAAGCAGAAACCAAGAGGCGCCCTGAGGCGAACTGGCTGAGGATGAACTCACCGTAGTCACGCATGCCATGGTCACGCATATGGAAGCCCACTTCGTGATGCTGTCTTAAGTGCATCCCAGGCGTCTCGAATGCAGGTGTCCGAGCAAGAGAGGTCTATAGCGTACTCATTTCTGCATTTTGCGTCAACGGATGGCGACTAACGCCAAAACCACTACCACCCGCAGGTAACTGTTGCCCTCATCGGGAACGCGCACCACTAACGGATAACTATTTTACTACTTCCGAACAGGTGTTACTTGTAGGTAATCGCTGCACTTCCTCTCTAACGAATACCACTTGCAGGCAATCGCTGTACCGCCTCCCAAACGGGTATCATTTGCGGGTAACCGCTGCCTTCTCCGGAATAGGTGCCACTCGCGGATAACTGTTGCACTACCTCCCGAACAGGTATCACTTGCAAGCAATCGCTGTACCGCCTCCCAAACGGGTATCATTTGCGGATAACCGCTGCCTTCTCCGGAATAGGTACCACTCGCGGATAACCGTTGCGCTACCTCCCGAACAGGTATCACTTGCAGGCAACCGCTGTACCGCCTCCCGAATAGGTACTACTTGCAGGTAACCGTTGCGTCGCTTGCGAAACTGGTACACTCAAATAGGTGACGACCGCACTGCTTCGGTGACCTGGCGGCATAGATGCCTATGCAGGTACTGGCCTGCCGCCGGCGAATGTAGGACAGACAGGCTTCAGCTCTACTGCAGAGCGTGGCAGCTACTCAGGTTTGTCCTGGCTGCTGTCAGGCACCGGTATTGCAGTGGACTATTCTGTGCACTCAGTGCGGTGAAGTATACTGTTTGGAGGCGTGTCCATGTCAGAGTTGCGCAAAGACCCCATCCTGGATCACTGGGTTATCATAGCGGCTGAGCGAGGCCGCCGACCGTGTGAATTCGCCACCGAGGCGACGCCGGAGCTATCCACCAGTTGCCCGTTCTGCGGTGGCAACGAGCACATGACCCCGCCCGAGATTGCAGCCATCCCTTCCGAGGGACGTGTGCCGAATACCGAAGGCTGGGAGATACGAGTGGTGCCAAACAAATTCCCCGCCCTGGCGATAGACGGGGAGGTGGATCGCGCTGGCATAGGTCTGTTTGACCGCATGAGAGGCGTCGGTGCGCATGAAGTCATCATCGAAAGCCCTCAGCACAATATAGACCTCCCTGACATGTCCTGCGAACACATCGTGAAGGTCCTCGACGCCAGTATCGAACGGGTGGTGGACCTGCGAATTGACCCACGTTTTCGCCATACCGTGCTGTTTCGCAACCACGGCGCCATCGCCGGAGCGTCCCTGAATCACCCGCATTCGCAGATCATAGCCCTGCCAATTGTGCCCAAGTTGGTACGCGACAAGCTGATTGCCGCCCGCGAACACTATCTGCGCAAAGAGCGGTGTATCTTCTGTGACCTGATCGAGCAGGAGTTGGCGATGCCTGAGCGAGTGGTGCTGCAAAACGACCACTTCATCGTCCTGTCAGTGTTCGCTGCCCGCTTCCCCTTCGAGCTGAACATCTACCCACGGCAGCACCAACATGACTTCGTGCTGATGAGCGAAGAGCAGAAATGGGCACTGGCCGATATCCTGCACGAAACCCTGTGCCGATATCGCAGCATTCTTGGCAGCCCTCCATACAACATGATGATACAGAGTGCACCTAATACGACGCCCCGAGCCGGTCACCCCGAATACTGGGGCACCATCAGCTATGACTACCACTGGCACATCGAACTGGTGCCCCGCCTCACGAAGATTGCCGGGTTCGAGTGGGGCAGTGGCTTCTACATCAATCCAGTTTCTCCCGAACAGGCAGCCGGCTTTCTGCGAGGCGACGAAGATACCGCCTGACAGGTGACAGGGGCTAAAACAACCCCAGGAGCGCCAGGAGTGCGATGACCGAAGACAAAGCTAATCAGGATGAACAGTCTGCTGAGATGCTCGATGAGCTGAGGCGACAGAAAACTTTTTATGAAAACGCGCTGGCGGCACTGCCTGTGCGGCTCATCATCGTGGACCAGGACCTCAACATACTTCTGGCCAACCCGGCATACTGCCGCCCCAGAGGGCTGATGATGGAGGAGGTCTGCGGCAGAAATCTCGCCGACATGTTCCCGACCACACTACTCGACGAAGCAGGCCTGCGGGCCGCCATCGGCGCAACACTACAGACCGGGGAGAGAGTTCAGTGGTCCGGATACCGGCAGGCTACACCCGACCACGGTGAGCGCACCCTCAACATACGGCTTGATCCGGTGGACAGTCCCGATGGCCGACGCAACGCACTGCTCACCATCGAGGACGTCACCGAGCGGCATCGGCAACTGTACGAGCGCTCCGTTCTTCAGCAAGTGGCGCAGGCGATGCTGGGGACCCTCGAACTGCCTCGACTGCTCCACGCCATACTCACGGGCATGACCGCCGGTGGAGCAGTGGGCCTGGGCTTCAACCGCGCCTTCTTGATGCTGGTCCAGCCTGATGATGTGACCTTGCGCGTCGAGATGGCAGTAGGGCCTGCAGATCCCGATGAAGCGTACAAAATCTGGTCCGAAGTCACCGCCGAGTATGCCACCATCGAAGATTTCCTGGCCGACTATGACAACTTGCCTCCACCGGAGCAAAATCCCTTCTACACCAGTGTCAGCCAACTGCTCTTCACACTCGAGGAAACCGACCAGCTACCTCTGTCAGTACTGTATGACGGCAAGACTGCGCACGTGGTGGACGCCTCCCATGATCCGCGCGTCTCCAGACAGTTTTACGACCTGCTCAAAGCTGACGAGTTTGTGGTCGCACCACTACAGGTCGAAGGCCGCTGCATCGGCGTGGCCTATGCAGACAATCACATCAGCCGCCGTCCCATCTCGCCCTCGGATGCCCAGCTTTTCACATCGCTGTCTAACCACGCCGCCCTGTCTATAGACCGCGCGGCCGCCTACGAAGAGCTGCAGCATCGAGCTGCTGAACTGGAGGAAGCCTACGAACAATTGACCGCTGCACAGGAGCGCTCTCTGCGCTCTGAAAGCCTCGCTGCAGTTGGCGTCATGACCGCCATTGTCGCCCATGAAATCCGCAACCCGTTGACCACCATAGGCGGCTTTGCCAATCTGATGCACCGACAGGCCGACGATCGCCAGAAGGTAGAGCGCAATGCCGGCGTCATCGCTGATGAAGTCAACCGGCTGGAAGAGATACTCAACGGACTGCTGGCTTTCTCTCGGCCCGGTAACCCCCAGTTTCGATGGTATGAAGTCTGCCGCATCGTCCAGGACAGCGTGGAAATGCTTGAGAAGGTCAAGCCGGAAAACGTGCAAATCGCCACCGAATGCTCCGATGACCTGCCGAACATCTACATAGATCCGGGCCAGATCCATCAAGTTCTGGACAATCTTATGCGCAACGGCCTCGATGCTATGCCTGAAGGCGGCACGATCACAGTTAGCGCACTGATCGACTCAGACAACCGTGTCACCATCAACGTCGCAGACACTGGCAACGGCATACCCAACGATAGTTTGGATAAAATTTTCGACACGTTTTTCACTACCAAATCCACCGGCATGGGCCTGGGCCTGGCACTGTGCAAGAAAATCATGAGCGACCACGAAGCTGAGATGCTGGTCGAAAGCGAACCAGAGCATGGTACCATCTTCAGCCTCATCTTCCCCGCCGACAATGAAAAGCTGCTCCAGGCGGGCAATTCCGGCGCTCAGGCCGCCAACAGCGCACACCCTAAGGGAGAGTGAATACATGCCTACCGTGCTGATTGTTGAAGACGACCCAAACCAGAGGCTACTGTATCGAGAAGAGCTGGCCTATGAAGGCTACGATGTGCTGGAAGCCCCCGGCGGCCAGGAGGCCATCGCCATGGTGCAGGCCGGCGGCATAGATGTCGTGGTGCTTGACATCGCCATGCCCGGCACCGATGGTATCGAGACCCTGAGCCGCATACTGGCCATAGACAACAAAATCCCGGTGATCCTCAACACTGCTTACTCCAGCTACAAGGACGACTTCATGACCTGGGCTGCTGATGCCTATGTGGTCAAGTCTTCTGACCTGTCGGCACTCAAGCAACAGATCGCTACAGTGCTGGCCAAGCGCGGGATAGAGCCCGCAACACCGTCCGAACCGGAGAGCTGAACTGGACATGAATGACAGTCAAAAAGCACCGTATCGCCCCTGCCACGCCGACCACGACCTCCTGGTCATGGTTCTGGCCGGAGGTGAGGGGCAACGGCTGGTGCCGCTGACCAATACCATGGCCAAACCTGCAGTGCGCTTTGGTGGGGCCTACCGTATGATAGACTTCACCCTGAGCAACTGCCTCAACTCGGGCCTGCGCCGCGTCTATCTGCTCACCCAGTATGCCTCCGGATCGCTGAACACGCATGTCCGCAGAGGCTGGTCTCCGCTTCTGAGCGATGATCTAGGTGAGTTCCTGGACGTGATGCCACCTCAGAAGATATTCGCGGACCGCTGGTACGCCGGCACCGCCGATGCCGTGTTCCAGAACCTGCCCCTGCTACAGCATGAACGTCCCGAGCATGTGTTACTGTTGTCAGGTGATCATGCCTACAAAATGGATTACTCACTGATGCTCAAGCAGCATCGTGATACCGGTGCAGCGCTGACCATCGCTTGTGTGCCGATGCCGCGACGCCAGTGCACGCAGCTGGGAGTGGTCAGCATAGCCTCTGATGGCAGGATCGAGGCGTTTCTGGAAAAGCCCGATGACCCTCCGCCAACCGGCGACAATCCAGACATGTCGCTGGTGAACATGGCTGTATATGTATGGCAAACCGAGGCTCTTGTCAGACACGTAGTAGACGACTCGCGTGCAGACAGCAGCCACGATTTCGGCAAGGATATCATCCCGGCGATGGTACGGGCCGGCGAGCCCGTCTATGCCTATCGTTTCCGCGCTGCCGGCCAGACTGGCATGGACTACTGGCGTGATATCGGTACCCTGGAAAGCTACTGGGAGGCGAACATGCACCTCCTGGATGCCCACCCTCCACTGGATCTGTATGACCAATCATGGCCCATCTTCACCCACCGACCGGTGGCACCTCCCGCCCGCGTCTCAGCGGTAAAAAGCACCAGTGACGACTGTCTGGCAGACACCATCGTCTCTGCAGGCTGTCTCATCCGTGATGCCCAGGTGCGGCGATGTGTGCTATCTCCCGGAGTGACCGTGGACGGTGCATCGGTAGAGGAATCGATACTGATGGACAATGTCACAGTGCAGCCTGGCGCCCGGTTGCACCGAGTTATCGTCGCAGAGGACGTCACCGTACCTGCGGGCACGATCATCGGGCGAGATCGTGGCCGTGACGCTACTCAGTTTGTGGTCACCGAAAGTGGCGTAACCGTAGTACCTACCCGCATCGTGCTGGACCGATAGCGCGGACTGGCATACAGGGGGGTATCCACCCGTGAAAATCCTGCTGGCGTCCGCCGAGGTCGCACCATTTGCCAAGGTCGGAGGCCTCGCTGACGTGGCCGGGAGCCTGCCCAAGGCCCTGTCGGACCTCGGTATGGATGTCCGGGTGATCATGCCCAAGTATCTCATGGCTGCACAGCGAGCCCCGGATCTGCAGTGTATTCTGGAGTCAGTGCCGGTGTACATGCCCACTTATACTTCCGGATGTGCCGTGCACATGACCCATCTGCCGGATAGCGCTGTACCGGTCTACATGGTCGAGCACCATGACTACTTCGATCGCGAGGGCATATATGGGCCACCGGGGGGCGCTTATGCGGACAACGTGGACCGCCTGGCATTTTTCTCTCGCTCCGTTCTGGCCACCGTCCAGGCCCTCGACTGGCACCCGGAAATAATCCACCTCAACGATTGGCACACGGCCCTGGTGGCCGCCTACTGCAAGCTGCGTGATCTGCCCTATGCCACGGTCTTCACCGGCCACAACCTCGGCGTATCCTACCAGGGTAACTTCCCTCAGCCCTCCCTCAGCGCCCTCGGCCTTGACCTGGGCGATGCAAGGGTGCAAAAGGTCGTGCACGATGGCCGGTTGAACCTGGCGGCGGTAGGTCTCGTGTACGCTGACATGATAAACACAGTCAGCCCCACCTATGCCCTGGAGCTGCATGAGCCTGCCGTCAGTGGCGAACTCGCTAGCTTGATTGCTGAGCGAGGCGACGATGTTTGGGGGATACTAAACGGGATAGACTACGAGGTGTGGTCACCATCATCCGATGGCGCACTTGCATCCCGCTTCGACGCAGACGACATGAGTGGCAAGGCCATCTGCAAAACCGACTTGCAGGCCGAATTCGGCCTGCCGCATGACCCCGAAGTGCCGCTCATAGGCATGGTGACACGCCTGGATGCCCAGAAGGGCCTCGATCTTGTAGCAGATCTGGTAGATGAGCTTTCCGGTCTGCAACTGGTACTACTTGGCACGGGGGATCCGCATCTGGAGGCTCTGCTGGCAGACGCAGCGGCCAGACACGGGCACATCGCTGTACGGCTGGAGTTTTCCGACGTACTGGCGCGGAAAGTGTACGCCGGTGCCGACATGTTCCTGATGCCCTCCAGCTACGAGCCATGCGGACTGGGCCAGATGATCGCACTGGCATACGGCACAATCCCTATCGTACGACGGACCGGCGGCCTGGCCGACAGTATCAAGTCCAGAGGCCCGCGGCCAAACGGCTTTGACTTCATCGACTACTCGTCGGCTGCGCTGAAGGAAGCTCTCGACCGCGCGCTGCGTGCCTATGGCGACAAACCGCGCTGGCAAAAGCTGGTGGCCAACGCCTTCGCATCTGACTTCTCCTGGCGCACCTCGGCCGGGCGCTACCGGGCCCTGTATCGAGCAGCCCTCGACAAACTCACAGCCACACGTAACACGTAGCCACTGACGACAAAACAAAACCCTGGAGCCGAAGCGGCTTCAGGGCTCAAGATTTCCATCACACGGTGAGGCGTCAGCGCAACAGACCGGCGAGTGTGTCTGCCCAGGCGACGCGTATATCCTCGATAGACACCTGCATCCCGAGATCTCCCACAGCAGCTGTCAGCCGCGGCTCGTCAACAACCTGCCCCAGGTGCGTCATCTGCAGGCCATATCGGGCCATGATATCGCTGACTGCTTCTTCATGCCCCGCTTTGATCTCCATCACAAATCCACCGGTCTCGGAAAACAGCCACTTGTCGGCCCGCAAATCTACTTCGGCGCCATCCACCTCCAGGCTGACACCCAGGCTTCCCTGTGCGTAGCTGCCCAGCATCATCTCGCTCAGGGCCACAAGCAGCCCACCGTCAGAGATGTCAGTACAGGCCGCGATGTGGCCCTCACCGATCGCGTCAGTCACACCATATATCATGGATCGGTGCAACTCGAAGTCCGGCTTCGGCACGTTCGCACCCAGCCCCAACCCCAGCGCCCGATAGTAGGCACTACCGCCGAGCTCATCCTGACGTGGTCCTATCATGTACAACCCATCGCCAACGCTTTTGAGCTGCATGGTCACTGCCAACGAGTAGTCGGGCATGGTGCCCACACAGGCGATGATGGCTGATGGCGATATCGCATTGCCTGTGGAAGATTCGTTGTATAGCGACACGTTGCCAGAGACAATCGGCACCGGCTGGTTTTCGTACCCCTTCAGCCAGATCTGGTTGGCAGCATCAGACAGGCCCCGCACCGCTTCATCGAACTCCCAAAACGCCTCCGGATTTTCCGGATTGCCGAAGTTCAGACAGTCAGTAAGCGCCTGTGGTACTGCACCTACCGAGGCGACGTTGCGCATGGCTTCAGCTACCGCGTTGGCGCCTCCCCAGTACGGTGAGATGTCTCCATAGAATGGGTTGCCATCCACGGACAGCGCTACTGCTGCGTTGCAGCCATCCAGCGGTGTCATCACCCCTGCTCCTGCTTCGCCGGGGCGAACCACGGCACGGCCCTGTGCTTCAGAGTCAAATGCACGGAACATATAGGCTCGTGAGCAGATATTGCTGTCTGAGAGTACCTTCAACAACGCCTCGGCCAGATCGGGCATGTCGAATTGCGGTTCAGAGCCGGTGAAGACCTTCGGGGAAGCCTGGCGGTCATACAGTATGCCGGCTGTCACCTGGTCTATCGGACAATTGGCCACGATCTTGCCCTGATGCTTCACCACGTAGTCCTTCTCCGTAGTGATGCGCCCCAGGACTGTGGCACGTGCACCCGCATGTATGTTGGCCAGATCCCAATCTTCGTTGTATATCTTCAACACGGTATCGGCAAAATGCTCCGGTACGGCCAGTAGGTAGCGTTCCTGCGTTTCGGCGCATGCGATAGTCTCAGGAAGCATATCGGGCAGAGCCACGTTTACCTGCTCCAGATCTATCTCGACTCCGAAACCGCCTGCCTGAGGAAGCTCGGACGTGCCGCATGCAAGACCTCCCCCGCCGATATCCTTCACACCGATAGTCAGGCCGGCTGCCTTGGCTGCCTCTCGCATCGCTTCGTTGGCCTTTCTCATAGCCAACACGTTTTTCAGGAACGGATCATCCACTTGCACCGCACCGCTGGTATCAGCCTGCTCATCATCATCGAGTATCTGAGAGGCAAAAGCACTGCCACCGAAGCCCGAATCGTCGGTCGGCTTGCCCACCAGGATCATCACATACGGCTCGTCAGCAGCTTGCGGCGGCACCTTCGAGTGCACGATGTCTTCTTCCGCAAGTATGCCAAGACACACCACATTTACCAGACAATTGTCATCAAACGTCGGCGCGAAGTACACATCCCCGGCAAGATTCGGCACACCAAGAGTGTTGCCGTACTGCCAGATGCCCTCGACTACTCCGTTGGCAATCCACTTGCTGCGCTCGCTTTGCGCTCCCTGCAGATCGCCGAAGCGCAGAGGGTCGGCAGTAGCTATCACCCGACCGCCCATGCAGTCAACGTCACGGACGATACCGCCAATGCCAGTGGCTGCACCTTCTCGCGGCAGCACCTGGGACGGGTGGTTATGGCTTTCATGAGCGAAAACGATGCCGTATCGCTTACCCTCGAATTCAGTGAAAAAGACGATACCAGCATCCTCTTCCGGGCCCAACATGACATTTGGTCCGGTGGTGCACAGGTATTTTTGTAGCACCGGTTTGGAGCTTTTGTACGAGCAGTGTTCGCTCCACTCGGCGTTGAAAATGTGCATCTCAGTGATCGTGGGGTCACGGCCCAGAAAGTCGGCGATCCGACGGGCCTCGCCCACTGTGAGACTGACACCATTTTCGTCCATGAACCGGCGCAACTGCTTATCATCCATGGCGGACACCGGTAGGGTGCGTTCATCCATCTGCATCAGGGATTTCCTCTCTGCAATAGCTCAAGCTATCTGGTACATCCATGAGTGGCTGTGTACTGGCTGTGTACTGGCTGTGTACTGGCTATACTGGCTATACTGGCTATACTGGCTATACTGGCTATACTGGCTGTATCCTGGTTGTGTATCGGCTTCCACTGACTGTTACAGCGGCAACCTCACATAGGTCATGCGATTATCGCACATGCACAGGCAAATTTCCATCGTGACAGACAGTGTCCTTTCGCGATGACACTCTACTTTTCAGATGTCTCATCTCTATCATCGAGGACGGCCAGGAGAAACAGCGGCTCATCGTTGTGCGCTCCATACATATAGGCCGATAGTTTCTGCTGCGAATCCTGCGTCGGATGCACCGTCACAGGCAGGAAGATGCTCTCTCCGGCCGGAAGCTGCTCGATGACCATGCGCGCCGGTGCAACGCCCCAGCCTGCAGGCACCTGGAGCCGCACCACTGCTTGCTCGAGGGCGTAGGGCGAGCTGTTATGCACCTCTACCTGCGCATCGAAGGTGTCCGCATCTGCACGCCCCGGAAGCATCTTCAGCATGACTGACACTTGTGATATGTCGGTGATGATGGCTGTGAGTTGCCGGAGTATCTGATGCTGCAGGTCACTTTTCTCGCCTGCCAGCCGCCGAGCCCGCACAGCAGCGGCTATCTGGGAAAGCGTGCCTACGTCTCCTATTTCCGGCTGTGCGGCGAGTTGGTGAGCCACGCCCGCCAGCGACCTAAGTGTGGCATCATACCCGATAACCCGCACCTCCACGAGGCCAAGACTATCAGGCAATCCAGAGATGGTCAACAGCAGTCTGCGCCAGTCGGTCTGCCCATCTGTGATGTCTTCAGGAAAGACGATTTGCTGAGTGTACGGCTGGGACGGCGGCGGCGTGCTGATAGGTGGAAGCGCCCCCACCGGATGGCTCTCCCCTGCGGGTGTCTGGAGCACTATCGGCACCTCGGGGATACCGGGAGCACGCCATACTCCGGCGTAAACCAATTGTATGCACTGGACATGCTGGCCGGTGCGGAAGGTTAGCCTGATACCCAGTGGCTCACCCGCCTGCGTGAAGATGCCCTGATCATCACTCACCGCTCCATCGAAAAGCAACTGCTGGGGCCACTCGAGAGCCTGATCACTGACATACCGCGACGGGCCTTCTATATCGCAGGCGATATCTGTGGCAGGATCAAGCCGTGCCATCGAGATTAGATGTCGGCTTATCGTGGAGAACACCCGGGCATGTGAAGCGGTCTGATCAGTCAGTCCGCCTCCGGCATCTGACCACACACGTGTAGGGCTGTGCCACGGCAGCACCGTGGCACAGCTAAGCAGGGCAAATCTGATGAAGATCGCCCGCCCGGCACTCACCTTCACCACTCTCCGACCAGACCCCGAGGCGATCTGGTCAGAACAGCCTGCCGATCTGCAAATACGTGGCTGGGAAGCATCGGTTCTCCTCTCCTGATGCCGGAGACAGACTGGCTGCCGCTGGCGCCCCCTTCAGGAAAGACACAGGCCCACCACAAAGGCGGGCCTGATACGGTCACTGCTGCGCACCAATTCGACTCACATCATGCCGGGTGGTGCCACCATCGGCGCGTGTATATCGTGGGCACCTGGGGCCCCTGGCATGCCGGGCATGTCCTCGGGTGGCATCCCCATCGGGTCGAGCTCGTCCATCCCCATCGGGTCTGCCGTTGTCACACCCGCTGCTCCGATGCCGATGCTCTGAGCACCGGCAGCAAGCCGTCTGGCTTCTGCCACCGGGTCGCTGACGCCCAGCAGTTCTGCAGATGCACTGTGCATCTGAGCGGCTACGTTAGCCGGCAGACTGAAGCTAAACATGTAGGTCCAGCACCTGGTGCCGTTCAGGTTCAGTCGCCCTCCCTGAAACTTCACGTCCTCCGGGGGTATGAGAAGTCGCCACTTGGGATTGTAGTAGAACTCTGGCGGATTGAGTATCGCGCTGAGTATGTCCTGGCTCTGGCCTGCAGGCTGTTCTGCCGAGTAAATCTCATCGCCGGCGCGGTTTTTGATGCTCAGTCGCACCCGGTTCTGAGACCACAAGGCACCCCATACAGGAGCAGCCACCGGAGACAAGTTCAGTTTGTTGGGGCGCCACAGGCCACCCTTGTGGGTGTGCACGTGGAAGGGTGTAGACGTGTTGTGTACACCGGCACTCGATGTGTTGGCACGGCCAAGGCAGTCATACTTGCGCATCCGATCGTATACCTTCTGACCGTAGGTGCGCTGGAGACTCGGCTTGACCTGCATGACCACCATGACGTTCATAGGCCCCACTTCGGTCACCTGAGTGGCTGATGGGTTGATGGTCATGCCGCCCATAATCGGATGGCTGACCCTGAATGTGAAACCATTAAGCCCCTGGGTATACAGTTCGGCAAGCTCCTTGGCCACTCTGACCGTGTAGGCTGCCCATTCAGTTGCTTCCCGGGTCAAGCGCGATCCAACTCTGCCCGGCTCGATGCCTTCGGCAGCCATCATGCCGGCGGCATACACGCGCTGGAGTTGCATCCAGGAGTTGTGGGTGGCCGTCCTGGGTGTACCGTCCTCATCTCTGGTGAAAGCCGACGGCACATTCGGAGGCAACCCGGTGCGTGCGACAAATTCCTGGTAGGTGATAGACTTTTCCTCCGGAGGCTCGACCGTACTCCACTCCAGGGCGCCACCAGCCGCAGAGCCGCCCATACCCATGCCCGGCATCTCACCCGGCATGTCCATCATGATGTCGGGCAGTTCCATCTCTTCAGGTGGGGGCTGAGCCAACGGACCGGTCTGCAGCAGGAATAGCGCGCCTGCCGCTACCAGTACAAAGGCAGAGGCTATGATGATCCACCTGCGGTGCCTCATCTATTCACCTTCTTCAGTTAAAGCCTTATAGTCGCTGATGCGTTGAGCCTCTACAACCACATGACATCATACAGAGATAGTCCGATGCAGTATACACGCAGCGGCGGGGCCACGTCAAGAACATCTCCGCACTGAAAATGCCGTTTTCGGAACACAGGCTTTTTTCAGTGGCGTCATCTAAGCTGTCGACGATTAGAGCCCCTCGTGCGGTCCGGCGGATGACCTTCGCATAAGCCAGTTTTTGGGGTAAGAGACACAGCAGAGCCATCTGCTCGCCGCAATCAGCATGGTGGGATACCCTCGATGTTGCCGGCGCTCGCTTCTCTCGCAAGACTCCTGCAAAATTGTGCATAACTCCGCACACAACTCATAGCAACTCACAGCATGCTTGCAGCATAACATGAGGTTTTCATCTGAGAGATTGCACCCCTGTATGAGCTTTGTCTCGCGACTGTGCTATCACCTACTATTGACAGGTGGCACCGGTCTTGCTGTACGATAGCATAGATGCGTCTGTATTCGGTGTAGCGTGGTGCAGGTACAGGTGTAGCCCACGCGCCCTGCCTGGTACAGGCGGGTAACAAGTGGTGGGGACGCAACGGAGATGCGGCCGGTTTGTAAGCCAGCATCTGCGGCAGCCAAACAGCCCCGCCTCCAGGCCGAGTATACACCTCTCTCAAGGTACTGTGATGGTTACTGTGATACCAACCAGAAGGGTGCCTGCCGTCCCGCCACAGTTGCCCAAAAATTGCCTCAGCCCATCCACCGTGCCGATGGCCGTCTTCGCAGCGTCACGGCACGTATGATTTCCGTGTGATGCTAATGCCAGATGAACGGCCGCTACCACAACAAGCCACAGTGCAGGCGCTGCGCAGCTTCATCGTAGCACCGTCACTGTGGACCATGTACTCTCCTCTGGCCACACCTGCAACGGCCATCTACACCGGCTATGCCCTGTCCATGGGCGTGACCGAGGCTCAGGTGGCGTTCCTCGTAGGGCTGAGCGGGCTGATGGGCGTGTGGCAACTGTTCAGCTTTCATCTGGGTCGGCGGGTGGACAACAAGCCTCGCTTTGTGCTCGCTTTTGGCCCCATGGAGATCACGATGGCAGCCATCGCGATACTGGTAGTAGTACTGGCGCCACAGTACCGCTACGGAGCGATGGCAGCGTGCCTGGTAGCCGCCTGCCTCATCGGCCACACCATAAACCCCATCGCCAACAACTGGCTCAGCAACGTGTTGCCTTCGAAGCACCGCGGGCCATTTATCGGGCGTCAGATGAGCATCACCACCGTCGTGTCCATGATACACTTGTATCTGGCCGGGCTCTGGATTGACTATCGCCAGGAGAACTATCAGGCGTTTCTGGCCATCTTCGTGCTCGGATGGCTCGCGGGTATTGCAGGCTATGTCGTGCTGGGAACCACTCCCTATCCGCATGTCCCCACTTCTCCGGAGGATGCTCAGTATGCACGACGACTGCTGACACCTCTGCGCAGCCCGGCATTCCGCAGACTGTGTCTGTACCTGGTCGCCAGGTTGATGCCGCTGCAGATGTCCAGCGCCTTTTTTGGCGTGTACATGATCAACTACCTGAAAATCCCCTACACGACCATCGCCATCTACACCAACCTTTCGTTGCTGTTTATGATGGTAGGCTACCTGGCCTTCGGAGCGCTGGCACAGCGCTACGGGTCCAAGCCGATTATGCAAATACTCGGCGTCCCGGTGATACTAACGGTCATCGCATGGGCGCTGGTCACCGTGGACAACGCTTCCTTGTGGTTGCCGATTGTGTTCAGTGTGAACGGCCTGGCATGGTCGGGCATCTTCGTAGCCACGAGTAATCTGCTATTCAAGATCGTGCCAAAAGGGCAGGAAAATAGCGCCTATTTTGGGGTATGGATGGCCGTAGCGGCGGTTGCATCAGGTGTCGGGCCGTTTGTCGGGGGACTGCTGCGCAACACTCTGCCGGAAGCCACTGCGCTTGTGGGCCACGATTTCAACAGTATACAGATCGTCTTCCTGCTTTCCGGGGGGCTCTATGCCATAGCGTTGCTTTGTGCAGCCTGGCTCATCGAGGACGCCGCTGCCTCGCCGGGCTATCTGCTGGGCCAGTTCCGCGGTAACCTGCTTTCGTTCGTGTACAATTCGGCAGTGTACCTGGTAGCTCGTGAAGACGAAACTCGCGCAACAGCCATACGCGGCCTGGGCAGATCCGGGTCACCACTGGCCCTGGGGCGGCTCATCAACGCTCTCGGTCACGTCTCCCATCAAGTGCGTGCAGAGGCTGCTCTGGGTATCGGTGAGGGGCGTTTCACGGAGGCTGTGGACCCGCTGATCCAGGCACTGGCCGATGCTGACTCTGACATCCGCCCCGAAGCCGCCCAGGCACTCGGGCAAATCGGTTCTGAAGCCAGTTTGACGCCGTTGCTGGAGGCGCTCAAGGATCCTGATATCCGTGTCCGTGTCTCGGCTGTGCAGGCACTCAGCTACCTGCCCACACCGACCGCCCGCGAAGCACTGCTGGAGATGCTTCAAGGCCCGTTCGATCACAGCCTATTCCCCCCACTGGTGGATGCGGCTGCCCGCAGCAACGATTTGCGCATAGTGGAGCCTGCGCTGGCAGGTCTCAAGCGAGTGACCAAGCCAGTGGTGCGGTTGCAGGTCATCAACGCAGTGTGTCGGGTGCTGGGTGAGAGAAACCACTTCTACCGTATCGCCACTGCCGATGAGCTCGCACGAGCCGGCCTGCGGGCGGCGATGATGCAACGCGTCCAGCGAATGCTGCGTGGTTCCATTCTCCATGACCAGCCCTTGTATCCAGAGTTGAAGCAGGCAGTCAAGCAGGCAGTTTCCGATCTGGAAAACGACAACGATGAGGATTTCGCTGTGCAGTGCCGACACATCGCCGAGATGATAAGCGGATGCGAAAGTCTCCCATCGCAGACTGAGCGCGCTGCCTACGCAATCCTCACCTACCTCGAAGACGCGCCCAGCGAGTTGCTCTCATCCGAAGGGGTCGTCTTTCTGATTGTCTGCCTGACCTCCATGGCACGACACCTGCCGCGAAAGCAGGGGCTCAATTCCAGCGTTTGAAGCAACCGCTTTGTGGGCCAATTCGTGCTGCCAACCACGTGGTCACCACCACAAATTTATGCCACAATCATGCGATCAAAGCCGCTGTAAATCTCGCACATCAGAGCGCAAGTCTAACCGAACTGTCCAAAGCTATGCTATAACATCTCTCTTTTGCAACTCCAGTTGCGTGACATATGCCCGGACATGCATCAATTATGCACCGGTCAGAGCTCTTCTCTTCAGTTGAACACGCCTACACATAATCTATAGCGCTGGGGAAATCCGTTTCGTAAAAGCATTTGCGGATCAACTTGACAACCAGACAAAGGCGCGGCTATACTGACCGGTAAAATGCTTCAAAGTTGGTAAACATCCTGCCCAAGGCGGTAATCAACTTGGCGGTAAAATACTGTACCGTATGTGGCTTTGCCAACTCCCAACAACGTGGCGCCTGCCTTATGTGCTACAACCCACTGCGTGAACCGACGCCGCCAACGGTGGCGTGTCCCAACCCTGAGTGTGGTAGGGACAACGACCGGAAGGCCTCGTTTTGTACGTTCTGCGGCACAGCAATTGCCGAGGGTGTTACCGCGGTGCCGGATTCTCTTGCGATGGCAATCGCCATCCTCGACGAAGCCGCAGGTCATCGCGGCTCACGCGACGATCGGATAGGCCCTGCCGACGACTACGCGGATGATGAGCCGGAGATGGACGAAGAGCAGGCAGCTGCCTTCGAGCAGTTCAAGGCTGACCAGGCTGCGATGCGCGGGGATATAGACATGGAGCCGGCAGAAGAGCCGGAGGAGGAGTACGTTCCGCCATCGGCCCTCACCCTTGAGCAGCAAACTATGAGCGCTGATGCAGCCCCGGAGTTTGAAGAGGAAGAGCTGCTCCCTCCACCCCCACCGGAGGAAGAACCAGCACTATCCATGGGTGACCTGTCCATGGACCTACCTGAGCCGCCACAAGTCCCTGAAGCCCCTACCGCAACCGCTGATCTCGAATCAGTGCCGCCAGTGCCTGACGAGCTCGGTGAGGAAGACCTCATCCCACCGATGCCTGTTGACCTTATCGGCCCCGCCGAGGACGAAACACCTGCGGACACTGAGCCCGAAGCAGAACCTGCTGTAGCCGAAGAAGCGGAACCTGCTGTAACTGAAGAGACGGAGTTCGAAGAGGAAGGACTGGGTGGCTGGTCACTCACATTCGACGACGACAGTCAGGAAGACGAATAGACGAAGCATTATGTGTCGCCGCATTTCTCCAGCGAAATAGACGACTGGATTGAGCAGCCTGTATACATGCCTCCTCTTGACATAGCACAACGATACGCAACTATAGCCGCAAACGTGGCTGCCAGTGCACGGGAGTGTGGCCGGAGCCCCGATGAAGTCACACTGGTGACGGTCACCAAGACACGCACCATCGCTGAGATAACCCGGGCCGTAGCAGCCGGGGCGATACACCTGGGCGAAAACTACGTCCAGGAGCTGCTCAATAAACATGAACAATCAACCGATATGGCTGAAATGTCGCAGGCAAAATGGCACTTCATCGGCCATCTGCAGCGCAACAAGGCCAGATCGCTGGTCGAGTTCTGCCACCTGATCCACTCAGTTGATAGCATACGCCTCATACGAGAGCTGGACCGTCAGGCAGAGCGTAGGCAACGTGTCCAGGCAGTGCTGCTACAACTGGATCTAGCTGGAGAAGAAACCAAGTTCGGAGCATCCCCGGAGTTGCTTCCTGAATTGATGGAGGCACTGTCAGAAGCACGTAGCTTAGACTGGCAGGGGCTCATGTGCATGGCGCCGTTCAGCGATGATCCCGAAAACGCTCGGCCCTACTATGCCCGGCTGGCGCAAATTCGTGAACAGCTGGCAGGCCAGGGTGTAGAGCAGCGACATCTGCGGCACCTGTCTATGGGCATGACCTCCGACTACCGGGTAGCGATAGAAGAAGGCGCAACTCTGGTGCGGATAGGGCAAGCGATTTTTGGCCCACGCAGTTAATCAGAATTCTGGACGCAATCCAGGCTACAATCATAGACAATCAGCAGCAGGCGCGCCCAGGCAGTCTACAACGCCTGCAGAGGCTCCAACAACAACTTGATCAGACAATAACTGAGCACCGGCTGTCCGACATCTCTCAAACACACAATCATCGCAGCAACCATCACAGAAAGGGAGGCGTCATGATGTCGAGACCATTCCTGACTCGAGCTCTAGATTTCTTTGGTTTACGCTCCCAATTTCCCTACGAGGACCAGTACGAGTCCGTTCATGAGCCCACTGACTACCGACGCTACGAACCCGAACCCGCCGTTACTACTGTAGAGAATCAGCGCTCAGAACGCAGCGAATTTGCCGGCGTCACGATTATCCGTGCTGAACCGGGGGACATGGAAGAGGCCACGGCCGTTGCCGATGAGATCAAGCATCGCCTGCCGGTACTTCTCAACCTACAATCCGCACCTGAGCATGAAGCCACCAGGATTCGCGATTTCCTGGGTGGAGTGACATATGGACTCAACGGAAATATGCGAAGAATTGCCGAGTGGGTTTACATCTGTTCTCCATTCGACATGCCTGTGGAGCGGCTGATACTCAAGGGCACAAGTGTCGGGAATCGCAAGCGTGACGACGTCCCCGGAGCTCCCGAAGACTTCTAGCCGACCCGCGCTTACTTTCGTTTACAAGCCCCGCAGCGGCCAGACCCTGAGCTCACCAGGTGAGCCTCTGTGATGATAGGGTATCTGCATGGATAACAGCACGCCTTACCAGTTGGCGGTTGTCGGTTGCGGAGCTATGGGCACCGGCCTCATCCGGGCGCTGGTTGAACCAGACACTCCCCATAGCGCCGCGGACATCATCGCAGCCGACACTGAGCCATCCAGACGGGTTGCAGTGGAGCAACTGGGAGTGGCGGTCACCGACGACGCGGCCGAGGCCGTTCAACAGGCAGAGGTGATTCTGCTTGCGGTCAAGCCGCAGGTACTGAGCCAGCTGCTGCTCGAACTTGTCCCGATACTACGCACCCGCCTGCTGATCTCGATCGCTGCCGGCGTGCCGCTGTCGCAGTATGAAGCTGCTCTGGGCCCCCAGGCCAGCGTGGTACGTGTGATGCCGAACATCCTGTGTACAGTCGGCGCCGCTGCCAGTGCCTACTGCGCCAACAGTGCATGCAGCTCCGAGCAGATCGAGTATGTGGCCGACCTGCTCAATGCGATAGGTACCTCTGTAGCTGTGGCTGAGGAGCTCATGGATGCGGTCACCGGCCTGTCGGGCAGCGGGCCTGCCTTCGTAGCCATCTTCATCGAAGCTCTCATAGACGGCGGAGTGGCGGCAGGTCTGGCGCGAGAGCAGGCCACAGATCTAGCCACTCAGACCGTGCTGGGCACCGCCAGATGGCTGCAACTGCAGGGGGGTTCGCCTAGCGCACTCAAAGACATGGTCACTTCACCGGCCGGAACCACCATCGCGGGCATCAAGGCCCTGGAAGAGCGCGGGTTGCGCGCCGCGGTGATGGAAGCAGTTGCTGCAGCAGCGCGACGTTCACGCGAGTTAGGGAGTTGACCGGCCATATACCCAGCCCTGTCAGTCGTCCGCCTCATCGAAATCGCCCTGAGTGCCTACACCATCATACTCTTTGCCCGAGCTTTGCTAAGCTGGGTGCAGCTATCACCCTTCCATCCGATCATGCGACGCATAGCTCCACCGATTTATATGGTGACCGAGCCGCTGCTCACGCCCATCCGTCGAGCTCTTGCGCCCTACCAGCGCAATTCCCCGCTGGATTTCTCCATCCTGGCCGCTATACTGCTCATCGAAATCGTGCGCCGTTTGCTCTGGCGTTTGCTGGTCGGATGAAGACCATGCAAAAGGAGCCACAGCGGTGAGCACACCCAATCGGCCGCGTCTGAGCCAGGCGACTCTGTGGCGCATCGCACTGGTTGCATCTATTTTCGCAATCGGCGTTGCGGTATACCGAAGTCAAGACGTTGGCGCCAAGCATGCCGGCGGACAGATGCCTCATCCCGCACAGCAGGAGATGATGCGTCGGCAGCTGATACAGCCTGATCTGCTCATGCGCATGTCCCTGTTTGGCCGCCAGGTGCAGGAGCGGATGCACGTGGGCCTGCCCCAGCATCTAGATCCAGATAGCCTATATGACAGGGCCATGGCGCAGTATGAAACCCTGGTGCTCGACCCAGGCATAGAAAACCCCTATGCCGACTGTCGTCTGGGGGTCTTCTATGGTCTGCGCGGCTACCCAGACCAGGCGCAAGCTCTGTTCCTGGAGGCGGCTGTGCAGGATGTGGAAAACGAAGCGCTATATCTGGCACTGATCCGGCTGTTCTCACCGCACCGAGACAGTGACGAAAGCCTGGACGATGTGCTGCCCCACCTGCAGTCGCTGCCGATATGGCTGGCGCATCTGACCGTACCTCGCTACTACGTTCGCCTGACGCAGGAGACTGACGATAGGACGCAGCGTAGCAGCGCCGGAAGGACACGTACACAGCTAGCGAACCCGCTGCAGGAAGCTCGGCACCGGGCTGCAGCCCACCAGTGGCGCTTCGGATGGTGGGCGCTTTTGCTGGGCTCCATAGTCATGCTGCTGTTACTGCTCAGCGCCTCGGTGCTGGTGGTTTTCCTGTGGCAAGGTATTTTCAGTGTGCCCCGGCGTGCTGATTTGAGCCGTGCACGAGTACCGTGGCACGTGCCGTGGCGGCTGATGGATATCGCTGAGGTGTTGGCGGTGCTGCTGCTGGCGTTGCTGGCAGCAGGATTGGCGCTCGGCGCGGTAGCAGAGCATCTGGAGCGGATCACAGACAGCCCAACAGTTCGCGCGATTATGGTAGCTGTTCAGTATCTGCTGGTGATGCTAATCGCGGTACGTCTGATGATGTGGCGGATCAGAGCCACCAGGGCGCAGAAGCTCAGCGTGTTGGGACTGCGAACCACAAATCGTGTAGGGTCGCTGCTTCTTGATGGAGTGGCGGGCTACAGCATCTACCTGCTGGTGCTACTCATGCAGGGCCTCATGAACCAGTCACTGCCAGTGGCCAGTCCAGTCATGCAGCTGGGGATGGATTTACTGGAGCGGCAGGATCCGCTTTCAGTAGTGCTGTATCTGGCCCTACTGGGGCTAGCAGCACCACTTGTCGAAGAGCTGATCTTCCGTGGCTTCGTCTATGCCGGCTTGCGCCGCTATCTTCCGCCCTTCACGGCGGTGATAATAAGCGCCGGAGTTTTCGCCCTTATGCACCTGAATCCGATGGCCCTGGTGCAGCTTGTCGTCATGGGTATCATCCTCGCCGTGCTGTACGAGCGCAGCCGCTCGCTCATCCCGTGTATCGTATGCCATGCTGTCAACAACATACTGGCATTTGCGGTTATATTGCTGGTAAGCTACTGAGGGCAAGTTGTTGATGATAGACTACTAAAAGAACATGTGAAATCTGTCGCAGTTGGCCGTGACTGCGACCTACTGAACGGAGAGGCTACTGCATGCCGCCGGTCAAGCTGCGAGTCCGAGTGACGCCCAGGTCCTCACGAAATCAGATCTGTAGCTGGAACGGTAAACAGTTGGCCGTGAAGGTGACCGGTGCGCCGGTCAAAGGTGCTGCAAATGAGGCGACCATAAAGCTGCTCGCGCAGGTTCTGAAGATACGAGCCAGCGACATCGCCATCATCAGCGGACACAACGCACGAAATAAGCTGCTAAGCATATCCGGCTGTTCCGTCAAACAAATTCGACAGAGCCTGCAACAAGCGCTGAGCAAATGATCCAAATAGACACCATCTGCATCTATGATGATCCCGACAGCGAGGGGCTGGACACAAAATACCTCGCTGGATTCCTGGCAAGTCAACTGCCGGGGCTGCAGATAGTCGCCCGCGCCGACTTCGTCACGCACCACCTGGCCCGATTTGGGCCCTCTGAGCGCGACATACTGGAAGCAGAGCTGTCCAAACAGCTAGCTGGAGCAAGTGTAGCGGAGCTACTATCGGACACAGATGAACTACTGCCGCCACTGTCGGGAGTGGATCTGGAGACTGCCTACCTGGCTCGACCGTTGCAGGCGGCTATGCGATTGCTAATCCCGGAAGCCGAATCTGACCTGGGGCATCTACATATCATCATCTGCTCTGATCTGCTGGCTGACTATGATCCGCAAAACGGCCTGTTCGGCGGTGTCGCAGCTCTCGGCAATCCCTCCATAGTCTCTACCAGCGGGCTGATAGAAGTGCCCTCGAGGCCACGGGAGTACAACTTTCGACGCGCCCAGTATGTGATGCTAGGTGCCGAAGAGTACCTGGAGGATCTGGCTCATCAGTTTGCCGACCAAACGGCAGGCTATGGCGATCCGCGAATAAACGAACTGCTCAAGGGCTATCTGCTGATGGCAGTAGTGTATCGGGCGACAGGCGACGGGCCCTGTGCGGAGCCTACCTGTCCGCTACATGCGGCCCGAACACAGGCTGAGTTGCTTCAGGCACAGACCGGGCTTGAAAGCCGCTTGTGCGCGCACCACACCGCACTGCTGGAGGCTATCAGTAGCTTTTCAGGGCCGTGAGTTGGCTGTGTCGCAGGATGTCCGAAGACGAACGGATAAGATGATCAGTACTGCACTAAAGGTGTGTTCTAGCTCTCGTATGGGAGGAAAAGAAAATGCGTTGTGCGACACGCATCTGGATGGTAGTGCTTGTGACGACCGCCATACTAGCGACGTCAGGGCTGGTTTTTGCCTATCCCGCAGAAGATCTGTACGACTACTACCAGTTCAGGTTTGACTCAGGCCTGCCGGGCAACAACTGGACAGTCAGCCCTGAGGGGAAAGCAGGTGGCGCTGGCCCTGCGCAGATGGCTATCCCAATAGCCTACACCCCATGCGCCGGTAACTACATACTCGACGCAAATGTGGGGATGGCAGACAGCGGCCTGACGCTGGGCTGGCATGGTGATAAAATCAACGGGACTCTGAATCCCGCATTTGGCCTGGGCAAACCGGGCAACGGAATCTATCTGGCATACACACTCACCGGCGACAAAGGTGAACCTAGCTATAACTGGCAGTGGCAAATCCTGGCCGAAGAGGGCTCCAAACCGGCTGTGGCCATAGGCGGAATGGACATGAGCAACCAGCGTGCAGCCACTCAGCACCGCCCACTGTCGGGCGAAGCGCGAAGCTTCTACGCCGTAGCAACAAAACAGGTCAGTGCAGATCGGCACCCCACCTATGCTACTGTTGGGCTGGGCACTGGCCGCTTCAAGGGCCCCTTCGCCGGAGTCTGCACTCGCTTCCATCCGCGCGCAACTGTAGCTGCAGAATATGACACGCTAGGCGTAAATGCCAACATCACCTATGCATTCAGAGATCCACAGGAGGATCACAACTTCACCATGGTACTGGGGGTCGCCGATTTGGGATACTGGTCCTACGGGCTGACCTACACCAGGAGCCGCTAATTGGGCTGAGGCGCGAAGACCCGAAGCCGTATCCGCCGCGATCTACCGGTCAGACGCCGCCAGGAGAACAGAGCCTTTCGTAGTGGCGGAAACTCTATGATGGCCGGCTGGCACTGTGAGGAGAGGGAGGCACTTCTGGCTTGCGCCCCTCACAGAGGCTGCAGTCGTGCTACTGGAGACACCAACGGCTGTTCGGACGTGGAAGGTATCGAACACAAAGCGACAACCACAACAAAGCCCGACACAGGTCTCTCAGTGATCGTGGGATTTGACGCCGCAAGCAAGCAGCACAGAATACTCTCGTCGGTTACCCAGGTGGTCAACTTCTATTTCGATGGCCGGCTCGATGACCGAAAGACGCAGGTGGCGAGCCAACTCTACATGCAATTCTTCTTCTGAATAGAAGTGTATGTACTGTCCGGGGAGTATCTCAAAAGTGTTAGGCTCTACTTCGCGCCCCTGACCATATCGGGCGTCGTTGACCGAGAGGGCGGTGATCACAGCCAGACCGCCGATACGCAAGTGCTTGCCCAGCATCCGCAACAGGCGATGCCGATCCGGAGTAAGAAACAGGTGCAGTATGTTGGGGGCAAACAGCCCGTCATACTGCCCGATATCGCGTGACGGCAGTGAAGGATCACCAACCAGGTAGCGGATCGTTGCATCAGAGACCGCATTCCGTGATGCTGCTGCTCGAACAGCAACTGTTGTCAGATCGAAAGCGGTGACCAGAAATCCAGCTTGGGCCAGGTGACGGCCATACCTGCCACAGCCACAGCCGGGATGCAGCACTGAGTACGCGCCCGCTTGCGTCAGCAGTCGCGTCACCATCGTCAGCAAATCATCAACGCCGTCAGGTTCCACCATGTCACTTCGAGCTTGTGGTGCATCAGTCTGACAGGCATTTCCGGTCATCATGCATCATCTCACAATCCTGCCGCGTCTATTCAGCAACTGCCATGGCGGCATCTAGCCTGGATGTCGGTGCTCATCGACCGGCTAAAAATCGGTTGAGCTGTCGTGTCTGTGGCATTGTCGCTACCGATGCGTTGTAACTGGTAGCTTCACCGCCGGCAGGAACTGGCGCCGGCGACGCCGAAATGCTATTCTGCATCTACTGTCCATTTCCCTTCAAAACCGGTGAAATCTCTATGCAGACAGTTGAACTCACAGTCGAACTGAAAACACCTGATGTCATCGCCCAGACTGCCGCCTCAGCTCTACGGGGCCGCATGGGCTACGAATCAGCGCTCGTCAGCCTATCCCGCGCTGACTACTTCCGCCTCGCCATTCATGCTGACAACCCGCAGCAGGCGGTGCAAGTGGCCGATACACTTGCGCGGGACACCACTCTGTTCCTGAACCCTCTGAAACACCGCTATCAGGTCCAGCCAGGGCTACACAATTCTCTCATCTCAGACGATGATGGCGCCTGGACGGTTCACGTGCTGGTGACTGATGACGGCAACGAAGCCGGCAAGACGATACTGAAAAGCCTGCATGATGGTCAGGGTGTCGGTGAGCAGGTGCAATCAGTGGTCGTCGGCACTCTGTGGGCCCTGACACTCCGTGGCGACAGCCCGGAGCAGGCCAGGCAGATGGCCGAGCAGATGGCTGTCACCCGCTCACGCAGCGAAGGACTGCTACTCAACCCGCACTATCAAGACAGTGAGGTTTGGTAGAGATCAGGCGATACTAATCCCCGGTGCGCGCATGGGCTCCAAACCTGTCTGGTTCGAGACCATGCTGCGTATACTTGGGCGAGGTGAACGGAATCATATGAACTCAGGCTGGCAGCGAGCAACACGATGGCTGCATCCAGGCCTGCGGGTCAAGCGCTGGTTTCTGCTGATCCTCATCGGGATCGCCGTGGCCGCCATGGGTGCGGTGCTGATGCTAAACCTGTTCGCGTACGAATTGACCATCTACAGCGGTGGGCCTCTGGCAGCCACCGCTATCGGCAGCATCGCCATCCTGATAGGCTTGGCACTTGTCGCGCTTGCCATGCGTCAGGTGGTCAGGTCTGTGGCGACAGCGCTCTTGCCCGACGAAGACCAACTGGTGGATGTCATGCTTACCCGTAGGCGTCGGGCCATGGGACCTGCGGTAGTGACCATAGGCGGGGGCACCGGTCTGTCACAGCTTCTGCGCGGACTGAAAACACGCACCTCCAACCTGACCGCGATTGCCACGATTTCCGATGATGGCGGCAGCTCTGGCCGGCTCACCAGAGATCTGCCCGGGCTGGGCCTACCGCCAGGAGACATCCGCAACTGCCTCGTTGCTCTGGCCGACGAGGAGCCACTGATGACCCAACTGCTGCAGTACCGCTTCAACGGTGCGTCCACCGAACTTGGCGGTCACAGCCTCGGAAACCTGCTCATCGCCGCTCTGACCGACATCACTGGTGATTTCGAGCGCGCGGTGCAGGAGACGAGTCGGGTTCTGGCTATCCGGGGACGGGTGCTACCCCCAACACTGCAGAAGGTTGAGCTGTGTGCGCGCACTACCGGGGGAACCGAGCTCCGTGGCGAGACGACCATCTCGATGACCACCGAATCCATAGACTACATCTTCCTGGATCCACCGGCGCCTCCAGCAGTTCCTGAGGTGCTCGAAGCCATCGCCGAGGCGCGTGTCATCATCATCGGCCCCGGTAGCACCTACACCAGTGTGACTCCCAACCTGCTGGTAGCCGGTGTAGCCGACGCTCTGGCAAACACCCCGGCCTTGCGCATTTTTGTATGCAACGTCATGACTCAGCCCGGTGAGACCGACAGCTTCAAGGCATCCGACCACGTCGCAGCTATCGAAAAGCATGTGGATAGCCCAGTCTTCGAGTACGTAATCGTCAACACTCAGCGGCCCGACCGCGAAATCCTGCAACGGTATCATGCTGCCGGCGCCATCTTCGTCGAGCCCGATGTGGCAACCATCGCACGGATGGGATACATACCCGTTGAGGGCGAGTTTCTCTCCGATGATGACTGGGCACGACACAATCCTGACAGGCTGTCTGATGCTATCATCCGTTTGGTTGCGCAAGAGACCAAGATAGGCTTGTAAAACCAGCTGATATGTAGTAAAGTAGACGACATAGCTGAATTTTGGGTAACTGGCGTTTCGCAGCGGCCCCCGCATTTGTCCAAGCCGGTAACCGTGCACTAATGAGGGGCCGCTTCAATCTGACTATCGTAACAGGAGGAGAACACAGTGTCCGTAAAAGTAGCGATCAACGGATTCGGCCGCATCGGGAGACAAGTTTTCAAAATACTTCATGAGGAGTTCTGTGACGAAGTTGAAGTCCTCGCAGTCAACGATTTGACTGACGATACGACGCTGGCCCACTTGCTCAAGTACGACAGCGTCTATGGCACTTTCGACAGCGATATCAGCGTCGCCGATGGCGCTATTGTCGTGGATGGCTGCAAGGTCACCAGCCTGGCGGAGCGCGACCCCGCTAAGCTGCCGTGGGCTGACATGGGTGTACAGGTAGTACTCGAGTCCACAGGATTTTTCACCAATGCTGAAGGCGCTGGAAAGCACCTGGAAGCCGGTGCCAAGAAGGTCCTCATATCTGCGCCATGCAAGGGCGATGCCGACAACCTCGTCACGCTCGTGCTGGGCGTCAATGATGACACCTATGATCCGGCCAAGCATAGTCTGATCTCCAACGCATCCTGCACCACCAACTCACTGGCCCCCATGGCCAAAGTTATCGACGAAAACTTCGGCATCGTCAACGGTGTCATGACCACGATCCACAGCTACACGTCAGACCAAAACCTCATGGACGGCCCACATAGCGACCTGCGACGTGCTCGCTCGGCCGCACTGAACATCGTGCCGACCTCCACAGGTGCCGCCCGTGCTATCGGCCTGGTTCTGCCCAACCTAAACGGCAAACTTGACGGCCTGGCACTGCGGGTACCCACACCGACGGGCTCCGTGACCGACTTCACGCTCAACGTCGAAAAGAGCACCACAGCAGAAGAAATCAATGCTGCATTCAAGGCTGCCGCCGAGGGCGAACTGGAAGGCTACCTGGAATACTGCGAGGATCCCATCGTCCTGTCTGACATCGTGGGCAATCCCGCCTCCTGCATTCTCGATGCCGGATGCACCTCAGTGATTGGCGGTACTCTCGTCAAGGTGCTCGGCTGGTATGACAACGAAGCAGGCTATGCCACTCGCACCGCCGAGCTAATCCAGATGATCGGTGAGAGCCTGTAGCATCTGTGCAACCCAATGGCAACGACTGCTGCATGATGCTGCTGACCGACATGCCATAAAACGACGGTGACTGACTGGCGCATGACAATTATCGGGGCGGACGATGGCTTGCTCCGCCCCGATATTGGCGTTTTGCCACACGACACATACCAGAT
>JAAYSP010000216.1 GCA_012518355.1 candidate division WS1 bacterium | reverse complement strand
GAGAACTGTGTTGCACGCAGCATCTATGACCACAGTGGAGGTGTCAGGTGCAGCACTTACGTGGGGCACTGTGTGGTGTCATCACAGCGCTGTTTTGCGCTCTCTTGTTCGTCTCGACAAGCCATGCTCAGCAGATAACCGATCTGCAGGCGCGGCTTGCACAGGTGGAAGCCGCAGGCTACGATGAGACTGATGCTGCCTGGGCGACCAACTACCCCTATGCGCGGCTGCAGCTTCGCAAGGCGGAGGCCGTGCAGGGCCACTGGTATCTGCGTGCCGATGCCGCCGAACAGTTCGTCACTCGCGGCCTGGAAGCGCTGGATCGGCTGGGGCGCGGGCAGGCCATGTACGCAGAGCCCGGCCGCCTGACCGAACTGGCGTATGTCACGGGAAACGATCACACCGCACAGCCGTATCACCTGTACCTGCCGCCCGACTATGACCCCACGCGGCCCCGCCCCACCCCGCTGATAGTCTTCCTACACGGCTATGTGCCGACCACCAGCGTACTGGATCCGTGGACGCTGCAGGACTCTGTACTGGAGATCGCGGGACACTACGGCTGCATGCTTCTGATCCCCTATGCCCGCCGCAATACGGACTTCCAGGGTATAGGCGAGACAGATGTGTTCGCTTCGATGGAGCAGGTCAAGCGCCTCTACTGCGTGGACGAGAGCAGGATATACCTCAACGGAGTGTCTATGGGAGGCATGGGGGCATGGACGATCGGCCTGCGCCATCCGGGGGTGTTCGCAGCCATCACGCCGATCGCCGGGCAGACCGACATGTTCCGCTGGTGGGGCTGGGAAGCTGAGCAGATGCCACCGTTTCGCCGCTGGCTGATAGAGTGGGACAACCCGTATCATGTATCGCGGGGGCTGCGGTCACAGCAGTTTTTCGTCCAGCATGGAGAGCGTGATCAACTGATCTCCGCCGATCAGTCTCGCCTGATGGTGCAGAGGGCCAGAGAGCAAGACGACTATGCGTGTGTGGAGTACTTCGAACACCCGGGCGCCGACCACTATATCTACTTCCGTGATGAGACCTTCGACCGGGCGTTCGCCCGGCAGATGGAAAACCAGCTCGACCCCTCGCCGATGCAGGTCGCGCACACCACCTACAGCCTCGAGTATGACACTGCCTTCTATGTGACCATAGAGCAGTTCGAGGAGTGGGGCAAACCGGCATGGTTCAGTCTGCTGGCCACAGCCGTACGCGGACAGACGACAGGGGCGGATGTGGAGGTGGAGAGCGAAAACATCGCGCGGCTGAGCATAGATATCGCAGGCTCGCCGCTGGAGCGCAAGTCCAGCTATATCTTCACTGATGGCACCGGACGCAGGACGGTACAGGCGCGCGATGGCAGGCTGGTGCTGGAGTTGGGGCAGGCGCCACCGGAACCGACCGGCTTTCCGCCGCTGAAGCGCAAGGGATTGTGCGGGCCTGCTGAGGAGGTGTTCGATGACAGCTTCATAGTGGTGCAGGGCACCGCCGGAAATCGTGAGCAGAACCGGCTACTCGCCGAACAGGTGGAGCGATTCGCCCGTGAGTGGGACGAGTTTGCTGACGGACGCCCTCGCGTGAAGCTGGATCGCGATATCACCGAACAGGACATAGCTGACAGCAACCTCGTGCTGTTCGGCAGGCCGCAGACCAACCTCATCCTCGCACGCATCTACTTCCGCCTGCCTATCCGCATCGGCGACAGACGCTACGCGGTGGGTGACCGCGAGTACGCTGGAGACGCTCTGGGGCTGGTGATGTGCTACCCGAACCCGCTGAACCCTGACCGCTATGTGCTGATTTTCGCGGGCGAGTACTGGGGAGAGCGGCTGTCGGAGAACCACAAGTACGACATGCTGCCCGACTTCATCGTCTTCACCACCCGCCGCTTCGCTACCGAAGACGGGGCAAACCAGCATCTGTGCGCAGGCTTTTTCGACCTGAGCTGGCAACTGTCTGAGAAGCTGACCGACATCGCCGAGTCGGTGCCCACCAGAACCGGCAGCTGCGGAGTCCACGGCTTACGGTTGGCCTGGCCGTGGTGGTGACCAGACCAGCCTGGATTTCATCGCGCAGGTGCATGTGTGGGCTTGGGGCTCAGGCGTGCTGTGCGAAGAATTCCCATACTCTTGCTTTGTAGTAGCGGTGCCCTTCAGGGCCGACATATAGTTCGAGGTTGTCTTGGGCTCCGAATGCAGCGTATACGTCCTGCAGCTTTTCGTATGCCTCATACACGCCTTCGATCGGGAAGATGGGAGGCTTCTCTCCCCACGATAGTCAGCATCGGCCTCAGAGTCCACGGCTTACGGCTGGCCTGGCCGTGGTGGTGACCAGACCAGCCTGGATTTCATCGCGCAGGTGCATGTGTGGGCTTGGGGCTCAAGCGTGCTGTGCGAAGAAGTCCCATACTCTTGCTTTGTAGTAGCGGTGGCCTTCAGGGCCGACATATAGCTCGAGGTTGTCTTGGGCTCCGAAGGCGGCGTATACGTCCTGCAGCTTTTCGTATGCCTCGTACACGCCTTCGATCGGGAAGATGGGGTCTTCTTTTCCTGCGATAATCAGCATCGGTCGCGGGGCCACCAGCCCTGCTATATCGTACATCTCGCACAGGTTCAGCAGCCCGGGTGCATAGTTGCAGCTACAGTGGTGCATCGCCAGGATCGATGCGGCGAAGGTGCAGAAGTAGCAGCTAGGGGCGGCCTGGGCAAAGCGGGTGTCTATGGCGGCGGAAAACAGTGTCACGGTGCCACCGCCTGACTGGCCGGTGATGTATATGTGATCCTCGTCCACCTGCTCAAGGCTGCGCAGGTAGTCCATCCAGCACATGCAGTCATGGACGCGCATCCCAGGTACGGTCTTGCCCGCCATGATCGCCCTCATGCTCAGTTGCAGGCAACTGTTGCCTGTATCGGCTTCGAGGTCTTCGTCCAGTTGCAGCTCGCCAAATCCCCGGTGATCAGGCGCGATTGCTATGTAGCCCTGCTTGACCGCCTGTACTGCAAAATCGCGCTCACCATCTACCACGACTGGCCGCCCTTTGGCGTCTGTCTCAGCGGCCGCCGGTATGACCTTGCCGGGGCCATGACCATGCAGGCACAGCACCGCTCCGACCGGTGTCTCCATCTCCGTGGGCACGAGCTGATAGGCCGGTATCACCACTCCGTCCGCGGAGGTCATGTGCACGTACTGGCGCTGATATGTCCCTCTGTCCACGGTGTCGAGTATCTCCACCTGGGGCGCGCCGGGCCGGTAGCCTACTGCCAGCAGGTCGTATAGCTCTGAGCGGAGCTGCTTTTGCCAGTCCTGTACAGTGCCCTGCCACTTCTCGAAGCTCAGGCGCCGCTCGGCCTCCTGCATGATGGTATCGAAGCGCGTGGTGAGAGTCTGATTGGGTATGGCCATCTCGGATTTCCTCCTGGTTTGCATGGCGCTCTGAACGGTACAGCGATAGTCGCACATCCGGGCTCAGGGCTTGCTCTGGATCTCCATCTCTGTGCACAATTCGTCATGCAACTGAGCGTATCGTGTGTTGTCCGGCTGCTGCTTCATAGCCTGTCGGCACACCTCCAGCGCATCGGCCAGTCGCCCCAGGGCACGATAGGCGGCGATGAGCTGCATCTGCACATCCGGCAGATCAGGTTGTAGTCGCACGGCCTCCAGCAGGTCCTCGAGCGCCTGCTGATACGATTGTTTGTGCATGAAGACGCGTGCTCTGGCCAGATACGCCTCCACCAACTGCGGGTCGCGGGTGATTGCCAGCGACAGGTTCGACACAGCGGGGTCGAACTGGTTCATGTCCATCAGGTCGAGGCCATACTGGTAGGCCTGTAGTGCAGATTGTCGGTCCATCATGTCACCTCACGGTTAGGCTGGCGGATGCGCACCGGACAGGTGGGGCACATCTTCTGTGCCAGGAAAAACGCGCTGCCGATGACATCTGCCGCGCGCATCAGGTGGATATCTGCCGCTCCGATGCGGTCATCGCGTATGAGACCACGGCTGCGCATGAGCGGCTCGATCCGGTCGGTCTCCAGAGGGCACCGACTGTCGCGCCACATGCCACTGGACACCTCCACCACGCGGCCCCAGTGGTCGAGTACCCTGCGCGTGCTGCCCCAGGGGCTCAGGCACCGGCTGCGAGCCATCACTTCGCCGACATGGAAGGCAGTGTTGCTGCCCATGCCCACTCCCAGCAGCAGTACCCAGCCTCCCCAGGTTGCCAGTCTCCCCAGCGGACTGTCGGCGGCGAACGTGCCCGCCTCCAGATGGCCGCGCGTCAGTGCCTGGGCCAGAAATCCGATGGCTGCATACGGGTGAGTTGGGTGCATACTGCGGTGCGCTTCAGGGCGCCTGCGCAGGGTCTCGGTGATCGCTCCGTTAGTCGAGGGTGTAGTCTTGATGTCGAAGACGTCCGCGTGTCCGTGATTGAAGGTGGGCATCATCACGGTGCCCTCGGGCCCGACCACCTGCAAAAGCGCATCCACGACCGTATCGGGGCCGCCCTCGACATAGCCGAACGCCGAAAGCGAACTATGCACCTGCACCAGGTCACCTTCCTGTAGACCGATACGGCGAAGGCCATCGATCATGTCCTGCATGGTCACTGTGGTCTTGTCTGTGGGATCGTACACGGGATCACCTCTGCGACAGACTGTGACTTCCGTAGAGTTCTCCGACACGCCGATGGCTACCTGCCTGACGAGAGATGAGCATCGGGGCCAGCGGAGACTGCATACCGGTGCCAGGAGATGCGGCACATCGGGCTGCCGCGATCCGATTGTAGCCGCCTGCTTCTGCCGAAGCCACAGAGATCAGGTGCGTAGGGCGGAAGCGGACTGTGACTGTCATGCTATCGCCAGTAGGGCTGGGTGGACGATCGTGGCCAGCATCTATCCAGCCGCAGAAGTCAGTTGTGCATAGTGGACCATGTCCTGTCAGTGTGGCGCTACCGTTAGTAGGGCTGGACGGGGACGATAGTGGCCAGCAGGCAGTAGGCATACACCGCCTGAGCTACCACTATGGGCACGATGTAGGCGGGCCACCAGCGGCGTGGCAGATGGCGCGTGGCATCGGCGGAAAACAGTGCGAAAAGCGGCATGAGGAAGACCCAGATGCGACCGACTTCGCCGCGCGTGCTGCCTGAGATGTCCAGCAGTGCAAAAGCAAGCAGCAGCCCTGCACCGAAGTAGCCGAGTATGCGGCCGGAAGGCGCACGGTCCGTCGCGCCGCCTGCCACCTCATCGGTCACCCCGTCGGTCGCACGGTCTCCATCAGTCGCCTGACGTCTCCTGCTCAACGCGCAGCCCAGTCCGGCCAGCGAGGTGACGAGCAGCATCGGCCCCATGAACAGAGCGAACTCGTAGATGTTCATGACCAGCCATGTGAGCCGGTCACGTCCCGCTTCGCCCATGATATGGCTCTGTACGCGCATGATCTCGGCCACGTTTGCGGCAGCGTTGTAGCCACTGGCCATGTACAGTACCGTCAGGCTGGCCACGAACACCAGCAGCACGCCGACGGTGATAGCTATCGCGCGTCGCGGGCTGTTTCGGGAGGGCAGCAAACTGCCGTCATCATCTGGGCCCCACCCCGACGCGTCTTGCGCTCCAGATGCCAGGCAAGCTGTCTGCGGTGACCTCACACGGTACCACAGCACTCCGGCGGCAGGGAGAGCCAAAAACAGCAGTCCGATGCTCCAGAAAAAGGTAGCGACCCACAGCAGGCCTGAAAGCGCCGCCAGTGCTCGGCTGCCCCGCCGCACCGCCCACAGATAGCTCGCCAGTGCCGACAGGCCCAGCACCACTCCGAGGCCGTCTATGCTGGGCACGAACAGCAGCACGGAGGGTATCGTGGCCGAGAGCAGTGCCGCCAGTAGCGCAGTTCGTATGTCAGCCAGACTTCGGGCTACTATCGCCAGCAAAGCGGGGATGGCGCACCCGCTGAGCGTCAGGATCAGGGCGCTGAGCAAACCGACCACCACATCGTCACCGGTGAGCGGTCGGGTCGTGTAGCCAGTCAGCAGGGCGGTGGCCTGGTCGGGGGTGATACCCTCGGCGCGGAGCAGCTCTCCTCCGATGCGGACAAGTGCAGGAGAGCTGAACAGTGCCAGTCGGGCATAGTAGAAGTACACCACCTGGCCGGGTGGGTGGGTGCGCAGTCGGTCGGGCAGCGACTGGCGGTGGGCGAAGTCTCCGTAGCCTCGCAGTAGCTCTCCGACACTTGAGCTGCTCATCGCCTGCTCGTAGTACGGCAGGGCATGGGTGGCGCATGAGGCCTGGGCGGCGCGCACAAACGGATGCGGTTCGGCCAGAAACAGTCCTGCCATGAGCCCGAAGGCAGTCAGGCAGCAGAGCAGCAGCCCTATGAGCAACTGGTCTCGTTTGGGCGTGCGGTGCGGCACTACCAGATGCAGTACATACACGGCAGCGCCGACAGCGATCGCAAATCCTGCGGCAGTCGTGGGCTGGATAGCCAGTGAGTACTGGCGAAGCGGCCATATCCACTGCCCTACGATGCCTAGCGGCAGCATGCCGAGCCTGAGCAGCACACAGGCGGCCACGGTCAACGCGGACCCCAGCCCGGCGGATGCCCACACCAGGCTGCTACAGCGGCGGCTATCGGCCATCTACTCCACCCCTGCGCAGCCCTACGGCTCGGTACAGGGCCTCCACCTGTCGGTGTGACAGCTCACGCCACTTGCCCGGCGCCAGAGTGCCCAGTGTCAACGGCCCCATGGAGATGCGCCTGAGCGCCAGTACCGGATGGCCCACCGCCTCACACATGCGCCTGACCTCACGTTTGCGGCCCCGATGCAGCGTCACTTGCACGACAGTGGCATCAGGCATATGCTCGACGATTTGCGCCTCGTCGGCACGCGACAGGCCGTCCTCGAGCTCCACTCCTGCCTCGAGTCGCCTGAGAGTTTGCGCGGTCACGTGACCGCGCACGGTGGCATGGTAGGTGCGGGGGATTTCGTAGCTGGGGTGCATGAGCGCATGAGCCAGCTCACCGTCGTCGGTTAGCAGTAGCAGCCCCTCGGTATTCATGTCCAGCCGTCCGACCGGATAGACGTGGGAGTGCAGGCGTGTGGGCAGCAGGTCCATCACAGTAGGCCGCCCCTGTGGATCGTGGCGTGTACAGAGCAAGCCGGGAGGCTTGTTCAGCAGCAGATAGTGGCGTTGTGAGCTGAACCGTACGCGTTTGCCATCCACCGCGATGACATCAGCGGCGGGGTCGGCTTTTGTGCCCAGTTCAGTAACCGTCGTGCCATTCACGCTCACGCGGCCCTCGACTATGAGCTTTTCGGCGTGTCTGCGCGAGGCGATGCCTGCGTGCGATAGCAACTTTTGTAGCCGCTCCATGAAATAGCACTCCTGCAGAGAAGACCGCCAGCAACAGCATCAGATTGCCCATCATCCCGCTGTCTGCGATTGTGGCCCATAGACTCTTGCGCACTTCCTCATCAGCCACGAGAGGCACTTCATACTCCGCGCCCATGTGGCTGACGCAGAGACGCCCCACGACCTGTCCCTGGCTTACCGGGGCTTCTATGGCCTCAAACTGTGGGTCAGGAGTTGGTGGGGCTTCATCCAACCGAACTGGTAGTATCAACTGGCCGTCAGCGATCACAGAGACGCTATCATGTCGCCCCTTCTCCACCGGGCAGGCGTATGGTACCGGCCCCGGGCTGACGATGCTCGTACGCCGGTGGTTGGCATATCCCCACTCCAGTAGAGTCTGTGCGTCAGTCCAGGCATCCTTGCAGCTCAGGCAGACTGCGATGAGCCGCCAGCCGTCCTCAGTGGCTGAAGCAACCAGACATCGTCCGGCATGTCGGGTGTAGCCGGTCTTGACCCCATCGGCGGCGTCCCAGCGTCCCAGCAGGCGGTTGCTGTTTTTCAGTGTACGGTCCCACGGTTTGCCTGGCCATGGGATGACCGCTTCCTTGGTAGCGGTTATCCTGGCCAGCAGCGGCACGGCCATCACCGCCCGGCCGAGCACAGCCAGATCGCGGGCGGTTGAGTAGTGCTTTTCACTGTGCAGACCATGCGGGTTTTCGAAGTGCGTGCCTGTCATCCCCATCTGCGCGGCTCGTCGGTTCATCATGGCGATGAAGCTGTCGTGGTCACCGGCCACCGCTTCGGCTATCGCGACTGCTCCATCGTTTGCCGAGTTCAGCAGCAGCCCCAGAAGCAGGTCATGCACCCGCAGCTTCTCGCCCGTCTCCAGGTTCATGCTCGACTCGCCGATTTTCGCCGCCCGTTCGCTGACGATCACCACCTGGTTGGGGTCCAGCTTTTCAGCGCACAGCAGAGCGGTCATCATCTTGGTGGTGCTGGCAGGGAAGTTGCGCTCAGTCGAGTTGCGCTCCCATAGCGTCAGGCCGGTCTCGGCATCGATCAGGATTGCTGCCTGAGCGGTCAGCATCGGCTGGCCATCGGAGGGCAGCGGTGCAGCAGCTACAGGCTGCTCGCCGGAGTCGGAGGCGTCAGGCAGCATCTGGGCCTGCAGCAGCGTGCTGCAGAAGGCCAGACACAGTAGTGCTGTGATCAGTGCTTTTGTGGTGTTGATTCGGCTGGTGATTTCTCTTCATCCTCAGACTGTTGTGCATCGGCCAGTGCGGCAGCTTCGGGCAGTGGGGCATTCTCGGGACGTGCATCTGGAAGCGGTAGGTCAATTTCAGGCAGATCGCTGAGGTCTTTTAGCCCGAAAAGCGACAGGAAGAAGTTGGTGGTGGCCAGCAGGAAGGGGCGACCGGGTACGTTGGCACGTCCGGTGATACGCAGCAGGTCGCGCTCGATGAGCGAGTTGACCACTCCACTGGAGTTGACGCCTCGCAGTGCGTCGAGTTCGGGCCGGGTTATCGGCTGGCGGTATGCCACGATAGCCAGCACTTCCAGCGCCTGGCGGGAGAGCCGTTGCGGGTCGGGCTGCAGTAGCTGCTGGACGGCTTCAGCGTGTTCAGGGCGGGTTGCCAGGCTATAGCCGCCGGCCAGATGCACGACATGCAGGCCGTGGCCTTCGAGCTTGCGGCCCAACTGTTCGACCAGTTCAGCCACCTGCTCGGGCTTGACTTGCAGGATATCCGACAGCCTTCTGGGCTCCAGCGGCTCGTCGCTGACAAACAGCAGGCATTCGAGTGTGTTTACGAGCTGATCTGACTTCATCCGGTACGCCTCGGGTGGTTCGATCGCATCATGCTCAGGGCTACTAGCCGCCATCTGTATGTGTCTCGGCATCGCCGAGTAGTCGTCGCTGCAGCCGCCTACTGCATGTGGCAACCGGCTGCCGTCCGGTGTGCCCGGCTACTGCTCGGTGTGCCCGGCTACTGCTCGGTGTGCCCGGCGCTGCTCGGTATGCCTGGCGGCTGCCGTCCGGTGTGCCCGGCTACTGCTCGGTATGCCTGGCGCTGCTCGGTGTGACTGGCGGCTGTTGCTACCGATGCGCTTCCTCACCAGAACTGTCTACACAGGTGGTCGCGGCACGCCCGCAGACTGTCAGTGCTGAAGTCGGCACTCCCCGGCCGGTCGCCCGTCAGCGCAGTAGCCAGACGCGGAAGTTGCTCTCCTGCTCGACTGCCGACACACGCACTCTTCGGCGGCGGATTAGCTCCAGTATGGCCAGGAAGGTGACGATGATGTAGACGCGGGAGGTGGGCATATCCACCAGTCGCGTGAACAGCAGCCCCTCCCCGCCGGCTACATGGAGCTCGGTGAGGATCTCCGGCAATCGCTGACCTACGGTCACTTCACGTCGGCGCACTAGCCTGGGCGGTGGCCCTTCGGAGCGTTTGAGCAGCTCACTGACCGCAGCTATCATATCGAAGACAGACACTTCGCTCAACTGCACGAAGCCGCTGCCGATCTGCTCTTCACTGGTGGAGCGCAGATAGATGCGCTGGCGGAGCTGTCGGGCCTGCTCCAGAGTGTCCGCAGCTTCTCGGTAGGTCTGGTACTCCTCGAGCCTGCGGGCCAGCTCCACCTGTGGGTCTAGCTCCAGGTCATCCTCTGGTTCATCGTCGATCGGTCGAGGCAGCAGGCTGCACGATTTCAGGTATAGGAGCTGACAGGCGACCACCACGAACTCAGCGGACAGATCCACGTTCAGGGCCTGCAGGGTGTCGAGATACTCCAGATATTGGGCGGTCACCTGTGATAGCGCGACTTCGGAGATGTCCACCTTTTCGCGCCGTACCAGATGCAGCAGCAGGTCCAGCGGCCCATCGAAGATAGTGATACTCACCTCGAAGCCGCTGAACAGACTGAGCTGCTCCTCAGGCATTCCGTAGCGTTCTGCCAGCGCCGATAGAGCTATCTATATCACCCGTATGCGCGCCATGTCGCCGAGGATCAGGTGCAGAGGAGAGTTGCCCTGCGCATCACCGATGACCACCACCTGCTCGCCCAGCACCGAGCGCTTCAGCCCGGCAGGCAGGTCTTCGATGCGGCAACTGTCCTGGATGATGGCATCCTCGATGGCGCTGTTGCGCACCTGGCAGCCGTCACCGAGCGATACGTGCGGGCCGATGACTGCGTCGTGCAGAACACAGTTGTCGCCGATGAAGCACGGCCCGATGATGCGACAGTCATAGACACGCGTGCCGGTGCCGATCTGCAGCATCCCGTTGGCCTCGGACACGCCGTTGATGGTGCCCTCGATGCGATGCTGCTGGCGGTCCAGATACAGCCGGTTGGCCCGCAGCAGTGCATCCGGAGCCCCGGTGTCTTCCCAGAAGCCCTCGAGTACGGTCGTCGAGACCGGCCGGCCACTGTCTACCAGCCACTGGATGGCGTCGGTTATCTCGTACTCGCCACGAGCAGATGGCTGGATGTTGTCTATCGCCTCAAATATAGAGCTGTTGAAGGCATATACCCCGACTATGGCCAGGTTTGTCTTAGGCTCAGCAGGCTTTTCGACTACCCTCTCGACGTTGCCGTCCGCGCGGATTTCAGCCACCCCATACTGTCGCGGATCGTCAACCGGGCGCACCATCAGAGCTGCTTCAGGCTCATCGGCGCGGAAGCTGGCGACGAAGTCGCCGATGCCGGCCTCGAGCAGGTTGTCGCCAAGAAATACCACGAAAGGACAGTCTCCGACGTACTCGCGAGCACAGTTGACTGCATGACCGAGCCCCAGAGGCTGCTCTTGAGTGACGTAGCTGACCTCTGCACCCCAGGCGGATCCGTCGCCGACGAAGCCTTGCACAGCTTCGGCCTGATGGCCGACTACCAGGGCGATCTGCTTGATACCGGCGGCGATGATGGTGTCGAGCGCTATGCCTAACAGCGGTCTACCGGCCACCGGTAGCAGGTGCTTGGGGCGAGAGAAGGTCAGCGGTCTGAGACGTGTACCAGCTCCGGCGCATAAGACGACGGCCTTCATGTCACGCATCGGTGAAAATCTCCATGAGACGACTGGCGTGGCTCAGATTCCAGACGCTCCAGTCAGCAACCCGAACAGCAACCGGATCGGCAGCATCAGCGCCAGCCGTGTGATGTGTGAAAATGGCGGCACAAACAGGGCGAAAATGGCGGCCATGACCATGATTTGCCCGTATCGTGCATAGAAAAGCTGCAGCTTGTGTCTCTGCTTGGATGGCAAAATAGCCTCCAGGATATGCGCACCGTCCAGGGGGCCGATGGGGATCAGATTGAACACGGCAAGCGCCAGGTTGGCCAGGACCAGAAATGCCACGGCGTCAGTATATACGCCGGTCACACCCAGCCTGAGCACTACTCCCAGCACTGCCGCCAGAATCAGGTTGCTAAGTGGCCCCCATAGCGCTACCCACAGCGAATCCCAGCGGCGATTGCGGAAGGCAGCCGGGTTGACCGGAACCGGCTTGGCCCATCCGAAACCGGCCAGCAGGAAAAAGGTTGTGCCG
>JAAYSP010000172.1 GCA_012518355.1 candidate division WS1 bacterium | reverse complement strand
TTCCTGGCCCAGGCCAACTCACTGCCGCAAAACGTACTGAGCCTGATCCGTGTATAGTAGGCCAGCGCTAGCGGCGACTGACCGTTGACGTCATATAAGCGCGCGATTGTGGTGCCCGGTGGTCATCTCCGCCGGGCACCGCTCTTTTCCATGCCATCTTTCCGGTGACGCTTTTCCTCTCCGTACAGACCTATTTCTCTGTTCCGTGCATGTTCTGGCACACTGATTGCAGCTTATCCGGTGAGATTGCCACACGCCCTAATCGCGCATCGTGCAGTTGGCCACAGTTAGTCACGTTTGGCCACAAACAGTCACGGATAGCATGGATAGTTACGTATAGTTATGGATAACTATAGAGCACATATACAGTATGGGCAGGATGAGCAGGTGAGATTCGGTGCAATCGCGTGAAATGCTGACAGATATCACCGCTGCTGCGCTGCACAAGGGCCTCGACGGGGTGTATGCGCGCCAGCTTGCCATCGCCGACAACGTGGCCAACCTCGAGATATCCGGCTATCAGGCCAAACAGGCGAGCTTCGAGGACAGCCTGCATGTGGCGCTGCGTGCCGAGCGAGCTTCCGCTGAAGATGCTGGGGCGTGCCATAAATGGAGATAGTCGCGAATGAGTATGTTCCGCGCCATGGACATAAGTGGCAGCGGCCTGACCGCTCAGCGCTTGCGTCTGGACGTAATTGCGGAAAACATCGCCAACGCTGAGACAACGCACACGCCTGAGGGCGCCCCCTATCAGCGCCTCAAGGTGCTGATGGCCGCAGCAGATGAGGTCGAGGGTGGAGTGCGGGTGGCGGGCATCGCACCACAGCGGGGACCGCCGAAGATGGTGCATGACCCCTCACACCCCGATGCCGATGCAGAGGGGTATGTACAGATGCCGAACGTGGAGCTTGCAACTGAGATGGTGGACCTGGTCGCCGACAGCCGAGCGTATGAGGCGAATTCACGAGCGCTGCATGTGGCGCGGGAGATGAGCGGGGATGCAGTGGATATGATGTCATAGGGCTATGTGGACATAGCGGACAACTATGTATAATCTTCTTGTCCACTTCTTCCACAGAGTTATCCACTCGAACCAGCGCAAACATAGCCTATAGCGAGACAGGTTCGTACCGAAACACGACCGACAGAAGTAGAGCTTCATGCCAGTAAATCTTATCGGCGATGGCGGCAGATATCTTCAGGCAATCCAGTTCCCGGATCGCGGACAGGTGTTGCCTGGAATGCGCACGGCATCGGCACCGTATATCGCCCCGGTGTGGCTAGAAGTGATGGCTCGTCAGCTTCAGACAGCTTTGCAGATGCGTTATCTCGTGCCCTGGGGCAGGTCAATTCGCTCCATGTGGAGGCGGATCGGCAGGCGGAACTACTGGCCATCGGGCGAGCAGAAAACCCCAATGATGCGGTGCTGGCCCTGGAAAAAGCGGACCTGGCGCTGCAACTAACCATCAATATCACCGAGAAAGCCATCGGTGCATATCGCCAACTGAGCCAGATGCAGGTGTAAACAGCCGGTCGCGCAGGCGAGAGACTGTGCAGACGATGAAGCGTGTCTCATCCCTGCCCCTGCGACTGTGCTACGCTCTCCTCGGCCATGACGGGGAGCCGATAGCGGAGGCTATCTTGCGCGAACGCCCGGTCAATTTCTGCCTCCGCATCGTACGTGTGCAGGATGTCACTGTGCCTCGAGCAGGCAGATACATGCATGTCGCCGTACGTATCGGCATCGGTCGTTACTGTGGCATGTCTATACGCCTGCATGTCATATATAGCCGATCAGATATGTCACTCCCGTGTAGGCTGAACCGTCCACTCTGTCGCCTCTGCGCGTACCTGGCGCCGCCCTGCCGAGCTATCACCCAAACGCCCCTGTACTGTCCACTCCTGCACGATATCCCTCATCCTTGCCTCTAGCTTTGTCATGGCACAGGTGGGTGTGCTTTACCGTCACCGTGTAGGGTGGCATATGCACACACGCTCAGTCTGAAGTGTGCATACCATGCGCGCGCACATCACTGCCTTCGAGCAGGCGCACGCATGTCGCTATACGCACCGGCATCTGGCGCTGCTGTGATATGTCTGCATGTCACCCATGACCGATCAGACATGTCGCCACTGTGTAGGTTGAGCCGCTCCATCAACTCACTTGATGAGGTGATGGCTTCCCGAGTGCATCTGGTGCTGCCCAGAGAATCTCTATATAGCGATGACACGGAAGCTTCCGCTTCGGTGGTGCTGACACTGCAACCTGGCCGAACACTGTCTCAGGGGCAGGTGCAGGGGCTGGTGAACCTCGTGGCCGCGGCGGTGGAGGGGCTCAAACCACAGGCGGTGACGGTGGTAGATGCCGGGGGACATATACTGTACTCAGGCCTCGAGGGAGGGGATAGTGCCGGTCTGACCACCGCTCAGATTGAGGTGCGCCAGCGGTTGCAGTCCATGCTCGACGTGGTCGTCGGGCAGCATCAGGCCGTGGTGCGCGTGCAGGTAGAGCTGAGCCTCGACGCCGAGCAGGTGCAGTCGGAGGTGTACTCTGAGCCGGTGGGCACGCAGGGCGGCCTGCGCTCTGCTCATATCGTGGAGGAGAGCTATGAAGACAGCAGACGCCCCGGTGCGCTGGCCGGAGGTGTGTCGGCCAACATCGAAGGGCAGTTCGGGACGGAGCTACGTTCAGGTGCCGGTGCGTACACTTCTCGCGAAGAGACGCGCCAGTACGAGCTATCCCGCGAGGTGACCGAACGTAGTACTGCCGCCGGAGCGATAAAGCGCCTCACTGTCGCAGCTATCGTGGACCAGAAGCTGGGCGCTTCGGAAGTGGAGAAGGTGCGGCAGGCACTGGAGGCAGCATCTGGTTATTCTGAAGAGCGCGGCGACAGGCTGGTGATCCAGAGCATGCCGCTGGCAGTTAGCGAAGCGGCTGATGAGGCGCAAAAACAGGCTGATGCTGCTGCAGAAGCAGAGCGCCGCACCCAGCAACTGGCTGCATTTGTCCGCTACGGATCTGCCGTCGGTGCAGTGCTCATACTTGCAGCGACCATGCTCATCACTTCTCGCCAGATACGAAACGCCCTGGGAGTGACAGCCATGCACGCCGAAACAGACGATGAGACGACTTACATAGAGATGACTGAGCCATCCGCATCTACGGATAGCTCGTCAGCAGAAGATGCTACCGACGATGTAGTGGATGTGGTGCACATAAGCGAGGGTGTAGTGGACACTGACGCACTACCGAAAGTACCGTCTTCAAGTGAGGATCTGACCGAGGTAGTGCGAAAAATTGCCGCTGAGCGCCCAGAAGCAGTCGCCCGGCAGGTTGAACGGTGGCTGGCAGAGAGCTGAGGGCAAGCGATTTTTGGTGCAGTACCGACGCATACGCCGCAACGGAAATGCAGCCTACGAGTTTTCGACGATGGCCAAGCAGAGGACTGATCATGTATGCCAAGACATAAACGCATCCTCGAGGCGCGGGCAGCAGCTCATGACAACGGCGCTGTGTTCATGTCCCATGCCAGTGCTGTTGGTGATGGATTCCGCCCATGGATTCTGGGGCTGGGGCAAGCTCCGCCTGAAGAAGTCGCCCGATTGCAGGATAGGGGAGATGACCAGTTCCGGCCGATCAGCTTTGGGGCACCACCCCCAGAAGCAGAGCCTGTGAAGGCACCTGTGCAGCCCGTACGAGATGATCTGGAAGCAAAACAGATCGTGGCACAGGCGCGTGAGAAGGCCGAGAGGATACTGGACGAGGCACGCCAGGCCGCCGGGCAATTGCAGGCCCAGGAGCAGCAGCGCTTGGAAGCGCTTGTGGCCGAGCGTGCCCGGCAGGTAGCCGAAGCAGTGCGTCGCGAGCAGGAGGATCGCTTCCGAGCCGCTACAGAGGAGCTGCTGTTGAGCTTCCGCCGGGCTGCAGACGAGGCCATACAGGAGGCTGTCGGGCAGGTGTCAGAGCTGGCCGCTGCCGTCACCACCAAGGTAATCCGGCGCAAGGTCGAGGCCGACGACGGGATCGTGGTTGAGGTGATCTCAGAGGCGATGAGGCGGCTGTCTGACTACACACAACTCCGGGTGATGCTCAACCCTGACGACCAGAGCACCGTAGCAGCACACAGAGATGCGCTTCTGCGACAGGCCGGAAAGCTAGATGGGCTAGAGATCATCGCCAGCGATGGGATAGAGCGCGGAGGCTGCGTACTCGAAAGCGACGTGGGCGAAGTGGATGCGCGGATAAACTCACAGCTTCAGGTGATCTGGGAGCAGATCCTCGGCACCCAGCCACTGCCAAAAACAGCGTGAGTGACGTGGACACAGGGCCCACAGTGGGGCACGATACTCAGCAGGGCCATGATTTGGCTTGTCTGGGCGCGAGTGGACATGCTCAGGTGCTGCAAGAGCGTCTGGGGCGTCTCGAGACGCTGGATCCTGTGCGCCGCATCGGCCGAGTGCGCCAGAGTATCGGTCTGATCGTCGAGTCCGACGGCCCGCCTGCGCGTATCGGTGAACTGTGTCATATCCACGCTGACCGCTGTATACCCCCGATACCGGCTGAAGTGGTCGGCTTTCGCCACAATCTGCTGCTGCTCATGCATCTGGGAGATACCGAACAGATCCGCGTCAACAGTGAGGTGACGGCGACTGGTGGGCCGCTACAGTTGGGCGTCGGTCCGGCCATGCTGGGACGTGTGCTGGACGGGCTAGGCCGTCCGCTGGACGATCTGGGGCCGGTTTCTGCCGAGCAGATGTATCCGGTCAGTGCCTCTCCACCGGAGCCGCTGAGTCGTCGTCGCATCACAGAGCCACTACCGCTGGGCATACGGGTTCTGGACGGCCTGCTGACCTGTGGCCAGGGGCAACGGCTTGGCATCTTCGCCGGCTCGGGTGTCGGTAAGTCTACGCTGATGGGTATGATCACACGCAACACGAAAGCTGATATCACCGTCATCGCCCTCATCGGCGAGCGCGGACGAGAGCTTCGCGAGTTCGTAGAATTGACACTGGGTGCCGAGGGGCTATCCCGCTCCGTAGTGGTAGCCGCTACCAGCGATCAGCTGCCATTGGTGCGCCTGCGCGGGGCGTACGTAGCTACTGCTATCGCCGAGTACTTCCGCGACCAGGGCGCAGAGGTTCTGCTGATGATGGACTCGGTGACGCGTTTTGCCTGGGCCCAGCGCGAGGTAGGGCTGGCGGTCGGCGAGCCTCCTACGCGTGGCGGCTATACCCCCTCTGTGTTCGCCAAGCTGCCGCAGCTACTCGAGCGTGCGGGGATGGGGGCAGTCGGCTCTATTACTGGCCTGTATACGGTGCTGGTTGATGCCGATGACATGAGTGAGCCGGTGGCCGATGCGGTGCGCAGCATTCTCGACGGGCATGTGGTGCTGTCGCGAGATCTGGCCAGCCGCAATCACTATCCGCCGATGGATGTGCTGCAAAGTGTCAGCCGGCTGATGCCGCAGATCGCCTCAGATGCGCATCTGGAGGTGGCCGGTAGTACGCGCAAGCTGTTGGCCGACTATGCCGAAGCCGAAGACTTGATAAACCTGGGCGCATACCAACATGGCAGCAACCCGGATGTGGATGCAGCTATCAGACACCGTGGCGCACTGCTGGAGTTCCTGCGCCAGAGCGACTCTGAGCGCGGTGAGTTCGCTGATACAGTTGCTGCACTGCACCGAGTGACACAAGGGTAGAACACATACTGCTGTCGACCGCACTATGCAAGCGTGCATGTGACATTCAGGGCGCAGGCACTGCAGATTGGCTGCTGCGGCTCGGGTGTCGTGCGCGCATACGTGTGACCTGCGGGGTAGCTGTAATATATGCAGGAATAGACGGCCTCCATAGGGAAGCTATGGGCTATCCAACTCTGAGGAGGTCGTACATGCACTTGATAGCCAAAAATCTCTATCGTGCTTGCGTGGTAGTGATAATCGCATACTGCGCGCTCACGGTGACACCTATAGCACTGGCAGCAGATACAAAACCGGTAGATGCGGTGACTTCGGTTGAGATGCCGCAGGAGCCCAGCGGACCGGCGACCTGGTTGGTCACCCCGGGCAGCGAATTCTTGGTAGCCGCCTGGACAGGCCAGAACGTCCATGTGTTCACTCGTGTACTAGTTTCGGCAAATGGTGACGTACTGTTGCCGCGCCTGGGGCGGGTGGATCTGTCCGACCTGACTGTGCTGGAAGCGCTGGACAAGCTGACCTCGGCCTATCGCGTCCTACATCGGGACTGCGCGGTAGAACTTGTGCCGATCAAGCTCGTAGAGCCGAAATCCAGGCCGTTCGGGCCGCCGCTACCGCAAAGCACAGTACCCGTGCCTAAATCCTCGTCTTCTGCGCCACTTACAGCGGACACACCGCCGACCACTGAGCCGGGCATGGAAATGCTGCCAGAGCAGATGATAATCCCGTTCGAGCCGCCGCCGCTGGGCGATGTGGAGCCCACTCCCACTCCGGTGACTGCCGCGAATATACTTGCCTCCCTGCCGCGCTTCGGTGCCGACGTGTTCATGGATGTGTATCTGGACGTGCCATGGCGCGCCGGTGAGGTAGAGTCCGACGGACAATACGCAGGTAGTCCGCTGGTAAATGTACCGATTTCACCCAACTACCTGCTGGGGCCAGCGGACGCGCTGCGGGTACAGGTGTGGAATCTAAATGAAATACAGGTTGAGCAGGAAAACACTATCACCGCTGACGGCTACATCACCCTGCCGGTCCTGGGCAAACTCGTGCTCAGCGGCAAAACCCTTGGCGAAGCGCAAGCGATTATCAGCGGGCGGGCTGCAGAGTTCTACAGCGCACCTCAGGTGCTGGTGGAGCTGATCCGGCAGCGCACGGTGGATGTATATGTCATCGGAGAGGTGATGCGTCGGGGTAAGTTTTCGCTGCCGGGAAATGCCACGCTGCTGACAGCACTGTACGCTGCTGGAGGGCCTTCAGAGGTGGGCTCATACCGCCATGTGAAACTGCTGCGGTCTTCGGAGCCCGAGCAGATAGTGGACCTATATGAGTACCTGATGCAGGGGCGTTCTGACGGCGATCTGCTGCTGCAAGCTGGTGACACAGTGTTCGTGCCGCCGCTCGAGAATGAAATCGGCCTGGTCGGGGCAGTGCGGCGGCCCTGCCGATATGAGCTGACCGACAATGTCACACTTGCGGATGCACTGAAGATGGCCGGAGGCATGCAGCCGAGTGGCTACGCGGCAGGCATTCAAGTATGGCGCGCCGATGCTGACGGGATGTGGAAGATGCTACTGGCTCATGCCGGAAAAGACGGTGAACGTGGCCGAGATCTGCAGCTTCACGACGGCGATCTGGTGCAGGTGGACGCAGTGGTGGATCGCGCGGGCAACACTGTGGAGCTGGTCGGCCCGGTGCATCGGCCCGGCATCTATGAAGTCACTGAGGGGATGACTGTGTCGGGCCTGCTGCAGCAAGCCCAGGGTCCTACTGAGAAGGCGCACATGGACCAGGCTGCGATCTGGCGCCTGAACCGCGATTTCGAGTATGAGATGATGCGCTTTTCGATCCGCCAGGTGCTGGATGGCACTGATGACGTAGTTCTGCAGCCGCGAGATATCGTCTATATCTACTCGGCAGCTGATGTGCGGTTGCCGGCGGTAGTGCAGATTGAGGGGCAGGTGCGCCATCCTGGCGAGTACCGCTTCGTCAAGGGCATGACGGTGCGTGAGCTGGTGATGCTGGCCGGTGACTTGCTGCCCGGGGCGTACACAGAGCGAGCTGAAGTGCTGCGGGTGACTGCCGATCGGCGCACTGAGATGTTGCCCGTCAATCTACTGCGGGCACTGGAGGGTGTGTCCGAGGCCAACATAAGCCTTGAACGCGGCGACATACTGCAGGTGCTGGCACGCGAAGATGTGACTCAGCCGAGTGTGGCATATGTGGACGGATACGTCGCTGATCCGGGCGAATACCACCGATATGAGGGTATGCGTGTGTCAGATCTGATAGTGGCCGGCGGAGGGCTGAAGGCCGATGCAGGCGACACTATCCAGTTCACACCGGGGCGCTTTGAAGGCACCAGCAAGACGCAGGAGCTTCATCTGGCGCTGACAGCCGAAGGCTTTTCCGTGACCCCCGACCCCATACTTGCCGATGATGACCGCGTCGGTGTCATGGGCAGGGCAGACTTCACCACGGTGCCGAAGGTGGTGACTATCGAGGGGCAAGTCCGCAGGCCTGGGACGTATGCCTTGAGCATGGAGGAATCAACTCAGGCCGATACTATATGGGACCTGATACAGCGCGCCGGAGGTCTGCTGGATGATGCTAACCCTCGCGGCATGATTCTGTACCGGATGGCCGAGGAGACGTTGCCACCTGATCGCAGGCCTGACCTGGACTATATCATCAGCATACTCAACCGTGAGGCGGGGGAGACGAGTGCTGCGCTTAGCAAGGCCCAGCAAAGTGACATACTTTCCTCTGCAGTCAGCAAGCAAATCGGCGGCCTTCTGGGCACTCAGCATGGAGCGCTACTGGTGGTGCCACCAAGCCGCATCAATATCGCCTCGTGGATCCGTGCTGTGCCCATCGAAGGTGAACGAATCATGGCCGGTCGCGGCACCGAGGACAACCTGAAGCTGCATCATGGTGATATCCTGAAGGTGCCCAAGGCGGTGGATTTCGTCACAGTCATCGGTTCGGTCAGCTCGCCGGGGGCGGTGCCTTACCTGCCGGATAAGGGGCCGATTTCGTACGTGAACCGCTCCGGTGGTGCGCTTCCTGATGCGAATATGCAGGGTATCATCGTGGTGCGAGCCAACGGCAATGCCTTGCCGCTGGCCAGGGTGCAAACTGTAGAGGCCGGCGATGTGGTGCTGGTGCCATCGCAGCATATGTTCCGCACCGAACGTGTGAAGACACCGTGGGTCGAGAGTCTGCGCCAACTCATCGGCATCGCCGCCGCTGCACTACTGTTCTGAGCAGCCGGAAGGGCGCTACTATGTAGCGGCAGGAGCACCTGGCTTTTCACTCTCATACTCGAATTAGTGGAGGGCAATGCCGGACGGTTCGCACCGTCATACTATACTATTAGCTACTGTCCATAGCTCCTCTATAGCCGCACGTATGCTGTACATATGCTGTACAGGCTACATACGACGATATATATGACAGATATGCTACATAAGGGAAGTGAGAATACTGAATGGCAGAGCACCGCTGCAAATAACCACTCTGGGTACCTGTCATGGACGCCCGACGCACATACGCTATCATACCTCTACCCTGTTAGAGACTGCTGACCGCTCTTATCTGGTGGACTGTGGTGAGCCGGTGGCTGCAAGCATGGTGCGCAGAAAGAAAGAGTATTCGGCTCTGCGAGCGATCTTCATCACTCATATGCATGCAGACCATGTGGGTGGCCTGCCGGTGCTGCTCAAGCAGATCGGGCACAACGTGGTGCCTCGCGATCATGAACTGTCGGTTTTCATGCCGCCTGAGGGCAAGTACCCGATGCTCAACTGGATGCAGGCCATGCTGGTGCCGCCGGATTATATCCGCTATAACCTCGAGGTATGGGGCACAAGAGAGGACGAGACCGTATTTCAGGATGAGTATGTGACAGTTACGGCATCTCAGACCGGGCACATCACTCCGCCGCATGGCCTGTATGGCGACCTGCCGCTTCGTACTGATGCCAACGCCTTCGCCTATAGCTTCGATGTACTGGGGCGCAGAGTAGTGTTTTCTGGCGATCAGCCTCGCGATTTCCGTTATCTGGGGGATCTGCTGGCCGCGCCGGTAGATGTGCTGGTTATGGAGATGACTCACATCAAGCCCGAAGAAGTGCTGCCATTTATCGGCAAACGCTCTATCGGGCGGCTGATCCTGACGCATATCTGGGATCCGTGGCATGATGAGGGAGAGGCCGATCTGCGCGCCATGTGTGAGCAGCATCTGGATTTCCCCTATGAAGTGGCACACGATGGAGATGAGTTTGAGATTGCGTAGTCTGTGCGGGTGACATAGCAAGGCTCTGTCGCCCGGTGACCGGCTTTCTGCTCAGTTACGTTTCCGACGGCACCTGCCTCGCCTGCACAAAGCCTGTGGATGGATGCTTTACAGCCTCCGGTAGAGGCTGCAGGTACGGCAAATGCAGTATTTTAGTGCAGCAGATTTATCAGCCAGAGCAGTAACCTAAAAGGGATGGTGCGAACATGGCACTGGCGGTCACAGACGATATACCCTACGGGAACGTGTGCGATGTAAATATCAGACAACGCCGCGATGTCTGTGAGGTGGAGTTCGCTGCCTCTGCTCACGGCGGCGCGGAGCGGTTGTGGTTCTGCATGCGACTGCAGCAAGAGGGTGGGAAGACATCTGCCTCACGGCTGCGACTTGTGCTGAAACACGTGACCTCAATGCTCGGCTGCCATAAGCCGGAGCTGATCCGTCCCGTGGCGCGAACCGGTGGTGGCGATTGGGCGCGGATGGGCCCCGGCAGCGTCGAAACAACAGAGGACGGCCGAATTAGGATCGCCTGGGAACTGGAAGCGCCGGTAAGCTTCATGGATATAGCATTCTGTTATCCGTACGGTCGCCCCGATTTAGAGACGCTTATCAGCGATACTGACTGCTACTGGCGGGCTGAGACTATCGGCGTAAGCCAGTGCGACCGCCCCATCATGCGGCTTTCGAACGATTCCGGTCAGGAGGGAGGGGAGCGCCCTGGGCTGTATTTCATCGCCCGCCAACACTCGGCTGAAACGCCCGGTTCATGGGTGCTCGACGGCGTTTTGCGTCAGCTGGCTGACTGCGAAGATGCGCCACTGGTGTGGGCCGTGCCGCTTAGCAACATAGACGGCGTAGAGCAAGGCGACTATGGCAAGGACAACTTCCCCTGGGACGTGAACCGAGCGTGGGGGGAAGTGCCCATGCGCCACGAGACAGTGGCAATTCAGCGCGACTTGGCTGCATGGACGAAGCGCTGCCGTCCGATGTTGGGGCTGGATTTCCATGCGCCCTGTGGGACTGAGTACGACGGCGCTTATACGTTCATACCCAAACAAACAAATTTTCCCGAACTGCATGAGCAAACGCGGCAGTGGACCGAGCGTATACGAGTGGCCCTGGGCGAGTATGCTGCCCCGAAATTCACGCGGACAGCCGACTATGCCTCACGCTGGCAACTCCCCGATCTGACCACCGGCTCATGGTATACACCCAACTTCACCCGCTACTGCGCCTCCCACCTGCACATGCCAGTGTTCACTCTCGAGACGCCATATGCCTTGATAGGGGATATACTGATGGGCCGCGAACAGTATCGTGAGATCGGCGAGCGCATAGCTCGTGAACTTGTAGAGCTGTGCAGGGAGAGATGTGTACAGTAGCCGTTCAGAGATCATGGCTGGCCAGCTCTGCGATAGTCTTCACGTGACCACGCTGCACCTGTGCGCCAAATGCTGCGCGCAGCAGTGCTGTGGAGTTGGCTTTCTACGCACGACCACGCTCAGCTTCCAAAACCTGCAGGGTGCGGCAAAGCAGCGCAGTATCCGCCCGGCAGCAGCTATCTGGCCTGCTGGAGAGAGCGCACTAGCTCGACAGCCTTGCTGACCAGCACCTCCTCGGCGTCGGCGGTCGTCCATGATACACGTACCTCATAGCCACCTTCGTCGAAGCTGGCCGCATCCGGCACATAGCTCAGATCGCGGTTGCTGTAGCCGTTGACCCATACTGTCAGGTCAGCCAGTTCACGCTTGATATGCAGGCCGATACCGACGAGGATCTCGCCGTTCAGGCCTACCATATATATGTCGCCGATGCGCAGAGCCTGTGCTTCGCAGGGGAACAGACCACCCTCGGGAGTATCTTCGACCTGCTTTGTAGTGGGCAGTCCGGCGATGTCGCTAAGGCCGGCCAGGAAGCTGCTCACAGGCCTTCCGGGTACTGTCATCGCAGCTACTACCGCCCGCCCCAGTTCGTAGCCAACCTGAGCAGTGATTTCCTTCGGCTCCAGCAGCACATACCCGAAGCCGCCGGCGGCGGTGCATGCGCGAGGTTTGATGTCACCGCCGCAGCCCTGGAGAAATACTGCGGTGCTGGTAGGGTAGGCGGCCTCCACCCAGTCGCGGCTGTAGCCGACATAATCGGTGCTGAACTCCAGGCCGCCCATCGTGGTCGGATGGCAGGCATACCCGAACATGACCAGTCGCACCTGATTTTCGGGTGATATGGCCCACAGGACCGGCACGTCCGGGTCTATCGGCTTGCGCGGCTCGGGTCGCATACCGGCAGGGGTGCCATCGGGCCCCATCTGACGGCGGTTTACTCCCATGGTGCAGGGGATTTGCGAGTACTCAAGGCGCACCGGCTGCAGGTTCGCCACAGCCTGCTCGATCAGGTCGCAGACCTTCGCAGTCATCTCCTGCATGTACGGCTGGTTATCGCGGGCGAATACGTGCGGACCGCAGTGCGTATGCGAGTGGTTTACCAGCAGATGAGCGCGGGGGATGCCGTTACGCTCACCGGCATCGCGCATGGCCTCAAAGTAGGGGACAGGCACCTTCAGCAGGTCCACAGCAACTATACCCACGCGAGTATCACCGTTGTCGAACACCACTACCTGTGCCAGCAGGTCTCTGATTATGCTGATTGAGGGCTCTGTGCGCGCCGAAAAGCCGCCCATAGTCATAGATTGCTGAGGCGTGATGGCGGTGGTGGCTACACCTACCTTCATCGTCATGTCCTCGGCGGCAAGCTGCGCAGAGCAGGTAGCCGCTACCATCAGCAGTAAGGCCGAGACAGCCAAAAGTGTCGAGTGCATCAGATGCGACAGAGTGCCTCTTGTCATGGCAGCTCATCCCTTCTGTTACTTGCGCAAACCTATCACGCCACCCTGCTCCATGGCCTCGGCCCAAGCTATGGCGCGAGCCGGAGCGATCGGCTTTCCGTCGCCTTCCAGGCGGGTCAGGCGGCAAATGTCCAGCAGTGAGCGTTTGCCATCCACCCAGTACAGGATGAGACGCGGGGCACCGTCTTTCGTAGCTTTTTTCAGCGCATCCTGGGCCTTCTGAGGCAGTTCAGCAGTGCTGACCAGACCACGTTTTTTGCGATAGGGCACCATAGCAGCAGCCTTCTTTTCTATCGCGGTGAGCGGCTTATCGGCGGCAGCTTCCGATACGTCCAGGCCAAACTCGACGGCCAGTGCCTCCATCCGGCGGTCGGTGCGCTCGTGCCAGCGCTGTGCGGCCTGCTCGATCTGAGCCCGTGCCTGGACCAGGTAATCTGCGGCCTGAGCCTGCTCATCCTTCGTCAGCAGCACTGATAGCGAGTCCAGAGCTCCCAGTTCGCGCTTTAGCAGGTAGTCTATCTTCTGGTGCAGCTCTGCCCATTCTGCAGCAAAATCGGCTGCAGAATCGCTGGCCTTCGTGTCCTCCTCAGCAGCTCCCTCACTTGCCTTGCGTGCCTGCACAGATATGGCGTCCAGTTGCTTTTCGACCGCATCGCGCAACTGATCCGAGCTGCGGTCGGCTACGATATCGGCAAATTGCAACGCTTCGGGCAGTCTGGCATCGGCCAGCAGGTAGATATACCAGCCCACCAGTGCCGCTACTCTCGCCAGAGAGTGGTTGTCAAGCTTGTCGGGCGTGTCATGGTCGGTATGATAGAAGCGATCAGGCCACTGGATGAAGGCCACACTGGGTACACCGATGGATGGGTCGGAGATGAAGTTGTCGTTCAGCCAGAAGGGCGTCTGGAGCGTGGCGAAATACGGTTCGCTGCTACTGTCGGCACCCCAGGTGTGGTAGGTGTGGCGGAAGCGATCCACCAGCTCTATCATGACATGGTTGATGAAGCTGGGTAGAGAGTCCGGGCCGGTCTGATACATCAAGTGGCTGCCGCACAGCGCCTGATTTTGCCCGACGAAGTCCACGTTCGCGGCGGCGATTACGCGCTTCAGTGCCTCGGGCTGATCATACGCCAGCGCCTGCAGGGAGGTGAACTCATGGCCGAACCATACGCGGATGGTTCGCCGTGGTCGGGGCAATTTGCCGGACTGCATCAGTGCGTTCAGGGCGCGGACAATCTCTATGCAGACGGCGGTACCGGAGGCGTTGTCGTTTGCTCCCGGTTCATGCAGATGGGCGATCAGAGCAACCTCTTGCTCTGGTTCGCTACCGGTGATAGCGGCGCTGACGAGGTCAAACTGGCCGTCATAAGTACGGGCATCCACTGTGGCACGAACCTTCACTGCCTGCTTCTTTTTACGTTGCTGGGCTACCATATCGCGCATACGCTGCCCTTCGCGAGGTGATAGCACGAAAGCGAACAGCTTCGTTTCGGTGGGTAGTGTAAGCCACAGGTGGGCATCGGGCAGGTCCATGGGTGTGGGACGGGTGACCGGGTTGGTGGGCATGAAGTCGGTCAGTATGCCGACTGCCCCGTGTTTGGCGGCGAGTTTGTGGGCGCTACCGGGCGCCTGGCTGGTCAGCACGATTTTGCCTGATACGTCAACGCGCTTGTAATCGGCTTCTCTGGAGCCGCCCTCGAGGACCACCACTTCAGCTTCTATGCCCTCCGGCGCTGTGGCTCGGCTGCCGCGGCAGAGCACGTATGGATTGTCGCGATAAGACAGGAGGCGTCCAGCCTGCTCGATCGGGGCCACCAGGTGTAGCTCACCACTGAAACCGTCCCAGGCTTGAGGCAGGCGGAAGGCGCCGTATTTCGCCTTGCCGGTGGCCGGGAAGGTAATAATTTCAGCCTCATCGGCGCCTGCCTGCACGAAAGCTTCGCGACAATACTCGGCAGAGCGGGCATAGTCATCGAAGGAAGAAGTGCGGTCGAAACGCCAGATGTCTTCTGCCAGATTGCGCGTGTTCTCTCCGGAGATTTCGGCGATGAGTAGCTGGAGAAGATGGCTCTTCATGATGCTTTTACCTGCCCAAATGTTTTGGGGTAGTCGGTGAAGATGACTTCTCTGAGACGGCGAGTGTGACCTGCGAGGGACTTTGCCTGCAACCTAGCGATAATATAGATTATGTTGAGTTGTTGATTGCATGCCTGCATACGTGCGACCTCCGTGGCACGCTCTCTTCCCCTCGCGTAGCTCGGGGGCCCATGTTTCGCGATGGGGCACCACGTCCGAAGCTGCAGATGAGATGTTGTAGGGCGGGCAAAAGCGAACAGAACTGTGATGATACGTGTGTGAACACTTGTTGCTGTGTACACCAATCGGCGGCATGCGTCTCTGGTTGCGGAGGTGTTTTTGTCGTCAGTGCCGAATTCTGTCATGCTTCAAGCACACAATGCGTATAAAAGAGGGGTTTTCATGCCAATAAAAGTCGCAATCATCGGGGCTGGCAGCGTGGGCTTCACCCGTCGCATAGTACGCGATGTCCTGTGCGTACCGGAGCTCCAGGACACCGAGTTCGCATTCATGGACATCAACGAAAAGAGCGTGGCGATAACGCATCAGTTATGCACTCGCGATGTGGCGGCTGCAGGCTTGCCCGCGACTATCACCGTCTATGAAGATCGCCGAGACGCCCTGCGTGATGCCGACTATGTGTTTTCCTTTATCCGCGGAGGCGACTTGACCGCCCTCGAGCACGATGTGGACATACCACTCAAGTACGGCATAGATCAGTGCGTCGCCGACACACTGGCCCCCGGTGGCATCATGTACGGACAGCGGGCCGTGCCTATTCTGCTGGGTATCTGCAAGGACATCAGCGAGGTGGCGTCACCGAACTGCCTGATGATGAGCTACTCCAACCCTATGGCAATAAATACCTGGGCATGCAACAAATACGGTTACGGTGTACGCTTCGTCGGGCTATGCCACGGAGTAGAGCATGGCTTTGGGCAAATCTGCCGCGCACTGGGGTTGCCACAAGAAGAGGTCAACTACATCTGCGCAGGCATCAACCACCAGACTTGGTTCATCCGCGTCGAGCACAAGGGCGAAGACCTCACGGGCAAGATCCTCGAGGCGTTCGAAAATGATGAGGACATGATGCTCAACGAAAGGCTACGCATAGATGTGCTGCGGCGCTTAGGTTACTACAGCACCGAATCCAACGGCCACCTGAGCGAGTATCTGCAGTGGTATCGCAAACGGCCTGAGGAGATGGAGCAGTGGATCAACCCTGATGTGTGGAGCACCGGCGAAACTGGCGGCTACCTGCGGGCGATGCTAGAGCGGGCCGACTGGTATGAGGAGGAAGTGCCACGGTGGCTGGAAGAGGAGCCCTGGAGTTTCGGGCCAGAGCATCGCACTGCCGAGCACGGTTCGGGCATCATCGAGGCTATCGAGACCGGGCGCATCTATCGCGGACACTTCAACGTAATCAACAACGGCGCGATCAGCAACTTGCCTGCAGACTGCTGTGTAGAAGTGCCCGGATTTGTGGACCGCAACGGGATAAACATCCCCCGAGTGGGCGAGCTACCGATGGGCTGTGCGGCGGTATGCAGCCAAACCTCCTTCTGCCAGCGGCTGGCTATGGAGGCGGCCGTACACGGCGACGATCAGTGGCTGCGGCAGGCCATGATGCTGGATCCGCTGACCGGTGCAGTGGCCACTCCGCCGGAGATATGGCAGATGACCGATGAACTATTGGTAGCCGAAGAGCAGTGGCTGCCACAGTATGACAAGAGCGTGTTCGAGGCAGCGCGCAAGAGGCTGGCCGAACAGTACGTCGAGCCGCCGGGCATCAGAGGGCCGGGGCGCAAGCCGGTTCGTACCCCTGAAGAGTTGCGCAAAGAACAGGAGGATGCCACTAAACACGTAGGTGAAGAGTAAAACGCTTGACCGGGTAAGCGCCTGAGTAAGATCATATATATGCCGACGAAGGTGCTCGTACAGACGATGGCCCTGGCTTGCCCGGCCGCCAAACTGTAGCTGAGGGTGCGCTTATCAGCCAACTGAGGTATAATGCATGCTGGTGGCGTCTGTCCTCCCCTATCCGGAGTGTCGGCATGGCGTGGGTGTGGAGTTGAGAGGGCGCGGGTGGCGGTGCCTGGTTTCATTTCCTTGGTCGGGACGTGAAGATGCGTATCCTCCTGCGCGGTTACTATCAAGCCGGCAACACAGGCGATGATGGCCTGTTAGCGGTGATGCTGCATTACCTGGGGCGCTGGTTCGATAGCGCAGAGGTGCTGATATCGCCTCCGGGGGATTTGCAGCTGCCGCAAGTGCCGCTGCAATGCACAGCCGGACCACGTGCATGGCGGACACCAGCCGGCTTGTTGCGCAGTCGAGCTATAGTATTCGGCGGAGGCGGCATTTTGCACCACTACGGTGCAACCGGTGCCGATTTACAGTTTCAGCTACGCATTTGCCAGATGGCTCGCGCAATGCGGCGCCCAATTGCCTATCTGGGGGTCAGCGTGGGGCCACTGGTGGGGGCTGCCAGTCGGCATACAGTGCGTCGCATCCTACGTATGGCCGATGTAATTTTGTTGCGTGACCAGCTTTCCGTCGAGCTGGTGGAAGAGATAGCGCCGGGGCTAGAGTATAGTGTCGGTCCTGATCCGGTACTACTGTTGCCCGAGGTAGATCTGCCGCACAATCCGCCGCTGTGTCACTGTCATGGCAAGTCGCTGGGTGTATCAATTGCGCCCTTTTTCTCAGTGGCACACCATGATCCTGAAGGCGATGAGCAGGTATACGACGCGATGGCTACGGTACTGGATGGGGTCCTGGCCGACGGTAGTGTAGAGGCGGTGAAACTGTTTTGCCTGCACGCAGGCGCTCAATACGATTACAGGTCTGTGCGAGCAGTGCAAAATAAGATGCGATACGCAGAGCGCGTCCGCATAATTCCGTATCTGCCCAACCCGTATGACATGTTTGGAGAAATCAGTTCGTGTGACTATTTTCTGGGCTTTCGGCTTCATGCGGCGGTGCTGGCTTATATGGCATCCGTGCCGATGGCCACGGTAGACTATCATCCCAAGGTCACTGGCTTTGCGGAGATGATCGGGCTGCCGGAACAGGCGCATCTGGCCCTGGAAGATCTAGAGCAAGACAGCTTGCGCCAGCTTGTGGAGAAGCTGGTCAGTGACCAAATGCCCCCGGCGCGGGTACCATATGAGCAGGTGCGCAGCCAGGCCGGTGCGGCGTTGGAGCAGGCCGGTCAGCGATTGGTGGATTTGTTAGGCGTGTAACACGGTATATTGTCGGCGGGACTATGGGCAACGGGACGTCAGTCAATTTGCGTGTGACCCGGCCCGGTGTGCTACAGTCGCTGCCGGCCATCTTCGCAATCAGCATACTGGCCGTGCCGGCCTCCCAGCACCCAGGAGCCGCGCTGTTGCTGCTTCTGGCGACCGCAGTGCTAGTACTGCTGTTGAAGTCGCCGGCAGCAGCGGCTGGTTTGTTGGTGATAGTACTTCCACTTAATCGCTGGGCCCCCTATGTCGGCTTCTATCTGCGCCCGTATTACCTGGCGGCCATGCTCGTGCTAATGCTGTATGTGTGGTACTGGGCCAGCGGACAGCTGCGTCCGGTGCGTCTGAACATGGCTGATATAGCGGTGGCGGGCTTTTTCGTTTGCTGCCTGCTGTCGTTTCTGGTGTCTTCCGAGTTGAGCTGGAGCGTTCGGAAGCTGATGTCACTGGTATGGGTCAGTCTGGTATATCTGGCAATTCGAGTGGCAATCCAGAACAAGACGATACTACAGACGGTGATAGCCAGTGCCGGTGTGAGCATAGGATTGCTTGCAGCCGGCGGCGTCTTAGTGGCAATTCTGTTCTTGCAACGGCGGATGTTTCCGGGCCTGGTACTTGCTTATTTCGGTCTGCCGCGGCTGACATATCTGAATACCGACCCCAACTATTACGCGCTACATATGGGCACATATCTGGCTTTTACGCTAGCGCTCCTGCTACTCCAGCCGCGCTCAGGGGTGCGAGCCAAGTGGCTGCTGATAGTGCTACTAGGCATGAATGTGACACTGACCCTGTCACGAGGTGCGACCCTGGCGCTGTTGGCGCTGCTGCTAACAATGGCAGTGGTATTTCGCGCGCGAATTTCCAGGCGCATGGCGATAGTGGCCGTGATAGTAGTCGTCTGCGTGGCAGTAATCGGGGCAGCATTTACGCCCACCTGGGTATGGATGTATCAGTGGGAACGGCTGGTGGGCACCGTGCAGGATTTGACAACAGGTCAGGATTTGCGACTACCCCAGTTTCAGGCCGCGTGGAACAACTTCATCGCCAGTCCAATACTAGGCATCGGTATCGGCGTCTCGCGAGCCTGGGAGCAGTACTGGCGCCATGCCCACTGCATCGTGCTAGAGATACTGCAGGATACGGGACTGGTGGGATTTATTGGCTATGTGCTGATGGTGGGCACGGTAGTGCGGATGGGATTGCAGGTGGTTCGCCGCTGTAGTGACTCTTACCTGCAGTCGGTGGCAGGCGCGCTGCTTGTGGCCATGCTTTACTTTCATTTCCAGGCACTTACGCTAAATGCGGTGCAAGATGTCATGTTGTGGGCACTTATGGGGCTGATTGTGGCGGTTGCCATCATAGCTGAGAAACAACAAAGCCAGCAGCTCCCGCAGAGCAAGCCAGGCCGGTATGGCCGGTAATGCTGACAGAGGCAGTAAAACTAGCGCCAACTGGTTGCGATCATAAGAGTCAGTAGTGTCGTAGTACCAGTAGCGTCAGTGGAGCTTGTGAGCCTGGCAAGGCTGGCGGAGGCAGCAATAGATGGAGCCACACAGGCAGTTTTAGAAGGAGCAATCATATGGACGCGGGCACAGGCAAACAGGGCCCCGATGTGGAAGGGCGCATACGGGTATTGCACTTGATACATACTCTGGAGCGGGGCGGGGCAGAACAGATCCTGGTCTCCTGGTTCAAATCCGGCGGCAGTGAACAGTTCGCATATGAAGTGTGCTGTCTATTTCGAGGCGGGCCACATGAAGCCACTATCACTAAGGCTGGGATACCGGTACACATAGCCGGGATGCGCAATCCACTGGACCTGGCAGGTCTGCGGCGAGCGGCACGCATCATCAAGCAGGCACAGCCTGATATCATCCACACGCAACTGCGATATGCCGACCTGGTCGGGCCGCTTCTAGCGCGTTGGACCGGATGTCGCCATGTATTGAGCACCATCCAAAATACCGCTGACCACTATTTTGAGCCCGGGCTAGCCATAGGGCGAGCCGAAGCACTGCTTTACAAGTGGGGCAGCAAACTTTTCCCCCGCAATTATGTGGCCTGTTCGGAAGCGGTCGCCAAGGATATCGAGCGCCACATGGGGAATAAGGTACCTGTCTGGGTAGTATCGAACGCAGTTGACTGCGATCGACTGATTGCTGAGATAAAGCATGACCCGCAGCAGGTACGCAGTCAGCTAGGGCTGCCTGATGACGCGGTAGTATATATTTCCGTTGGGCGCCTTGAGTATCAAAAAGGCCACAGCGATCTGCTGCAGGCGTTCGCGCAGGTCAAAGCGCACAGTCCGCGAGCTGTATTACTACTGGCTGGCGAAGGAAGTCTGAGATCGCAACTGGAGGCGCAGGCAGACGAGTTGGGTCTGGAAGAAAGCGTGATTTTCCTGGGTGAGCGCTCGGATGTTCCGGAGTTGGTCAATGCCAGTGATGTAGTGGTGTGCTCGTCGCTGTACGAGGGTTTACCTGTGGCGATTGCTGAGGCGATGGCACTTGGTGCCCCGGTACTGGCTACTCGAGTCGGAGGGGTGCCGCAGCTGATCGAGGCAGAGGTACGCGGCATCGTAGTCGAGCCCGGACAGGTGGATGCACTGGCCGCCCAGATGCAGCGGCTCTATGATGACGAGCCATTGCGCAAAAGGCTGGGTGAGGCTGCAAAAAAATTCATCCGCGAGCATTTCGATATCTCGCTCATGATCCAGGGGTATGAAGACGTCTACCGACAAATGCTGGAGTAAAAGACACCAGAAGCCTGTCTGGACGTCGGGCAAAGTGAAAACGCAAAGACTGCGTTGCCTAGAGCCAGGAGGAGCCTATGGTATCAACTGAAACGCCGATTCGTGTTATGCACATGCTGGCAAAATACGAATACGGTGGGGCTCAGAGAGTAATCCGAGACATAATCGCATGCAGCGAACCCGGCCGCTTTCAGTATCAAGTCTGCGGTCTGTTACGCACTCATGCGGCACGCGAGTGGATTGATGATCTGGGCGTGCAATTCGTGTCGGCCGATATGGGCGGTGTCCCCAGTCCGAGCAGCTTATCACGGCTGGTCAAACTGGTCCGAGATTTCCAGCCGGACATATTGCATTGCCACAGCCAGGCAGCGGATGTGATAGCCTGGACCTTACGCAGGTCTCTGGGTAACCCCGGCATGGTGGCTACCGTGCACAATATGGCGGAATACTACTATGAAAAGCGCAAAGAGCCCGGCAGGCGCTGTGAAGCCTGGCTGCACAAGATAGCGATGAACCGCTGGCCGGGAACGGTGGTGGGAATTGGGGCGGCGATAAGGCAGAGCTTTGCCCCGTATATCCGCAACTGGGATCAAATGCCGCTGGTTGAAAACGGGATAGACGAAGTTCGTCTGAGAGCACAGTCACAGCGCAGTCGGCAGCAGGTACGTGAAGATTTGGGCATCGACGAGGATGCCTTCATATTTCTCAGTGCCGGACGGCTGACAGAACAAAAACGCTATGATGTATTGGTGCAGGCTGTATCGCTTCTGGATGAGCCGGATTTGCAGTATGTGTCCCTGGTTGCCGGCACCGGGCCACTGGAGAACCAGGTGCGAGATCTAGTCAGCGAACACGACCTTGAGCATCGCATTAGGCTGCTCGGTGTACGCGATGATGTGCCCGATCTGATGAATGCAGCAGACTGCTTTCTGATGACCTCTGAGGTGGAAGGCCTGCCGATGGCGCTGCTGGAGGCGATGATGCTTGGCTTGCCGACGGTGAGCACAGCAGTTGGCGCGATACCTGATGTGATTACAGATGGGGCGACCGGGCGGCTTACGCCCTCGGAGGATACATCCGCCATAGCGAGGGCCATGCGAGAAGTGCTCAACGCGCCACAGCAGGCGCGAATCTGGGGCGAGCAGGCGCGAGAGCAGGCGCGCTCACGCTACAGCGCTTTGGCGATGACTCGCAAATACGAGCAATTATACCGAGATTTGACGCGAACGAGGGCTAAAGGCAATGACTGAAGGGCATGCCAGCAGCATGCTTGGGCCCCAAATCAGTGCAGCGGAGGCTCTGGCGTATCTGCGCAGACGATGGGGCCTGATAGTCGGCTGTGGTTTTCTAGCAGCAGTTATGGCCGCGTTAGCTACGATGATGTTCATCCCCAGACAGTACACAGCTCGCACCACACTGCTGTCGAACACACCATCAAGCAGTTCGCTGGGCGCTTCGGCTGCAGCGCGGGAGATGCTCGGATCGCTGGCTGGTCAATTCGGCACACAGATGTTCGACTCTACCGGAGCCGCGCAAGCAGTCGTCAACAGTCGGCTGGTGCGTGCTAAGATCGTGCGCGAATTGGACCTGCAGAGCCGTTTCGGCGTAGACGAGGAATGGGAGGCCCGTGAATTGCTGGGCAAGCGCACCAAGATCCATGAGGACTTGCTGCTGCGAACTCTGACTATTGCCGTCACGCTCAAGGGTAGCCCATGGGTTCGTGATCGGGGCGCTTCTGCCGACCAGGAAACTCGTAGCCTGGCCGCCGACATCGCCAATGCATATCGAGAACAGTTGCGCGCAGAAAGCACTCGGCTATTTCGCACAGATGTGCACAACCGACGGGATTTCATAGCTCAGCGGTTGAAAGAGGCCCAAATTTCGTTAACTGAGGCAGAAGATACGCTCTGCCAGTGGCAAGAGATGCACGAAGTGGTTGCACCCACAGAGGTTGCCACCGAGATGACGCGACGTCTCATCGACTTGCATGTGCAGCAGGAGCAGGCGCACATTCAAGCCGCAACCGCAACCGGACAGCTTCGTGGCGCGCGCGAGCAACTAAGCGGTATCGAAGAGGTCCGATTGTCCTCGGCAACTGATATGCGCAATCCACAGATAAACGAGCTGCAAAAGCAACTGACCGATGTCGAAACCCAACTGGCACTGGCCATGCATGGGGAGGGTAAATCAGAGAATCACCCCGAGGTGCACCGGCATCGGATCACTATCCAGCACCTGACTGAACAGCTGCAAAATGCCCTGGAAGAAGAGCTGGTCGCTCAGCAGCGTGTAGTCAGTGCCAGCCCTGTCCATGACGAGGCGAGCACACAACTTTTGCAGGCCCACCTGCGAAAAATCTCAGCGGAAGCCGAATCTGCAGCGCTGGAGACAGCTCTAGGACAGGTCTCGAGGCAGCTCGGTGACATCCCCCAGGAGCAAATCGAGTTCGCCCGCATGCGCCGGGATGTGTCAGTGAGAGAACAGGTCTATCAAATGCTTCGGATGGAATACGAAAAGGCGTTGATCGACGAACATCGAATAGTTGACAGTTTTCTGGTCCTGGATGAGGCGATTGCTCCCGAGCGCAAAAGCGGCCCCAAAATCGGTAGCAGTGTGCTGATTGCAGGTATCGCCGGCATGCTGTTTGCCATACTATACGTGCTGGCCGCGTTTGCCATCAGCACTGAGAGGAAAGCCTAGTCTTGCCCCCGAGCAATTCTGCATCAGCTGAACGGCAACGTTCACCCGACCTACTGTCTGCCAGTGTCATCATACCCACGCGCGATCGTCCCGAAGATTTGCGCAAGTGCGTCCAGTCACTTGTCGAGCAGACGCAATTGCCTGAAGAGATCATAGTGGTAGATGACGGTACGCTGGAGCCTGAACCGCTGATTCGCATGGCAAACGCGGCTGGTGTGCGCTTCCTATACATACCTAAGGAAGGGCCGCCGGGCCAGGCGCGTTCGCGCAATATCGGAGTGGCGCGCTCCACTGGCGACATAATCTTCTTCTTCGATGACGACGTGGTGCTCGAAAGTGACTACCTGGAGGCGACTTTGCGGCTGTATCAAGCCGATCCGGAAGGGAAAGTGGGGGGTATCGGCGGAGTAATCGTGAACGATCCGCATATCGGCCCGGCAAGAGCGTTGGCGGAGTTGCTGCGCGGCACACCGTCGTGGGGGCATGGTAAGATATTCGCCTGCGGCTTCAACCAACTCAACTACCATGCAGTCCGGCGTGTACAGCCGGTGCAATGGCTCGGTGGCGGGGTATCCAGCTTCCGACGGACTGTACTCGATGAGTTCCGCTTTGCTGAGCACTATCAGGACTATACCCTGTTCGAAGATGCAGAGCACTCATACCGTGTCAGCCAAAAATTCCAGCTGCTGATCACCCCGGAGGCGCGATTGTATCACTACCCTAGCCCGATACGCTGGTACGATCCGGAGGGGTACGCCAGTAAGCAGATAACCAATCTGGGGTACCATTTCCGGCGCAACATGCCTCAGCGGCTGTACAACAAACTGGCGTTTGGCTGGTATATAGTAGCCATGCTGGTTACCGACATAGTACGATTGGTGTTCATGCCTCATAGGATAGGGTCCAATTGGGCGCGACTGAAAGGACATCTGCGGGGCATCCGGCAGCACCTCAGTTCTTCCCTACCTCCCTCTGAGGGCGCCTGAACGCCCGCTGTATCCAGCCACGTACCATGTCAACATCACGCTGAGCTATAGCTCCACTGTAGCGCGCCAGCAGGTAGTAGAGAGCGCTGAAGACTGTCCCCACTACCAGTATGGCCACAGTGCCATGTCCCAGTGACCAATTCAGCAGTAGTGCTACTGCCGTGGGCACTATCAGTACCAACAGCAGATGAAGCAGGCGTCCCCACGGCATAAGCCGCGATACCGGTATCTGCACTCGCCGCCATATCATCACCAGAATCGCAATCACCACCAGTAGCTCACCGCCAACCGTACCCCATGCCGCACCACTGGGCCCCAGCTTCAGACACATGGCCCACCCCAAAGCAGCATTGCCTGCCAACCCCATGACAGAGACCCCCAGGACGTGATACGACATCCCCAGCGCGCGCAATATATAGGTATAGATGCTGATCCGTATAGGTAGCAGCAGTAGAAATATCTGGAAGATCGGCGTACTATCCACGTACTTTTCGGAAAACAGCAGCACCATAAGCTGCTCGGATAGCACTGCTACTATCGCGGCGACGGGGAATATGACCACGGCGGTGCGATATATGGCTTCTTTCCACAGGCCGACAAAGCTGTGGTAGTCATCCTTTTTGGCCAGGGCCACCAGCTCTGGGAAGATGCCCTGGGTCATGGAGGTCGCAGCCATACCCACTAGAGGCAGCTCAAATGCACCGCGGGCGAATACGGCGAACTGCGCGGGTGGATAGAGGCCGGCCACGATGAACCGAGCAACTGAACGGCGCAGCCAGCCACATCCGGCCGCAAATGCCAGCGGAAGACAGTAAGCCACCTGCCGTCCAAGGCTGGGCAATTGCTCATCTGTGGCGTCCTGTTTTGCTGACGCGGAGCTGCGATCAGCCAGCACCACACTCAGAACTATCAGCACTTTCGCCGCTATGCCGGCTATGCCCAGTCCGATGACTACAGACAGAGAGCTGTCCAGCAACCATGCGACACCTATTGCGCCGACATCATAGATGGTATGCACCACACTGAGCACTGCCAGCAGACGCGGACGCGCGGTAGTCACCAGTGTGGGTATAGTCATGCCCTCGAACAGATGCGCGATGGTGTACAGGCCTATCAGCCAGGCATAGGCTGCCAGATCGGGGTTGGTCATCCAGTCGGCGACTTTCAGCCGTAGCAGGCCTGAAAGCAACACTATTAGCGCACTGGGCGCCAGTGCAACGGCGTAGTAGTAGATGATCAGCATACGACGGCGGGCAGGCGTCGCGGCCGAACCGAAGTAAAAGATACCGTCAGGGAGGCCGAGGTTGAGAAACGGAGGGATACTCTGGGCCACCATGAGAATCTGCATGTAGGTGCCATAGGTGGCACGATCAAACCAGCGGGTCAGCAGAAGGCTTTTGAGCAGTG
>JAAYSP010000209.1 GCA_012518355.1 candidate division WS1 bacterium | reverse complement strand
TAGCGGGTGTAGCGGGTGTAGCGGGTGTAGCGGGTGTAGCGGGTGTAGCGGGTGTGGCAAGTGTGGCAGGTGTAGCGGGTGTGGCAAGTGTGGCAGGTGTAGCGGGTGTGGCCGGTGTGGCCGGTGTGGCCGGTGTGGCCGGTGTGGCGGGCGCACCCAGAGGCAGCTATGTCAGCTACAGTGCGTCTGATAGCAGCGCGCCACTCGTGCGGAGACGGAAATCCTGCAGGAAATCATACGTGTACAGCAGGTCCTGCTCAAAATTCGTCTATGTCGAGGCGCACGAGCCGCACCTGGTCAGGAATAGCGTCAATCCTGCTCATCGCCTCTTCTGGCAGCTCCCAGCCGAACACTCCCAGATTTTCACGCAGGCGGGCCTCTGAACTGCTTTTCGGGATCACGGCGATACCCTTCTGCAACAGCCACCGCAGGCACACCTGAGCAGGCGTCTTCCGGCACTCGGCGGCAATCTGTATCACCACGGGATGCTCCAACGCCTTCTGCCGTCCAAGCGGTGCATAGGCTGTAACCACCACATCTTTCGACTGGCAAAACTGCATCAAGTCAGCCTGGTAGAGTAGAGGATGGAACTCGACCTGATTGGTGCAGATGGGCACTGACGAAATGTCTAGCGCCTTCTCCAGCCGCGACATGATGAAATTGCTCACTCCAATGCTGCGGACCTTGCCCTGTGCGACCAGAGTGGATAGTGCCTCAAAAGTGGGCTCCATAGGCAGTTCTGGATCAGGCCAGTGGATCAGGTACATATCAAGATAGTCAGTGCCCAGTTCCTGCAAGTTACGATTGCATGTAGCGATAACATCATCGTGGCGCAGCAATTGAAACGGCACTTTTGAGGTGATGAAGAGCTCCTCTCGGGCAAATCCCTGTATGCCCTCACCCACCTCCCGATGGTTCCCATATAACTCAGCGGTATCCAGATGTCTGTACCCAAGCTCGAGAGCCTGTCGAACCGCTCGTGTACACTCGCTGCCACTCATGCGCCAGGTACCCAGCCCTAACACAGGCATATCGTGACCTGATGCCAGCTTCACTGTAGGTATGTTCATGGCTTCACCTCGCGAAAAATTGCGCCAGGACTATGCATCTCAAACAAGAACCGTGTCTGCCAGAACGGCGCACATGCCCACGGCATTTCATATGCCTGCATCGTAGCTGAAGACCAGGCTGTTACTCGCATCATGCCATCTTCGCGGCAACTGCGGCAGTATCCTGCATGACGTGCACTTCGCTCAACTGCCATCACCCCATCTGGCCGTAAAACAGCAGGAATTCGGCAAGCTCAAAGCGCGGATGAACATCGGAACACCTGCCATTTCTGCACTCGGAACCAGATGCACCAGCTCATACGATATCATAGCACACCACTGACCTGCTCCCTGCTGCACGACGAACACAATCGCACCCAATTTTCAGGGTCGATTGTTGCACTACACTCACCTCATAAAAGCGATGCAAGCACGTGTCATAATCCTTCAGAAAATAAACCCAGAAACAATCCGCATTGTAGCGCAACATGACATCACAGACCGCGGCTTTTGCACTGAACGAGTCCCCTGTGAGCAACGGTTGCCTACTGCGTGTCACCAGCCCGGTAGCAGGGCAGTCTTCGGTTGACTTTGCGGTGCGGTTGATATAACCTAGTATGGTATCAGCATTGACAGAAAAGCATACGACTGCCGACTGAGGAACACACCGAAGGGTCGGGATCTGCCTCGCGGGGGTCCCGATTTTTGACTTCGTGCCACACCGTAGCCGGCCGCCAGAATAGTTGTCGTCGAGTTGCATTCCGTGGTCGGCGACACTGGTGCGTAGAGAGAGGATGAAGCCGAAGTGTCTGAAAAGGCGCTTCCGCGTCCGGCGAGCAGGATCGAAGTGGCTTTGGATGAGATGCCGCAACTAGTTGGGCGTCAGGACGCGAACCTGCGCAGCATCGAGGATCGTTTCGATGTACAGGTCAGACCGGCCGACAGTGCGGTTCTACTCTACGGCCCTGAGCAGGCAACCGAACAAGCAGCACAGGCGATTGCAGCCCTGCTGCGACTAATTCGCAGCGGTCGGCCCCCAAGTGCCGCAGATCTATCCATCATCATGGATGCCGCCAGCCAGGGCATCGATGCAAGCATCACCAAGACACTCGAACACACCATCGTCGTGACCCACCGCAACAAGCCACTGCGGCCCAAAACCCTGGGGCAGGCGCGCTATGTGGATGCTGTGACCCGCCACGACCTGGTCTTTTGCATCGGCCCGGCGGGTACGGGCAAGACCTTTCTGGCGATGGCGATGGCAGTAGCAGCACTACGCTCCGGTCAAGTCAGCCGTGTCGTCCTGACCCGCCCCATCGTGGAGGCCGGTGAACAGTTGGGCTTTCTCCCAGGCGACATGCTGGAGAAAGTCCAACCCTATCTGCGGCCACTACATGACGCCCTGACTGACATCATCGGTTTCGAGCGCCTGCAAAGGCTGCTGGCACGTGGAGTGATCGAGGTGATGCCGCTGGCTTATATGCGCGGACGCACCATCAACGATGCGTTCATAGTCCTGGACGAGGGGCAAAACACTACCCCCGGACAGATGAAGATGTTTTTGACCCGTATGGGCTTTGGCTCCAGGATGATTGTCACCGGGGACGTAACCCAGACCGACCTGCCTGCCCATGTACCCTGTGGCCTGGTGCACGCTGTGGGTGTCCTGCGCCACATCGAAGGCGTCGGCATCAGCGAACTGGACCGCAACGATATCGTTCGCCATCCTCTTGTCCAGCGCGTTGTAGACGCCTACGAGATTAGCGAGCGAGCACAGCGAGGTAGCGTGTCGGGGTCTGAGACAGTGGCCGGCAAACAGGCTTCGGCGCACGAAGAAAGCGTGCAGTAAGGCTCTCGAGATGCCCAAGCCTAAGCGCAACCATAAGCGGAAGTACGCGCATATCAGGCTGTTCGGCCGTCGCCTGTCTGACAGCGCAGTGCGCAGGCTCTGTGTTATCACGCTGACTACGCTTACCGTGTTTCTGCTGCTGCTGTGGCGTCTCCAGCCCGAGCGCGTCTCCTTGCATATGGACGATGTGGCCAATCAGACCATCACGGCCAACCGCGCCGCAGTGTACGTTGACAGCCAGGAAACCGAGCGTCTACGGCAGGAAGCATCCTCATCAGTCAGCCCGATTTACAACCGTGTTCCTGATGCCATCGCCACAGCCGAACGCACTATCGCGGATGTCTTTGCCACTGCTGCAACAGTGCGGGAAGACCCGGATTTAACCAGCGATTTGGACAGGGTAGACCGACTGCGAGACATCCTTGATGTACAGTTGAGCCCTCAGACACTGCGACTGCTTATCGAAATGCAGCCCGGTGCGGTCGATAGAGTCAAGTCAGGGGCCCTGCAAATCGTCCGTGAGCAGATGGATGGCCAGATACGCAGCAACACCGACGATTTGATGAAGGCGCGTGAGCGTGCTGAGGAGATGGCCGGTAGCCTGGGCGTGACTGCTCAGTTCCGGCGGATGGTGACCGAGCTATCCCAGGCTGCGCTTCGTCCCACCATGATTTACGACCCGCAGGCGACTCAGGAGAAGCGCGACCTGGCGGCCAAGCAGGTCGAAGATGTGCGTCGCCAACTGCAGCCAGGTGACCTCATCATCTCCCCTGGCGACACTGTGACAGCCAGACATCTGGCGATGTTTGAAGCCCTGGGGCTAATTCAGCCGACGATTGACTATTCGCAGGCAGCAGCGCTACTGCTACTCATCATCACGATCACACTTGCTGTGAGCGTGTACATACTACATCTGGCGGCCCAGGCATACCGCGATGAGCGGCTGCTGTACACACTGTGCGTGGCAGTTGTACTGGCAGTGCTGGTCATACGCTTTGCCGAGGGCAGCCAACACTACACTACCTGGACGCTCAGCGCGGTCACCACGGTCGCGATGCTGATATCACTGGTGATTAGCTCGGAGGTGGCGGTTGCCGCGGTCGTCTATCTGTCCGTACTGGTTGGCTCGATGGCTGCTGGCGGCGATCCACGACTGATGATCTCGAGCCTTGTCGCCGGTATAGCAGCGGCACATGTGATCCCGATGGGACGCGCCAGGACCACGATGATCAGCCGAGCAGGAGCGCTGACGGCACTGGTCAACCCACTCGCATTGGGCATCGCCAGCAAGATGCTTGGGATGGACATACCGTACCGGCAGCTTGGCGCAACGGCCGGTGGTGGTCTGGCCTCGGCCATGCTTGCATTCGGCATCGTGATGGTAATCCAACGGCCGTTGCGTCTGACTACGGAAATGCGCCTGATGGAATTGTTGAACCCAAATGAACCGCTGCTCAAGAGGCTGCTGACCGAGGCACCCGGCTCATATCAGAGCTCAGCCATGGTGGCCAATCTGGCCGAACCTGCAGCAGAGGCTATCGGCGCCAACAGCCTGCTGACTCGTGTGTGCTGTATGTACCACGATGTGGGGAAGCTGAAACGCCCACACTTTTTTGCCGAGAACCTGTTCGGTAGCCGTAGTCCGCATGACAACCTGTCGCCCCATCTGTCCACCCTTGTGCTCACATCACACGTCCGCGACGGGGTAGAGTTGGCGAAGGAGGCAGGCCTGCCTGCGGAGGTAGCTGCAGTCATACCTGAGCATCATGGCACCACACTGGTGTCGTACCTGTACCGCAAGGCTGTCGCAGAAGCTGATGATCCCAGCACGATCCAGGAGAGTGATTTCCGCTACAGCGGCCCTCGTCCTCAGAGCAAAGAGACGGCCCTGGTGATGCTGGCTGACACCGTGGAGGCGGCGGCCCGCACCATGGAAGAGCCGCATCCTCAGCGTGTAGAGGAGCTAGTCGAGCGGCTGATTGACGCCAAGATAGAGGACAACCAACTCGACGAAGCACCGTTGACGTTTGCTGATATCGCCACCATCAAGCACAGCTTCAAGGAAACCCTCAACCGCATGTTCCACCAGCGTGTGCGCTATCCTGACCGCTTTCTGCCAGAGAACATACGTGGCCTGACAGGTCCTCGGCAGGTGGAGACACCCTCGGGAAAAGAAGGGGAGCAGACCAGTGCGAGTTGAAATCCGCGACTTGCAAAGCGAGCCTGTCGACCACGACCTGCTTGGGCGGGTGGCATCTTCGGTTGGCGAGGCTGAGCAGCTCAACCTGGATCTGTTAAGTTTGGTGCTAGTTGATGACACCACCATGGAGCATCTGAACTGCACACTGAGAAACACAGCCGGCACAACCGACGTTATCGCTTTTGAGGCTGAGGTAGGTCCTGATGGCCAGGCGGAAGCAGAAGCCTACATCTCGGTGCCTCAAGCTGCTGCGCAGGCGGCCGAGCACGGGCACAGCGTAGCATGGGAGTTGGCTTTTCTGGTGGCACATGCAGTTCTTCATGCCGCGGGCTACACCGACGCAGATCCGGAAGATCGAGCCGCTATGCTAGACCGACAACGTACCATCCTACAGGAACACAAGGGGCTCTCAGGTTTTGCCCAAAACTGACAAACACCAGGCTTCAGAGAGCACCGGATCGGGCTACGTTCGGCGCAAATCAGTTGCGCTGAGCTTCCAACATGCCTGGGACGGTGTTCAATTCTGTTTCGACACTCAGCGCCACATGCGCGTACACTTCACCCTGGTCGCACTGGTACTGCTGGCCGCGTGGACCCTGGGCATAGACGGCACACCGTTTCTGCACCTGCTAGCCGCGGCGGCAGTCGTGCTGGTGGCCGAGATGATCAACACTGCACTTGAGGCGGCTACCGAGCTCATCGTGGAAGGCTATGATGTGCGCGTCAAGGTAGTAAAAGACGTGGCCGCCGGGGCCGTTCTGATTGCGGCAATCTATGCGATTATCGTGGCAATACTGGTGTTTAGCAGTGCAGAGCGGGTGGGAGAGGTGTTCAGCAACTGGCCTGAGCCTACAACACCGCCACACCTGGATACCCTGCAGCTGGCACTCATCGGTTCGGTGCTTTTAGCCATCTTCATCAGTTGGCTCAAACACGCCACAGGTCGTGGTACGTTTTGGCGTGGAGGTGTCGTGTCAGGACACTCAGCACTGGGATTTCTGGCCGCGGTGATGATCATGGTGCTAACCCAGGATCTGGCGGTGATGATCCTCGCGCTATCGCTAGCCTTGCTGCTACTGCAGAGCCGTGTCCAGGCGCGGATACACACACTGGCCGAGGCGTTCCTCGGAGCGTTGGCCGGCTCGATGGTCGCAGTGATACTGTTCATCTGGTATTTCAATTGAGTCCAACTACTCATAGTCACGTGTTACATAGTCGCGCGTTACCCACCTGTATCGGAGGCGGTCCATGTCCAGATATCGGCTTACCGTGAGACGACACTTTTCAGCAGCGCATCACTTGCGCAATTATGATGGCAAATGTGCGCATCTGCATGGGCACAACTATAAAATAGAGATCACCGTCACCGGTGACGAGCTTGACGACTGCGGTATGCTCATGGATTTTGGGCAGCTCAAGCAGATATGCGACCAAGTCCTGGACCAGTACGACCACGCCTACCTCAACGATTTACCCGAATTCGTGAACATCAACGCAACTTCTGAAAATATCGCAGCATGTATTTTCCGCCAGATTGCATGCGCACTTCCCGACGATGGGGTGCATCTTGACCAAGTGAAGCTGTACGAAACCGACGATTCAGCTGTAACTTATCGGGAAGACTGACATGGCCTCTGAGTGTGGGGGCCGCCGTCGCGCCGTCGTGCTGCTGTCTGGAGGCCTGGATTCACTCATCGCCGCCCATCTGGCAGCCCCCGACTACGACCTGCAGCTTGCCATCACCTGCGATTACGGCCAGCGCGCTGCTGTGGCAGAGCTTGCAGCGGCAGGACATCAGGCGGCCAGACTGAACATACCCCGTCAGCAAGTCAACCTCCGTTGGCTTGGCCGCATGGCATCGAACGCTCTGACTGATCTTAGCAAGCCCATGCCCCATGCGGGAAAAGACAGCCCAAACAGTCCAGACCATCCCGCCTGCACCTCGTGCCATGCCGCCCAACTCTGGGTGCCAAACCGCAACGCGGTACTGCTCATGGTTGCGGCCGCCTATGCGGAAGCACTCGAGTGTGAAGCCATAGTGGCCGGCTTCAACCGCGAGGAAGCTGCGCTGTTCAGCGACAACAGTCCTGAATTCGTCGCCGCAGTCAATCAATTGCTCCAGCACTCCACCCGGCAACACCCCTCAGTCATCTCCCCCACGTTGCACATGACCAAAACCGACATGCTACAGCTCGCCCAGCGCGACCACGTCATGCTCGATTGCATCTATAGCTGTTATGAGGCAGGGCCACGGCACTGCTGGCAGTGCGAAAGCTGTGCGCGTCTCAAGCGTGCTCTGCTCGAAGCCAACTGCTGGGAGTCAGTGGGCCCTCACATATAGCATGGTAGTATGGCGGAGAAGGTGCTTGTGATTCTGTGCCGAACTGCCAGGTACAGCAGCCTCTTCATGACGTGTCATCGCTGCCCATGCAACTATCTTCAAATCAAAGTGAGGTTGGACTGGACATGTCAGCCATACCATTTTTCGATTGCAACTGTCAGATCGGTGTACGTGCCAATCGTCATAAGAGTACCATCTGGCGTCTGGAGGACTACCGTCGGGATTTCGACTACTGCGATATCGTAGGTGCAGTCGTCAGCCACGCCGTGGCTCGAGAGTACTCACCTGACTATGGCAACCGGCGACTGCTACGGGAAATCGGCGACGATCCGCAACTGGTCCCCCAATGGGTGCTGATCCCCCATCATACGGGCGAGATGCCACCAGCTCCGGAACTGGTAGCAGAAATGCTATCTCTGGGCGTCCGAACTGCCCGCATCATGCCGAAGACAAATGTGACCGGCACCAGTGAAGCCATCATCGGCCCACTGCTGTCAGAGTTAGAACGCCATCGTGTTCCGCTTTTCGTGGACAAATCTGAGATAGACCTGCCTGACCTGGTGCAGTTGTGCCAGGCTCATCCTATGCTGCCTGTCGTCTTATGTGGGCAAAGCTGGGGCGGTGGGCGCACCCTCTATCCGGCGCTGGCAGCTGCTCCCAACCTGCACATCGAAACCTGGGCGTATCAGGAGCATCGCGCGTACGAGGAATTCATCCGCCGCTTCGGTCCGGAACGGCTACTATTTGGTACGGACCTGCCCAACCGCAGCCCCGGTGCAGCCACTATGATGACCCGCTATGAGGATATATCAAAAGAGGCTCGACACATGATTGCCGGTGGCAATCTCATGCGCCTGCTCAAGGACGTTCGCGGTGCCCAGGGACGGCCACTGCCCGAGCTGAAGGCGCCCGCCACGCACCCTGACGATGACCCGATTGTGGCCTGCACCAGAGCTGGCAAACCTCTGTCAGACGAATTCGTGCTGGATGCTCATGGCCACATCGCTCATCCGGGTGCCATGGGTGTCTACATACCGCTGGCATACAACGACGCCGACAATCTCGTCAAATCCATGGACCGGATGGGCATAGACATATGCTGCTTCAGCCCCTGGTCAGGCATCATAACCGGCGACCCCGAGGCCAACGACATCTCACTGGACGCTGTCGAAAGACATCCGGACCGCCTACTTGCTTACGGATGCGACAATCCGAACTATCCGGAGTTTTTCAACGCCGAGTACGAGCGCGTTTTTCTGACCGACAGGGTCATCGGCTACAAGCCGTATCCCCGTCATGGCCTTCCGTTTGATCACCCTGCTCTGGCGCCGCTGATGGAGTGGGCCAATGCCAACGAAAAACCCGTGCTCTGTCATGCGATGAGGCCCGATATCAGCGAGAAATTGGCTGCAAAGTACCCCAGTGCGAAGTTCCTGGTGGCGCACGCGGGCTCCAGCTGGGATTTGGCCGAGGGAACCGCTCGGGTCGCGCGCGAATTCAAGAACGTATACGCGGAGATCACCTACACCTCCATCCTGTACGGCTTCATAGAGTTTTTCTGCGAAGAGGTCTGTCCCGAGCAACTGCTTTTCGGCAGCGACTGCGTGATGCGCGATATCGCTCCTCAACTGGGCTGGGTGACCTGGGCACGCATCCCGTACGAAGACAAACAAAAAGTGCTGGGGCAAAACATGGCCGACATCCTGAAGATGCCGATGGAGCAGCGCACGCCCCGCTCCTGAGGAGTGCCTGAGGAGCGCCTATCGCGGCGTCAGTGGTGAGAATATAGGTCATAAACTGGACGAAGGGAAGTCCATAATATGTCGGCTTTGCCCTTTTTTGACTGCAACTGCATGATTGGAGCGCGCGCACAACGCCATCAGCGTTCCATCTGGCAACTCGACGACTACAGGAGCGAGTTCGACTACTACGACATAGTCGGTGCGGTGGTGCATCATGCCGTAGCCGCCGAGTACTCGCCCGACTATGGAAATCGCCGGCTACTCAGAGAAATCGGCGATGATCCTCAGCTGGTGCCGCAGTGGGTACTGTTGCCCCACCACGCGGGTGAGATGCCTCCACCGGACGAACTGGTTGCCGAGATGCTGTCTCTGGGCGTGCGCACAGCCAGACTGCTACCCACCACGCACCGTTTCGGTACTGCCGAGTACGTGATCGGTGAGCTGCTATCAGAGCTGGAGCGCCACCGGTTGCCGCTTTTCCTCGATCTATCCGAGGTGGCCTGGCATGAGCTTGTAGACTTGTGCCAGGCCCATCCGCTGCTGCCAGTCGTCCTCTGCGGCGTGGGATACGGTGCGGGCCAGCAGCTCTATCCGGCCTGTCAGCAGTGTCCCAACCTGTACGTCGAGACACATCGGTTTCAAGACCACCAGGCATACCAGCGCTTCGTGGCCGAATTTGGTGAAAACAGGCTACTTTTCGGCACGGGTCTGCCGCACTGCAGTCCTGGTTCGCCCCACATGATGACACTGTACCAGGACATCCCTGAAAGCGCGCGCCCCATGATTGCCGGCGCCAATCTACTGCAACTGCTGGAGGGCGTCACTGGCGTCTCCGGCCGCCCTCTGCCCCACCTGAGAGCTCCCCGAGAGCATCCTGATGATGACCCGATTGTCGCCTCCGTTCGTGCAGGCAGGCCGCTGTCTGATGAGTTTATCATAGACTGCCACGGACATCTGGCGCATCCCGGCGCTATGGGCGCGATCGGGCTTGCCATGCCCGGTCAGGATGCCGACAGTGCAATCATCAGCATGGACCGCCTGGGCGTAGATATACTGGCCTTCAGCATGTGGAGCGGGTTGGTCGAGGGTGATGCAGAGGCAAACGACCTGGCTCTCGAGGCCGTAGCCCGGTATCCAGATCGGTTGATGGCTTACGGCTGCTACAACACGCGCTATCCCGAAATCTATCAAGCTGAGCTGGAACGTGTCTTCTACACGGACAGAGTTATCGGCATCAAGCCTTATGGCCTGTACAGTCGCGTGCGCATAGACGACCCCGTTCGCCATGCCAGCTACCAGTGGGCCAGTGACAATCACAAACCCATCCTCGGCTGCGGAAGCTTCTCAGCCGAATCCCAGCAGTTGACACCGCAAATGGCCATGCGTCTGGCAGAGCGGTACCCTGGCGCCGCGTGGATCATCTCACATGCCACCAGCAGTTACCAGATGGTGGAGGCCGTCATCGAAGCATGCAGCGCGCTAAGCAACATATACGCGGAGGTCTGCTATTCGTCCATCCTATATGCCGGTGCGGAGATGCTGTATGAGAGTATCCCGCTGGAGCAGATCCTGTACGGCTCTGACGCGATGATGCGTGACCCTGCTTCACAACTGGGCTGGATGTGCTGGGCGCGTATCCCGTATCAGGCCAAACAACGCATCCTGGGACAAAACTTCGCTGACATCCTCGGCATGGCGCCAGAAGCACGTACTCCGCGAAGTACCAGGCCACCGGCCACTCAACACTAGCCACATGAGACGCGTGAAGTAGATGAAGATCGGCATCAGAAACGATTCACTGGGCGCCGACTGCCTGAACGCTGTATGAGAGTATCCCGCTGAAGTAAATCATGTACGGCTCTGACGCGATGAGACATGACCCTGCATCACAACTGGACTGGATGTGTTTTGGACGCGCATCCCGTATCAGGCCAGGCGGCGCATCTTGGGGCAAAACTTCGCTGATATCCTAGGCATGGCGCCAGAAGCGCGTACTCCGCGAAGTACCAGACCACTGGGCACTCAACACTAGCCGCACGAGAGGCGTGAAGTGGATGAAGATCGGCATCAGAAACGGCTCACTGGGTACCGACTGCCTGAACGCAATCCGGATGGGAGCGCAACTGGGCTTCGATGGAGTGGAACTGGACATCGGGGCAGACTACACGGGAAATCCTATCTGGCATGATGAGGGCCGACGTCAACTGCGAGAAGCGGCCGCTGACACAGGCTGCGAAATCAGCTCCCTGTGTCTGGGGGTGCTCTGGCAGATCAGTCCGGCCAGCGACAAGTCTGAGGTTCGCGAGGAGGCTCTGAAGATCATCACCGCAAGCGCAGCCTTCGCCACCGAACTGGGCGCCAAATGGATACTGCTGCCCATAACCCCCGGAGAGGACGGCGCAAACGCCGACCAGGCCCCGCAGCGGTGGATCGAGATAGTCGCGCAAGCTGCACCTGTGGCCGAAGACCTGGGAGTGGTCTACTGTCTGGAAAACGTGGGCCGAGGCTGTGGCAAATCCGCCGATAATCTGCAGACTCTCTTGTCCGGCCTGGACTCGCCCGCGGTGGGAGTCTACTACGATGTGGGTAATGCGGTAGCTTTCGGGCACAGCCCGGTAGGCGAGATCAAGCAGTTGGCCGAAGCTCTCGAGATCGTGCACATCAAGGATCGTGAGGCAGACTATCTTGGTGAGGGCGTCGTGCCTATCCCTGACTGCCTGAAAGCGCTGCAGGATATCGGTTATGACGACTGGCTGGTGCTCGAGACCCCACCGACCGAAGACCCTGTGGAGGCCGGTAGCCGAAACCTGGAGTATCTCAGGGATCTTTTCGCTACCACTTGACAACAGGATAGAAAGAGCACTACAAGCACGCGAGCACAGAGAGCACAGTCTCTTACTTGTTGCGTGGATTTCTCTGGGAATGTTCCAGAGGATGCTGCTTGGGCCCATCTTAAGTATGGACCACAATCGTAGACATCTTCAACTCAATCTGGACTGCAAGTCTGGAAAATGGGCGCAAGCATATAGGCTTTTGCAGCTTCTGTCGGGCAGTGTGACGGCACTTTCACTGTGTTGGCTGAATGGGCACCAGGTGTCGCAGACGACCTATCGCAGTTCTATGGACAGCCACATATGGAGTGTGGTGACCGGATGGATGCAGAAGT
>JAAYSP010000148.1 GCA_012518355.1 candidate division WS1 bacterium | reverse complement strand
CAGCTCTAGCTCTAGGGGTAAGCCTGGGCGTCAGTATCTCCACCATAGTCACTTCTTTGTCCATGGGCAAAGCAGCGGCCGCCGCTATGGAGGCGATTGCCCGCCAGCCTGATGCGGCAGGCAACATCCGGACATTGCTGTTGATTACCCTGGCACTTATCGAAGCGCTGGTACTGTACTGTCTGCTGGTCTTCATCCTGCTGCAGGGTAAGTTAGCGCCGGTGGCCGAAGTGGTGAAGATCACCGCAAGTGGAATGTAATAGGAGCCGGAGGTTATAAATGGCTTCCGTACTTGATCAGCTAGGCATCCAAGGTGGCGCTCTGCTCGTCAATATAGTAGGCTTTCTGCTACTTTTGTACCTCATGCGGAGATTTGCCTTCAAGCCAGTCGGGGATTTCATGCAGCAGCGAGCCGACCGGATTAAGGCAGACTTAACCGAAGCGCGCCAGTTGCGCGATGAGGCCGAGAACAGGCATCGTCACTTGCAAACCGAGCTGCAGAACGCGCGCGATCAGTTCCGAGCCGAGATGGCCCGGGCCAGTCGCGAGGCCAAGGACGCAATTGCGCAGTTGCATGTTGAGGCGAGGGCGCAACGTGAGCAGATAATTGTGGATGCCGAGACTCAACTGCAACACTCCCGCGAGACAATGCTGGAGCAGCTCCGTGAACAGGTGACTGAGCTGGCGGCAGAGGTTGCGGCAAGATTGCTGCGCGCCACCCTCACCGACGAGCGGCAGACGGCCCTGGTAGAGGCTTTCATCGCAGATATTGACCGCCTGGCGCTGGAGGACCCTCACGATGAATTGGTGAGGTAGCGGTGTGATAGCGGTGCGCTAGTGGTGCGTTAGCGGTGAGTTAGACTGCACAGAGATCGTTTCGACAGCAGGTTACTGCACTTATGGCTATAGACAGTCTGACCAGAAGATATGCCCGGGCCCTGTATCAACAGGCGGCGGGCCGAGATGAGCAGGAGGCCGTGTACCAGCAGCTCTCTGCAATCGCACGTGCACTGCGGGCCGAGCCACGCCTGTTGATACTGCTTGGCCACCCGACACTGGAAGAAGAGCGCAAAATCAGTGCCCTGCTGGCCATAGCCACCACTGCGCTGCCTACGGAGAAGGCTACCAGCAGCGAGCCATTTTTGCGCCTGGTGCTACGCAAGGGGCGAGTGCGACTGCTCACGGGCATGTCTGAAGCATTTCTGGATGCATGGGATCAGGATCGTGGTGTAGTGCGGGCTCACATTAGCAGTGCTCGGCAGCCAACAGCCGAAGAGCTTGCACAAATAAAACAGATGTTATCGCGGCTGATGGATGCCGAAGTGGAATTGGAGAGCGAGGTTGAGCCCGATCTTATCGGGGGTATGTCCGCACGAGTGGGCGACCGGCTTGTGGACGGCAGTGTGAGAGGGAAGCTGCAGTCGCTACGCAGGGCGATACGCCCGATTTGACGCTCTGTCTCCGCGATGGGCTAGCCATACAACTGGCAAGCAGACCCAACATAGAGGTGAGTTGATTTGAACCACACACCTGACGAGGTTTCGGCCATCATCAGGGAGCAGCTAGAGAGGTTAGAGACCCATGTAGAGATCATGGGTGTGGGCACTGTCATCGAAATCGGTGACGGGATTGCTCGGGTTTATGGCCTGGAAGACGTCATGGCAGGCGAGTTGGTGGAGTTCCCGGGTGGCCTGATGGGCATTGCTTTGAACCTCGAAGAAGATAACGTAGGCTGCATTCTGATGGGCCCTTATGGGCACGTAAAAGAGGGCGATCAGGTGCTCACGACCGGTCGCATCTCTGAGACCAAGGTAGGGGACGAGCTGTTCGGTCGTGTTGTCACGCCACTGGGTGACCCGCTGGACGGCAAGGGCCCGATGGCCACTGAGTTGACGCGGCCGCTTGAGGTGAAAGCACCCGGTGTCATCAAGCGCCATCCCGTGAGTGAACCGCTACACACCGGCATCAAGGCAATTGACTCGATTATCCCCATAGGCCGGGGGCAGCGGGAGTTGATAATTGGCGACCGACAGACCGGTAAAACCGCCATCGCCATTGACACTATCATCAATCAGCGGGATACAGACGTCAAATGCGTTTACGTGGCGATAGGGCAAAAGACATCTTCCATCCGCAGAGTGGCGGCGATACTTGAAGAGCATGGGGCGATGGACTATACCTGTATAGTCTCAGCCGCAGCATCAGATCCGGCTGCGGTGCAGTACATAGCGCCATACGCGGGCTGTACAATCGGCGAGCATATATGTGACAACGGCGGTCATGCTTTGGTGATATATGACGACTTGACCCGCCACGCTAAAGCCTACCGTCAAATCAGCCTGTTGTTACGCCGCCCTCCGGGACGAGAAGCATACCCTGGTGACATCTTCAACCTGCACTCACGCCTGCTGGAACGGGCCGCCAAGCTCAACGATCAAGAAGGTAGCGGATCGCTTACTGCGCTCCCCATCATCCAGACCGAAGAGGGCGACTACGCGGCTTACATTCCGACCAACTTGATCTCGATTACTGACGGACAAATCTACCTGGAGCCAGAATTATTTTATGCCGGTATCAGGCCCGCAATCAGTGTGGGACTTAGCGTTTCGCGAGTTGGTGGCAGCGCACAGACGCGTATGATGCGGCAAGTAGCAGGGCGGCTCAAACTTGACCTGGCCTCCTACCGCGAATACCGTGCGTTTGCAAAATTTGCCTCTGACCTGGATGCTGAGACCCAGCGGATTCTTGACCGCGGTGATCGCATGACAGAGGTGCTGAAACAGGCTCAGTATGTCCCGATGCCAGTCCAGCGCCAGGTAATCACCATCTTCGCGGGCACTCACGGCTACTGGGACCAGGTGCGCCCAGAGGCGATAACGGCGGTAGAGACGCAACTGCTTGAGTATCTTGCCCAGCACTACCCGCAAATCGAGCAACAACTAGAGCAGAAGCAGGAGTTCTCTGACGCACTGACAGAGGAGCTTTCAGCCGCTATCTCTGAATTTGTCAAGCAACTGGATCGTTCGTACCTGCTTGAGCCCGACGTGCTCAAACAGGCCGATGAAGTCCAGTCAGCTGAGTAGATGATATGCCAAAGAATCTGCGTGTATTGCGTAGAAAAATTCGGACGACCGAGAGTATCCACCAGATCACGCGTGCGATGAGTATGGTTTCGGGCGTGCAATTGCGTCGTGTGCAATCGCGGGTTGAGTTAAGTCGAGCGTACTTTCGTCGTCTCACCGAGATCATGTCTCGTGTAGGAGCCGGTGACACCACATCCGACCATCCGTACTTGCGCCGTAACACTGAAGAAAAGCGGATCGGTTTGATATTGGTTGCCGGCGACAGGGGACTGTGCGGAGGCTACAACGCGGGCGTCCTGCGTCTGGCAAACCAGTTTGTCCAGGATGCGCAAGTCCCGGTGAGCGTAGTGCCGATCGGGGTGCGAGCCGTTGACTATGTGCGCCGAAATGGTTGGACTGTACTGGACAAAGCCTCCATGCTGTATGAAGTGGAGGATGCCTCACAGGCATCTCGGATTGCACGTGCTATCATGAAGCATTTCGACACCGGCACTATAGACAGTCTGCACATCATCTATACTCGCTTTGTCAGCACTGCCCGGTATGTGCCAACCTACGAACAACTGCTGCCTATCGTGGGCGATCTGGAAGAGACCCACCAGGCGGTCGAGTACATATACGAACCTAATGCCGCAGAGTTTCTGCACGATCTGCTTCCCCTGGCTGCAGAGGCGCGATTGTCCTACTACCTGTTGCAGTCACTGGCGTCAGAGCACGCCGCCCGCATGGTGGCGATGACCACATCGGCTGACAACGCGGAAAAACTGGGTGAAGATCTGGTGCGAGAGTTGAACAGAGGGCGGCAACAGAAGATCACGGATGAGGTGCTGGAAGTCGTCAGCGGCGCTGAGGCTCTGGGATGAGTGTGCCGCCCATCACTGTCTGGCAGCATGACTATCTGCCATATATTTTGATGAGTGACACCTGCTATGATAGGGTCTGGTTGCCCATCTGGTGGCGGTTGGGTGCAAACACACGTGTATAACTGCTCATCGGGAGTCCGAGAACACTCTGGACTAGCCATGAGAACAGGAAGGCTTGTGTAGATGGCCGCAGGAAAAATAACACAGGTGCGCGGACCGGTGGTTGACGTCCGTTTTCCGGTGGACGCGCTGCCAGAATTGCTCACCGCATTGCGCGTACACGATCCTGGGCGCGATATCGATCTGATCGTAGAGGTCGCACAGCACCTCGGAGATGACACGGTCCGTTGCGTGGCGATGGACAACACCGATGGACTAGTTCGAGGCATGGCGGTCGAGGATAGTGGAAGCCCCATCAGCGTGCCAGTCGGTCCGGAGACGTTGGGGCGTATGTTTGACATTCTGGGACATCCTATAGACGAAGCTGGACCTGTTGAAGTCACCGAGCACTGGCCCATACACCGCCCTGCACCACCGTTTGAGCAGCAAAGCGTCGCCGAGGAACAGTTTGAAACCGGCATCAAAGCGATAGACCTGCTTTGTCCGTTCCCGCGTGGTGGCAAGATCGGTCTTTTCGGAGGAGCGGGAGTTGGCAAGACGGTAATCATCATGGAACTTATCCGCAACGTGGGTACGGTTCACGAAGGTGTGTCGGTATTCGGCGGCATAGGAGAGCGGACGCGTGAAGGCAATGACCTCTACCTGGAAATGCAAGAAGCCGGTGTGTTGCCGCAGACATGCCTGGTATTCGGACAGATGAACGAACCTCCAGGGGCGCGCATGCGGGTTGGGTTGACCGCGCTGACGATGGCCGAGTACTTCCGTGACCAGGCGGGCCAGGATGTTCTCCTGTTCATAGATAACATTTTCCGTTTCACACAGGCAGGGTCAGAGGTTTCAGCACTTTTGGGTCGGATGCCCTCTGCAGTGGGCTACCAGCCCACTCTCGACAGCGAGATGGGCGAATTGCAAGAGAGGATTACGTCCACCCTGAGAGGCTCCATCACGTCAGTGCAGGCCGTCTACGTGCCGGCTGACGACTACACTGACCCAGCGCCGGTTGCCACCTTCGCTCACCTTGATGCGAGTATACACCTGTCGCGCGAGCTGTTTTCGCAGGGCATCTATCCGGCTGCTGATCCGCTTGCATCTACTTCACGACTGCTGGATCCACGTGTAGTCGGGGAACGCCACTATCAGGTCGCGCGAAGTGTGCAAGAATTACTGCAACGGTACCGTGATCTGCGTGACATCATAGCAATCTTGGGCCTGGAAGAGCTTTCCGAGGATGACCAGCGGATAGTGGCTCGCGCCCGACGCGTCCAGCAATTCCTCACACAACCGATGTTTGTGGCGGAGCAATTCACCTCGATACCGGGCGTCTACGTTCCGGTGTCAGAAACCGTGAACAGCTTTGAGGCGCTGTTGAGCGGTGAGTATGATCACTTGCCCGAGAGTGCTTTCCGCATGGTCGCGACCGTGGAGGAAGTAACAGCGCAGCCTGCCTCCCAGAGCTAGCTTGCCGTATGTATGGTCGCAAGTGGTGAGCAATTGACTGCCGGAAACCGCATCGTATTATCAAGCCTGCAGCACCTGTTCCGTTGCCACTAACAAGAGACGGATATGCCTACTGAGATGCGGCCGCACATGCACTCAATCGTATGGCGCCGAGAGCTGAGTGACAGCCCTTTTCTGCGCTATTTGGGGTCGCAACTGGATGAATCGTGAATTGACAGTTGAGATAGTGACCCAATCTGGTGTACAATACCGAGGGACAGTAGACGGTCTAGTTGTTCCCGGAACACTGGGATACCTGGGTATTCGCCCGGGACACGCCCCACTGGTTACGGGTTTGACGATAGGCGTGATCACTTTGCGCCAGCCGACACACGATCTGCACGCAGCGATTACCGGTGGCGTCATGGAAGTGCTGGACAATCACGTGACCATATTGGCGGACACCGCCGAAATGGCAGAGGACATAGACATCAAGCGGGCCCGGTCGGCGATGCAGAGGGCCCAGGATCGACTGATTGCCAACTCGAAGAGAACCTCGGCCACGTATATCGACGTGGACCGAGCCCGCGCCGCCTTGCTTAGAGCAGTGAACCGTCTACAGGTCGTGCAGAAGGCTGATCTGTCGAGCTAGGCGAGTTCGTGCAGTCCCAGCCCAGCAACAGACGGCCAGATACAGCAGCATTCGCAGTCTGGACACAGTCAAGTGACACACAACGGGAGGAAGAAGCCGTGGCCAGTATCAGAATATATGGCGGGAATCCGCTGCATGGAGATGTGACGGTCAGCGGATCGAAAAATGCGACCCTGCCCTTACTTGCCGCATCGCTTCTGGTAGAGGGACGGACTATTTTCGAAAACGTCCCCCGAATTGACGATATCAACGCGATGATTGACATGTTGCGAGCGCTGGGGGCCAAGTGTGAGTTCATAGAGAAATCGGTGCTCAGCATAGACGCAACTCAGATCAACTCAGTGAGCGCCCCATATGACCTGGTTCGCAAAATGCGGGGTTCGTTTTATGTTGCCGGAGCGCTCCTGGGCCGGTTTGGAGAGGCGGAAGTACCGCTGCCAGGGGGCTGCGTGATCGGGACCCGTCCAGTTGACTACCACCTGGATGGCTTTCGCCGACTGGGTGCGGTTGTAGAGGAACGCCATGGCGTGATGAGAGCGCAAGCCGAGAAGTTGATCGGTACGCGGGTGTATCTGGATAGCCGCTATCGTAGTGTCGGCACAACCGTGAATTTGATGCTCGCTGCAGCTCTCGCAGATGGGGTGACTGTGATAGAGAACGCCTCTCGTGAACCCGAAGTGGTTTGCTGTGAGGAGTTCTTGACGCAAGCCGGAGCTGATATCGGGGGCCTGGGCACCGATGTAGTTGTCATCAAGGGCGTCAAACGCCTCACCGGTACCCGCTTCACCTCCATCGGTGATCGTATGGAGGCTGGCACCTTTCTGATGGCATGTGGCTGTGCGCGAGGGGATGTACGGGTGCATGGTGTGTCGCCCCAGCATATGAGAGCAGTGTTGGATGTACTGCAAGGGGCGGGGATCAGGATCGAGACCGGGCCCGACTGGATACGGATCATCAGTGACAGTCGGTGCCAGGCATTCGAAGTGACGACCGAGCCGTATCCTGGCTTCCCCACGGACCTACAACCAAATGCCAGCGCCCTGGCCGCTCTGGCGGTAGGCACCAGCGTGGTCGAGGAGAGGATTTTCGACGCGCGCTTCAACTACATTGATGAACTTATCAGAATGGGGGCAGATATACAGGTCAAAGACAGTGTGGCCATCATCCGTGGCGTCCCTCGATTGTACGGCGCGCCAGTGGAGGCCACAGACATTCGGGCCGGATCAGCTCTTGTGTTGGCCGGCCTGGCCGGTGAAGGCTACACTGAAATCAACGGCGCCGAGTTTCTGTCACGAGGCTATCAGGACCTGGAGAAAAAGCTACAGGGTATTGGAGCAGTGGTGACACGTTCTCGGGCCGCCGAAGACGATAGGATGCGCAATGTTTGGCATCGCTGACCGCATCGGTATCGACCTTGGCACGGCTAGCATCATCGTCTTTGCTCGCGGCCGCGGGATCGTGGTGCGCGAGCCTTCCGTGGTGGCGATCAGTCAGCATACCAAGAAAGTGTTGGCTGTTGGCCATGAGGCCAGAGAGATGCTGGGACGCACTCCTGGAAACATCGTGGCCTTGCGCCCTCTGCGTGATGGTGTTATAGCTGACTATTCGGTCACTCGAGAGATGCTGCGCTATCTGATTCGTAAAGCCTGTGGCAGTCGAGGCCGTTTTTTCAAGCCGCTAGTGGTAATCTGCATACCCTCAGGAGCTACTGCGGTAGAGGAGCGAGCTGCGTTGGAGGCGGCACGCGCAGCCGGTGCCCGCAAAACCATACCTATTGAAGAGCCTATGGCAGCGGCCATCGGAGTGGGGCTGCCCATCGCCAATCCCGGCGGGAACATGGTAGTGGATGTCGGGGGCGGAACCACGGACGTGGCAGTGATATCACTTGGTGGGATAGTGGTGAGTGCCTCTTTGAGAGTTGGTGGCACCATGCTTGATGAGGCGATCATTCGCCATATCCGCCATGTGTACAACCTCGATATCGGTGAGCGCACCTCTGAAACCATCAAGCATGAAATCGGATCGGCTTTTGAGATGGATGAGGAGCAGGACATGGAAGTCCGTGGGGTGGACATCATCTCAGGGCTACCCAAGACTGTGATGGTCAGCTCCCACGAGGTACGCGAAGCTATGGCCGAAAACGTAGGTCAGATTGTGGAGGCGGTCAAAAGCCAGCTGGAACGCACTCCGCCCGAGTTGGCTGCCGACATAATCGAGCGCGGGATCACGCTTACTGGTGGAGTGGCACTGCTGCGTGGTCTTGATCGGCTACTATATCTGGAGACCGGAATTCCCGTGCATGTGCCCGAGGATCCCATCTCATCGGTCGCCATGGGCACGGGGAAAGTCCTGGACCAGATGGAGATACTCGAGCGCGATATCGCACATCTGTCGAGTTTTCGGGCCCGACGTTGAGCTGAGCACCAGCTACGACCAAAAGTGAGCTGCTGTCCCACTATCTCTCCAGGCGGTCATGTCGCCTCCCCAACCAGCAAACCGCTATGGAGTTATCGAAGTTATCCCCCGCTCGCTTCGTCTTGTAGCCGTTTGAGTTCCACCAGGGCTTCGAGTGGTGCCATGGTGTCCAGGTCCAGTTCCTTCAGCTTTTCTACCACCGGATCCCGAACCCCCTCAAATAGTTGCATCTGCACAGGTGGCGCGATCTGTTTGACTGCCTCACTGGTTGGGCCGACGGCCAGCCCCTGGTCTTCCAGAGTATGTAAGACTTCTTTGGCCCGCTCGACTACCTCAGTAGGGAGCCCCGCCAGCCGTGCGACCTGAATGCCATAAGAGCGATCGGTACCGCCTGCGACAATCTTGTGCAGGAATACGATTTCGTCGCCTTGCTCCTTGACTGTGATGCGCAAATTTTTGACGCCAGGTAGCAGTGTCTCGAGTTCGTTTAGCTGATGGTAGTGTGTTGCGAAGAGTGTCTTGGCGCCTATGTGGTTGACTAAGTATTCGGCCATGGCCCAGGCAAGTGACATACCATCATATGTCGAAGTGCCGCGTCCGATTTCATCCAGAATTACCAGGCTGCGATCTGTGGCGTTGTGCAGTATGTTGGCAGCTTCAGTCATCTCCACCATGAAAGTAGACTGCCCGGTGGCGAGGTCGTCGCTGGCACCGACCCGGGTGAAGATGCGGTCCAGCAAGCCGATGGTGGCAGAGCGAGCAGGGACAAACGATCCCATCTGGGCCATCAAGGCGATCAGTGCCACCTGTCGCAGGTAGGTAGATTTACCGGCCATATTCGGCCCGGTGACGATCAGTAGTTGGTTGCTCGCACAATCCAGATGCCCGTCGTTTGGCACGAACAGCTCACTGGCCAGCGTCTGCTCGACCACCGGGTGACGGCCATCGGTTATGTGCAAGTCGGCGGAGGCATTCAGCTCTGGACGGATATAGTTGTTTTTAACTGCGGCTGATGCTAGCGAGACAAGCATATCCAGCTCTGCGATTGCGCGTGCGCTCGCAAGAATGCGTTCACCGGCCTGCGCGACTTGCTCTCGAAGGCCAACGAAGATGTCATACTCCAGTTCCTGCCCGCGTTCATCAGCACCCAAAACGCGTGCTTCCTGCTCCTTCAGCTCAGGCGTGATGTACCGTTCCGCGTTGACAAGAGTCTGTTTGCGTTCATAATCAGGCGGTACGAGATCCAGATTGGCCTTGCTGACCTCGATGTAGTAGCCGAAAACTTTGTTGAAGCCTACCTTCAGCGACTTGATTCCAGTGCGTGCACGCTCTCCGTCTTGGAGATCAGCGATCCATTGGCGCCCATCTGCTGCACCGGTGCGTAGCTGGTCCAGGTCAGTGTCATAACCCTCACGGATGATATGCCCCTCTGTGATTTGCACGGGCGGGTCGTCAACTATGGCGCGCTGGAGCAGGTCGGTGAGGTCAGCCAGCGGGTCTATGCGATGGCGGATATCACCTAGCAGCTCTGCTTCAGCAATGTCCAGCTCGTCCTGAATCGGGGCGAGTCGGAGCAGCGACAGGCACAGGGCACGCAGATCACGGGCGTTGGCTGTGCCTGCAGTAGCTCGGGCAGCCAATCGCTCGAGATCATATATGCCTCGGAGGTGTTGACGAAGCTGGTCGGCAAGTATGGCGCTTTCGACCAGGTTTTCGACGGCTTCAAGACGGGCTTCGATAGAGCTGAGATCCAGCATGGGTTGGAGCAGAGCAGCCCGTAGCAGCCGCGCCCCCATCGGGGTCTGGGTGTGGTCGAGCAGCTGAAGCAGAGTGCCCTGCCGCCCTCCGTCACGAAGGGAGCGCACCAGTTCCAGATTGCGACGGGTGGCGGTATCTATCACCATGAACTGATCGGTTGAGTAGGTGGTCAGGCCCGACAGCCGAGGCATGGTCTCGAGTTGAGTGCTTTTCAGGTAGCTGAGAGCCTGCGCAGCGGCAGCCACCGCGGCGGGTTTATCCTCACAGCCGAAGCCGTGCAGGCTGTTCACACCGAAATGGCTCTGGAGCTGCTCGGCAGGCGAAGTGAATTCGTCTGTGATCTGCGAGATCGTCACAGGTACGCCCACTCGTTCGCCGATGAAAGCCAGTCCTGCTTCGTCATCAGCCAACTCGGAGCCAAGCAAAAGCTCTGCCGGCTGCAATCGCACTACTTCTTCCATTGCCGCCAGCAGCGTGGGATCAACTGCGGTGTGCCGTGGTTCCGGCAGCAAGGTGTTATCCGCACTCGCACCGGTTCGCTCAGGAAACGGGTCAATCTGGGTGACCATAAAATCACCTGTAGAGGCATCCACCGCTGCTATACCGTATGCGCGTTCAAGTCGAAGAAGCGACACGAGAAAATTGTGGCTACTGTCACCTATGAGGTCGTCTTCGAGCACGGTGCCTGCGGTGATCACACGAGTGACCTGTCTGCGCACCAGTCCCCTGGCCTTTTTCGGGTCTTCCACCTGTTCACAGATGGCCGCACGATAGCCCTTCTGTATCAGTGTCTTCAGATATCGGTCAATTGCGTGGTGGGGTACACCACACATGGGGATGCGCCCCTTGTTGCCCATCTGCCGGCCGGTGAGCGTCAACTGTAGTTCGCGAGCACCGATTTCTGCATCCTCGCCGAAAAGTTCGTAAAAATCGCCCACGCGAAACAGGACCAGAGTGTCAGGGTAGTCCCGTTTGGCCTGGGCCCACTGGCGGTACATTGGCGTCAAGTCTGATTCACGCAATTTCCTCATGCCTCGGAGTCACAGTCGGCTGTGATCAGAAATCTTATCCGATCGCATCCGACGAAAGTATGTCAGAATTGGCTGAGACGACGCTTGCCGCTGGTATGCCTTTATGCTGAGCGTATGATGGCGACAAGAGCGGGCGGCCTGCAGCGGTAGCTGTTACGCTCACCTCGATCAGTTGCATGCTCCCATCAGCAATTCGTGCCATTCGCCGGTCAACTTCGGTGCGCACTGCTGGATTGACGGCACCGGCATCTCTGGCATGCTGCAGCGCCAGTTCGCGAGCGGTGGTTGTGGCAAACGCTATCGCTCGCTCCAGGTCGCTGTATTCCCGACGGCTGTCACGACTGTGGGCGACAAAAGCACCCGCTTCTGTGGGCCGCACCACTGTCTTCTCGTGTACGATCACTTCCGAAGCCACGGCTCCGATGGCGTTGGCGACCTCCGCATGTTCAGGTATCACCAGATTCGCGTTGAGGCGGTGTGCCACTTGCGGGAAAAACGCCGCTACAGGCGCACCGATGGCAACCAGATCGCGATTGCATGTGAACTGGACCTGCAGCGGGTTGCCATCCTGTTCAGACAGGCCCGCATGAAGTAGGCTGGCGCACAGCGAACAGCCGCACTCCCCGGTTTCGTGGTCCGGCAGATCGGATGCACACGTCAGAACCTGCAGACATAGGCGGCGGACAATCTGGTCCAGAATTGTCACAACCAACGCTTCAGGCTGGTCGCCGTACAGCGCTGCGAAGAGGTTCAGGGCGTGGGTGGCGGCTTGCGTATCCCAGACAGTGAGCTCTCCAGTTGCGTGCAGCAGGTCGGTGGGAGTAAGAGCACTGCGCTGCAGATAACCGGCGGCCTCCAGGGGCTCTGTGCGCAGTAGCTGCGGAGATGACAGGCGTAACCGGCTGGCCAGCTGCGCGCGCGATAGAGGCCCTGATTGCAGCGCACGGACTACGGCAGCATCATATCCGCTGAGCTTGTCGAGATCTCTGGGCGATGTCCCCAGGACAAAAAAGTCGATCGCATCGGCACTGGTACGCTCGGTGATGAGCGAACCGTTGAGCGCCATCAGTTCGTCTCGTGCTGACTTGTCCTGGGCCGCCAGATAGGACAGAGGTATCACCCGTCGCGGACCAATTCGCAGCCGTCGGTCGAGAGTAAATGATATGTGACTATCGCCGCCCAACCCTATAGTGGCTATGTCAGCAGTAGGTACCGAAGTCCGCCAACCGTTGATACGAGCGCCATCAAGATTTAACCGTGGCATACCGCCGACGATTACTGCTGCATCCGTCGTAGTGCCGCCCATATCGAACACCAGTCCATCAGTCATCTTCGTCAGAAAGCGCGCACCGACCGCACTGGCGGCAGGGCCGGAAAATGCCGTATCAACCGGGCGCTGCAAGGCTGTCGCTTCGTTTATAAGTGAACCATCGCCCTTCACAACCATCAAGGGTGTTTCGATGCCGCGAGAGTGAAGGCTGCTTTTCACGGCAGAGATGAGGTCGTATGTGACCCCTAGCAGGCGTCCGTTTAGGATTGCGGCATTCGCTCGCGCCAGATAGTTGAGACCGGCCGACAAATGGTGTCCACAGACTACCGGCAAGTCACACTCCTGTTCGACGATTTCGCGCACGATGTTTTCGTGGCTCGGGTTGCGGACACTGCCATACCCGCTAATTGCGAAAGCATCAACGCTATCTGCGAGAAGTCGGTGCACCATCTGCCTGACTTGCGTCGGATTAGGGGGCTCGATTTCGACTCCACCAACCGTCATAGCGCCACTGATTTTGTGCGCGAGCGGCCACTTGATGGCATCAGCTCGTAGGCTGAACGGTGCCATCAGCAGTGCACCTGGTCGCCCGCCCTTGCCCTCCGCTATGGAGTTGGTGGCCAGGGTGGTAGACAGCGCCACCAGGGCAATCTCATCTGTCGGCAAAGTTGGCAGACGGTCCAAAGCAGACTGTATGCCCACACTCAAGTCGTGGTGTGTGGTCAGGGCCTTAGCTTTTGCTATCAGATATTTGCTGCGGAAATCATACACTACGCAATCGGTGTATGTGCCCCCAGCGTCTATACCGAGGGCGACAGCACCCGCAGGTTGGGATGGCCCCATGTGATCGTCTGAAGAGTGTGTCTCCATCGGTGGCTGTGATGGTGGGGGAGCTGATGCGTCACTAACGTGTCCGCTGTCGACAGCATCCAAAACGCTACTGCCGGTGGTTGCAACCGAACACTGGCCCGGTTGTAGCACCAGCATGTTGCCAGAGCCCCATCGCCCCTCGATAGCATCTGCCAGCAGGTCGGAGCTGCCGTCCAGCCGTTCGTATCGCCAGCCCATCGCCGCGGCAAGATCGCGGGCATACCGTTCTACCTGCTCACACTGGCCTGCAGCACATGTGTCTATGTACACTGCCCGCGTGTAGTTGCGCTTCCAACTGTCGTGAAAGTGGATGAGAAAGCGGGCTCTTTCCGCTCCGAAGCGATCTGCCCATGCCGCATACCGCGGGTCATTTTCGGGATGCGGCTGTGATGACCGGGAAGCGGTCAGGCTCTGCGATCGTCTGACCTTCTTATCGTACCATCCGGGGGTGATATAGAAGGTGCCCGGATGACGGCGGAACTGCTCCATGTAGGCGTCTCTAGAACCCAGGAAGAGTGTTATGCAGTCGTGAACGCGAAGCAGCACGACCGGGATGGTGCGAGCTATGATCCCTGCAGTGCCGCGACCACACAAACCGTAGGCCGCTACCACTGCGTCGTAACCGTGCCCTTCGGCTTCGTCGATGGTCCGTTGTAACTCGCTTCTAATGCGTTCAGGCTCTTCATGCAAGCCGGCATCGAGAAACACCAGGTCTATACTGTTGGCGCTCTGGCGGCTCAGTCTGCCTAACTCTGATTCGAAAACTCCGCAGGCTACGACCTTCAGACGCATGGCACGGTCTCTGTTGAAGTGGGTCCTGTGCATGAGTATGTCATATGTCACTGATACTTGCGGCGATAGTTGGCCAGTTGCTCCCAGACGTTGTCGAGTGCCTGCAGATAACGCCCGTGAAGACGGCGGGATATGGTCACAGCGTGTCGGCGGGGGTCGATTTCCTGTCGGATTGTGACCATCCCAGCGATGTCATGGACCGAATCCAGGTGGTCGGAACCTACGGCTGCTAGCATGGCGGCCCCGTAAGCTGCTGCTTCCGAGACGTCCGGCATACGTATTGGCCGACCGCAGGCGTCTGCTACCAGTTGTGCCCAGAACGGGCTCTGGGCCCCACCGCCTATCATCCGCACCTCGGCCACGTGATAACCGGTCTTGGCCATGGTGGCAAGGCCCGCCGCAGTCTGGGTGGCAACTCCTCGCATGAGTGCCAGGATTACGTCGCCTCGAGTGTGATTGAGCTGCAGCCCCAGCAGTGCTCCTCTAGCGTTGGCAGACCTGATCGGAGCGGTGGATCCGTAAAAGTGGGGGAGGAACACAAGCGGATCGCGCTCGGAGGTCTCGGCTTCCCGCGCATCAGCGGTCATGGTGTCATAGTCAGATATCTCGGCAGTGGGAAGCTGTGACAGGTTGTTACGAGCCCATCTCAGGAGTGAACCGCCCGCGTAAGATGTCAGGAGAGCGGTGCTGCCGGGAAGGGCATGACAGTATGTCTGCACCCTGCCTTGAGGTTCGATGTGGGCTCCGTCGGCGGCACCAAGAAGTACCCAGGCAGTGCCTGCCGAAAGCATGACTGTACCGGGAGAGACCGCCCCGCATCCCACAGCCGCAGCGGTCTGGTCATGGGCGCCTAGTACGACGAGTGTATCCTCTGGCAGCCCCAATTCAGCCGCAGCTTCAGGAGTAAGGTTGCCCACTGGAGTACCCGATTCGGCGACGGTAGCGAGCCGATCGGTGCCTACTCCGGCCACTGCCATCAGCGGCTCAGACCAGTTGCGGGATTGCAAGTCCACAATTAGTGTCCGCGAAGCATTCGGCGCATCGACCATGTAACGGCCGGTCATGCGTTTCATCAGGTAGTCCTGGACCAGACAGAAGTGAGCAGCCTCGGCAAATACCTGTGGGTGCTCATCTGCCCACCATGCCAGGCTAGCTGCCGCCGCGTATGCCGCCAGGCCTGAACCGCTGATTTGACGCCACTTCTCGGCGGGCAGCTGCTCCAGCATACGCTGTACCTGGTTGGTGGCTCGGTTGTCCATCCATAGGCGGGCCGGCAACATCGGCTCATTTTGCGCATCCACCGGCAGCATTGTGTCGCCCTGTGTTGCCACAGAGAGTGCTACAGGGGGCTCAGGCAGGTCTGCTATGACACGTGCCGTAACGCGCTTGATGCACTCCCACCAGTGGTGGGCGTCCTGTTCGGCCCAGCCTGGTTGAGGCTGAGTATAGTCGTATTCTGTACCATCAACAGCTATCACCCGGCCGTTTTTGTCTGCGACCAGAGCGTTGACCATGGTGGTGCCCACGTCAATGCCGAGAAAACATGGTACGGGCATAGGATTAACCTCGATGCTTGATGCTTTGTTGGCGAGTTGCCACCGCATCATTGTACAGTTGTCCGTATGTGCGGCCGGTGGCCGCCATACTATAGCGTTCGATTATCTTTTGTACTGCCGCCTGTTCTGCGTTGAGAGGTTGGCGAGGCACTGGCTCCAGGCCAAATGCGTCCAGGTCAATCATCAGGCCTGACACCAGCAGCTCACGGTCGCTGAAGCCCAACTCATCGTCCACCAGATGGCCGTCGTTGTCAGTGGGCACTGCATCCAGAAAACGTGCGATTGCTGTGTTCACGTTCTCCGCGTCATCGCACGTAACGACACTGGCCTGGCTGAGCCCTTGTACCAGTTCAGGCAGGCCGCCATCACGGCCCACGATCAGCGGTATCCCATTGAGCAGCGCATGTACGGCATGATGTCGTGCACCCACATAGTCGGCGGGGATGACCAGCACGTTCAGGGATGCGATTATCTCGACGATGTCTGCACGGTTGCCCAGACACACTGTGCAGCCACTGAGACCTAGCTCATGAGCGGCCTGGGCAAAGCGCGGATGCTTTGCATCATCGCCTATCAGGACGAATTCGACGTTGGGCCTGGGGGCGACGACATCTCGAGCCGCCTCCAGTATGGGCATTGTGCAGCGCCCTCCAGGCGGTACTGTCACTCCGACGATGGCAGCCATCGGGTCCAGCCCCACCAGGCGGCGTTTGGCACCGGCCTCGAAGTCTTCGCGTAGACGCTCCAGTACGATGCCCTCTCGCACCTGTCGCAGGTTGGGCAACGGTCCGCGCATCAACTCACGAAGCTGATCGGTCTCGTGCTCAGACTGGACCACCACCAGGTCGGCTTTGCGCAGTACCCATCGTGCTGCAGTAACCACTGAGCGGTAGTGGACACCTGAATGGCGGGCCAGCCCGGGCAGGCCGAACGGGCTGCATATGATGGCTGGACCGTTTGTGAGTTGTCGTCTGGCCATCAACGCCGTGAACGCCGCCTGAAATCCGTGTGCGTGTACTATGGCAGTGTCCTGAGTCACCAGGAGCCGCGCCAGACGGCGTGCCGCACGTGTTTGTGACCGCAGGCCCAGATCAGTAGGCAGCCTCATCTGGACCCACTGCGCCTTGCTCTGGCCAAGCCGACGCTTCGTATAGTCATCCAGTTCGCCGGTGACCGTAGTGTCGAACAGGCGGGTGGGCAAGTGGGAGATCAGGGCCAGTATCTGGTCCCGGACAGCATACTCTCCGGAACGAAATATGTGCATTACCTTAAGTGGTTCAGACATAGGCACCCATCGACAGGTCCACCATGAGAGTTGTCAGCTGCAGCCACGGCGAGAAAGTCCGGCGTAGGCAGCGGCTCTCCTAGGGTCGGTAGTATTTTCCGCTCCAGCCTCGCTGGCGCAGGTGTGATTTGACCGCATCGCTGCGTGTGGTGTTGCCCGGATGGGTCATGAACAGTAGCTCCAAACGGTTAGGGTCCTTGCCCTGGATTTGCGCAAATTTGTCGAGTACCGCAAGTGCGGCTGTGGGATCATAGCCTGCTGCTTTGGTGAACTCGAGACCCAGACGGTCCGCTTCAAGTTCGTTGTCGCGGCCATAGTCTTGTAGCATGAGACCTGCGACCAGACCAGCTATCTGCCCTCCGGTATCCTGGCCGAAGACGAGTTGGATGAGCAGTTCGTAGCCCAGTGAACGTTCTATCCGCCGCACTGCGTGTTTGCGGGCTACATGAGCCGCCTCGTGGCCGGCAACCCACGCCAGTTGGTCCTCATCATAGCCGAGCGTCTCGAAGAGGCCGCGGAAGAAGTAGATACGTCCGCCAGGAAAGGCAACTGCATTGACCTCATCATCAGCCAGCACCCGAAAATCATATGGATAGTCGGGTGGCCTCGCAGCCTGAGCGATTCGCGAACCGATGCGTGCGGCGATCGCGTTGCGTCTCTGGTCTCGGTCACGGCCGTGCTCTTGCTCGAACTCATCGCCGGCCTGTTGGCCCAGACGGATCTCTTCATCCGTGCTCAACAGACGCGGTCCTTTGCATCCGCTCGTGCTCACCAGGAGCAGCGCCAGCAAAAGTACTGTCCCCCAACTACCTGCTGCCCACAAATATCTCATGCCCTTTATGTCGCCTCCTTCGACGCAGTTATGCTGTTACATTATACCACGACTATCGCGATGTGCTTGGTCTGCATGGCGATACTTTTCCCGTCCGGCCTCCTATTACCTGCATAAAGTGCCGATATAGCCTCCATGGTTCCCGCAGTTATTGCCTATGGGTGCGCCATCTGCTATACTAATGCCTTAATACTTGTGCCGCAGAAACATACCCAGTTACGATTCGCAACAAGAGATGATGACGGCCGATGATACACATGGAAGGTGTCGGCCTGGTTTACCGTGACGGGACCAGGGCGTTGCGATCCATTGACTTACGCATTGAACGGGGCGAGTTTTGCTTCCTTGTCGGGGCTTCGGGCAGTGGCAAGAGTTCGCTACTAGGGCTAATCTATCGTGAGTTTGTGCCCACTGAGGGCCGTGTCGTGGTTGCCGGGCAGGACGTGGCCGCACTGCCACGCCGGATGGTGCCCTATCTGCGCCGACAGGTTGGCGTGGTATTTCAAGATTTCCGACTGTTGCCTGATAAGACTGTCTGGGAAAATGTCGGCTTTGCTTTGGATGTGCTCGGTGCCAGCCGTAAAGACAAGCATTATAAGGTGCCGATAAGCCTGGAGTTGGTTGGCCTATCGGAGAAAAGCGACGCATTTCCGCACCAACTGTCTGGCGGAGAGCAGCAGCGGGTGTCAATAGCACGGGCTCTGGTAAACGCTCCGCCGATACTTCTGGCCGACGAACCCACTGGCAACCTGGACCCGGATGTGTCATGGGACATCACTCAACTGCTTGGAAACATCGCTGAGCGCGGCACCACTGTGGTAGTCGGCACGCATGATAAATTCATCGTAGACCGCATGCACAAGCGTGTGGTGAACCTCGTTCAAGGCGCAATCGTCAGGGACGCCAAGCATGGGGGAAGCTACGATGGCACATAGCGGTCTCGAATTCATATTGACCGAAACGTGGACTGCTATCCGCCGCAACCTCTTGGTAACTCTGGCGGCAATTGGCAACATGGCAGTCTCTGTGACCATACTTGGAGCATTCGCGCTTGGGGCAATCAATCTGGATTACCTGGCCAGCTTGCAGGCCAAGAGTGCCGTGATAAGCGTGTACCTTGAAGATGACGCCGACGCTGGAGCCGTAGAAGCCAAACTTTATGGCGACCTGCGCGTCAAGGAAACTGAGTTTGTCAGCAAACAGCAGGCACTGCAAGAATGGGGAGCGATGACGGGGGTTCCCCCGGAAAAGCTGCAGATTATCGGCGACCCACTGCCTGATTTGATTAGAGTCAGGGTTGTCAATCCAGATGACCTTGCCGCCGTGGCAGAGTTTGCCGCTCAACTCGAAGGCGTGTCGGAGGCGCCATACAATCAGCCGGTGACAGAGAAACTGGTCACTCTGTCGCATACGATCAAGGTCAGCGGTCTGGTGTTAGGCATTCTTCTTGTGGCCGGTACTATGCTGATCGTCAGCACTACGATACGGCTCACCATCTATGCGCGGCGTCGGGAAGTTCGCATCATGCAACTGGTAGGCGCCACCGATTGGTTTATCCGAGCGCCACTGCTGTGTGAGGGGGCTTTTCAGGGGATAGTGGGTGGTCTTCTCGCATCGCTGTTTCTAGTGGTGTCTTACGTATCACTACATTCGTTCTTGCGCGAAACACTGGAGTTTATTCGGATCATATACTCAGGACAGTTCCTCACTGTCTTCGCATTGGGGTTGATACTTGCGGGGGCGCTGTTTGGGACAGCCGGGGCTCTTTTGAGTACTAATCGATATCTGGCAAAAACATAGTCCATACAGTCCATACAGTCGATACAAGTCGATACAAGTCGATACAAGTCGATACAAGTCGATACAAGTCGATACAAGTCGAT
>JAAYSP010000014.1 GCA_012518355.1 candidate division WS1 bacterium | reverse complement strand
CCATCGCACGCCTGACTGCCACAATCGCCAACGGCGGCGAGGTCATTCAGCCGTGCATGGTGGATTATGTGGAAACGGTGGGCAACCGCCGGACAACGAGTGGGCGAGGCGAACAGTTGGGGCGCGCTGTGTCGGCGCAGACCGCGACAACAGTGGCAGGTATGATGCGGGCGGTTGTCGAACAAGGAACCGGTGCGGTGGCGGGAATTGGAGGATTGCGTGCAGCCGCCAAGACTGGTTCAGCGCAGCATCCTAGTGGTGACCCGCATGCCTGGTTCACTTGTTTTGCGCCCTACGATGCACCGGAGCTAGTCGTCACCGTGATTGTAGAAAACGGCGGCTCGGGTGCAGAGACGGCCGGACCGATAGCAGTGGAAGTACTGAGAGCGGCACTTTCTGACAGGATACGTTAGTACCTTTGTGATCGGATACGCAGCTGAGCACAACGGGCGGGTTTTAAATGGAAGGCTCACTGATAGACGGACGATATAGGGTAGACGAGCGCGTCGGCGAAGGTGGCGTGGCGGTTGTGTATCGGGGTCTAGACCTGACTCTGGAGCGCCAAGTCGCCATCAAAATACTTCGACCTGAACTGACGCATGACACTGAGGTTGTGGAGCGTTTTCGTCGTGAAGCTTATGCAGCGGCAAAGCTAAACCATCCAAACATTGTCCAGATCTACGACACCGGCAGCGACAACGGCATATACTATATCGTGATGGAGTATTTGCCTGAGCCGAATTTCAAGCGCATAATCCAGGAATACGCCCCGCTGCCGGCGCGCAAGGTTCTCCAGGTCAGCATTGAGTGCTGTCGTGCGCTGGCCTATGCCCATCGTCTTGGCATAGTTCACCGAGACATCAAACCCCACAACGTGCTTTTCACCAACGATGGACATGCCAAGCTATCTGATTTTGGTATTGCCGCTGCCATCGGCGACCGTGGCCTGACGGATGAAGGCATGGTACTGGGCTCAGCCCACTACATGTCGCCCGAACAGGCCCAGGGGCGGGCGACGGGCCCGGCATCGGATCTATACAGCCTCGGTATCGTGATGTATGAGGCACTCACCGGCGCCCCTCCATTTACTGGCAAGACTGCTGCCGGAGTGGCAGCCAAGCATGTTCAAGAGCGTGTCCCTCCGCTCAGACTGCGCAATGTCAACATCGGCCCATCAGTGGAATTTGTTGTCAACAAAGCACTCATGCGCGATGTGGCTCGGCGCTACCGCAACGCCAATGAAATGCTGATGGACCTGGAAAAGCTCGGTGATGGGCTGGAACTGGACCAGACCGGCGTTTTGACACCGGGTGGCGAGGATGCTACAGTTCGGCTGGAGGCGGCGATACCTGAGGAGCCGCCGATGGAGTATATCCCCACGATGCCAGCGCCGGAAGAGCGTCCTCCTGCGCGGCCACGCCCACAACAACCGGAGACCAATCAGGCCGCGATGTGGACGATGATGGTCGCTGCTATTGTTGTAGGGATCATGGCTTTGGGCGGAGTGGTCTGGCTGGCAAAGATGGCGTTCTACTCGGGCCAGGAAGAAACCAATGTACAGGTGCCAATGCTAAAAGGTCTTACTGAGGCGGAGGCCGTCGCTGACTTGACTGGTGCCGGGCTGCTGCTAGGGCAGGTAAATTCAGTTTACGATAGCAACCAGCCGCCAGGGACAGTGACTTCTCAGAGCCCAGAGGCCGGTGCGACAGTCAAAGCGAAAACTACCATCAACATAACAGTGAACCGCGGCAAGAAAGAAGTGCGAGTGGTTGCGGTGGTGGGTAAGGATCTTGATGCCGCACGCGCTTTGCTTGCGGAGGCAGAGCTACAAGTTGGCAACATCGCATGGCGTTTCAGTGATGAGATGCCGGCCAATCGTGTTATGCGGCAGGCCATAAGCGCTGATGCCAGAGTTGCCGAAGGGACCGCCATTGATCTGGTTGTAAGCAAGGGGCCCGAGGAGAGCACAACTGTAGATGATCGGGCAAACGTCGTGGATGACTCTGAAACCCGAGCCGGCCGCCAGGAGCAACCTGCGACCGATCCACTGGTCACGATGAAGACAAACGAATCGTATCCGGCGACCAGTCCGACCGAGCGTCAAGTTCTGGTACGCATCACTGCTCAGGATTCCCGCGATGGGCAAAGCGTCAAATTGATGCTCAGTGATGACCTGAACCCTCGGCTTCAGGTCGATAGCCGGAAACTGAATGCTGGAGATACGGTCGAAATACCCGTGATCATCACTGGCAATGCTACGGTAGAAGTATACCATAACGATAGGGTAGTGCACACTCAGACATTCATGTCTAAAGATGCCGATTCGCGCTGATGCGGTACACTGCATTGGCGAACCGTTGAGAGGTGAGCCGGATGTTTAGGGGCTTGACTGTAGTGATAGCAGTTGGCAGTATCGTGAGTGCACTTGGCATGGTGGCAACAGTTTCGTCCGCCGACCAGTTTACAGCAGGGGCGACTAACATAGCTCTGGCGACTAACGGAGGGCGCGTCGTAGCCTTTTCAAGTCAGGAATTGGACGCCAATGGCCAGCCCGTGGATCAATGGCAGATTGGAAATCTAATTGATGGCAAGAGAATTGTCGGATCGGCTATTCCTGCCGATTCGTATGGCTGGTCTTCGAATAGCGCGCCTTCGCCAACTGAGCCTGAATGGTTTATATTGGCTTTCAAAGATGATCGCACGCGGCTGATCTCAAGAGTACGGCTCGACCCTGTGACCGAGGATGCTTCGTGGCGCTGGGTGAAGAATTTCAGCATACAGGTGTCATCTACTACAACCGACGGGCCCTGGGTAGAAGTTAAGAGTGGGCTATTGTTGGACAAACCCATCGTCCAGACCTTCGATTTTCCGCCGGTAGAATGCCGTTACCTGAAGCTCGTCATAACCTCTAACTGGGGCTCAGACCGCTCAGTGAGCCTCGGTGAGATTGAAGTCTACGAGACCATAGCCGGCAGTGATACGTTGGACCAGTTGATCTTGCAGTTGGAAAACCTGCTGCAAGACCTAAAGCGGTATCGCGACAGTGTAAGATACAACCAACCATTGCGCCCGGAATTGGCACCTGCGGCTGTAACAGAGCCTGCTGCTATGGCCACAGAGGACAAGCCAGCCAACGAGTGAACAAGCTCCGACATGCACAAACAGCACCTCTGCTCGTAGCAGGCACGCTGCACGCACATGCTGGCAGGAGGCGCACTTGCAGGAGATAGTGGCACGGTGTGGCCCTTTACGCCTGACGGGATGGCAGGGGTTAGCGTTGGTGGTGCTGTTAGCGGCTGTTTTGCGTGTGCACGCCCTGGGCACACGTTGTTTTCACGGTGACGAGCTGCTCTCCATTTCCATCGCCAGTAGCAGCCGAATGGCGGAATTGCAGCGTTCGACCGCACCGGCGTGGCACCCACCGTTGCATTATGCTGTGCCGCGTCTGTTGTATCTGGCAGGCGCCAGTACTGAGGCCCAATGGCGTATTGCCGGTGTCTTGTTCGGTGTACTTACGGCCGCAGTCAGCTTCCTAATTCCGTGGGCATGGGGCGCAGGCCGTATAGGGTTTGTAGCAGGACTGTTGACAGCTACCTCTCCGATGGCAGTGCTTTTCAGCCAGTCGGTCCGCTGGCATCCCCTGGTGGGCGGCATGTTGGCGCTTGGCGCTCTCGGTCTCGTACTGGCTGTCCACCGTGAGTGCTTTTGGGGTTGGTTGTTGGCCGGTGTGTGTTTCGCCCTCGCATTTCAGACAATCTACGTTGCAGGCATCCCTGCCCTGCTCATGCTATTGCTAGCTCTGTATCATGTCCTCCGGAACGGAAAGCCACTGACGGGATTTCTCAGCGCAATTTTACTGTGGACCGTTGCTGTCGCACCTTCAGCTCGTGTGCTCGCGTCCTGGTTGCAACCCGGTGCGCTCCACTGGGAGCCGCTACGTAGCAGTCTTGGCATGCCAGGCAAGTTGCTGGTGCTGTTGCAGAACCTAACGGTCGGCCCAACAGTGATGCCCTGGAATTGGTTGGTCACGGTACCTGCTGTCGTACTGCTCAGCGTTCTGGCCTGGTGTTTTGTCACCACGCGGCAGTCGGAAGTGGCGGCGATGCGTAGCAGCGTGCTCGCAGTAGTGGCGGTTTGTATGCTGGTACCGTTGGTCGCACCCCTGACGGCGTCTTCGCGCTACTGGCTCATACTGCTGGTACCCGTGCACATCGCCATGGCAGGCGGCGCTGCGACCATCACTTCTGCACGACGGCGTCGGTTAGCTTTCCTCGCGCTCGCTGCGATAGTGGGCTATGGGCTGCTAAATCTGTATGGCCAGCGCCAGTATCAGTACCGTGAACTGATAGATGACTGGAGTGGCCTGGCCGAATTGACGCGTCGTGAGGTGCGGCCGGGAGACGAGGTGTGGTCAGTGATGATGCCATTTGTGTACTACTATGGACCCGATGCCCTGAACGTATACAGCTGGTATCGCGAACCCGATAGCGTGGCCCGACACTTGCAGACCAGCAGGCCCAACCGAGTGTTTTTGCAGTATTCACCCCTGAGTGACTGGGAAGTGATCAGCTTTGCAGGCATGGCCGAGGTGATCGGTGCCGAACTTCAAAAGCAGGGCTTCGAACGTCAATCTCAGATGCGATACGGATTCGACCCGGATGCAGCGAAAAAGCGATACTACATGAGGGGCCGAGACTTCCCAGACTACCGGCATATGCTCGAGATGTGGGTCTCGGTGCCGTAAAGCAATGACAAAATACAGGCTACCATTTTTGTGCCTGAGGCAGGCTCTCGTGGAGAACGGGGCCTGAATAGTCCCACCATTGCTCCCCCAGAGGCAAGTCCACCCACTGCTCACTTTCCGCAGATAGGTATGCGGCCACGGCCCACTGCAGTGCCCTCATCCCGTCGGCACCGGTCACCAGTGGCTCGGTGTCATCTTCTATACACTGGCGCAATTGTGTATGCAGACGCAACCAGGGGTCTATGTGTGACAGGTCGTCCTCGAGTGGTATGGGCCGGTACATGTCATCACCGGCAACCTTCAGGGCAACAGAGTTGGGTTGATAGTAAGTCTCGAGGGTGCCTTCGGTACCGTACACCACAAAGCCTCGGGTACGCTCTGCGATGGAGTGCAGTTGACTGTACTGCGCGATGGTGACTATAGCTTCTGACTGGCAGACTGCAGTTACGACATACTGGTCTTCCGGCGCCTGACCGCTGCTAAAACGATTGGTGATGAAGGCATTTATGCGGGCGAACTGCTCACCGGCGAGAAACGCGGCAGTATCCGCATAGTGTGTGCCGAAGTTCATGATCTTGCCATGGCCGCGCGCTCCGGCCTTGATGCCCCAGAAAGTGGGACGGACGGTGTCAGGCAAAAATGCCTGGCTGGCAAAGGCGCCGTCTATGGCTACGATCTCGCCAATCCGCCCCGATTCGATGATGCGCCTGGCCTGGGCAAACGGAGCGCACCAGCGAGTGTGGTGGCCGATCATCAGCTTGACCCCGGCAGCGTGGGCGGCCCGGATCATGGCTTGAGCCTCACTTACCGTGGTGGCCATGATCTTCTCACAGTAGATGTGCTTTTCGGCCTCCGCAGCAGCAATAGCAGCCTCTGCGTGGAACTGTGATGGCAAGCAGATGACCACCACATCAACGCCCGGGTCTTCCAGGAGAGCATGGTAGTCCTGGTAGACTGTTGGGCGTGATTGGTATCGGCTGGACATCTCGCAGGCGTGCTCGATTTGCCGGTCAGCGATCGCGGCCAGCCTCATGCCCGGGCTGGTCTCGATGATATCCATATGGCGCCTGCTGACTGCGCCACAGCCGAGCACGCCATATCCGAGCGTATTCAACGTTGCTCACCTCATGAGACATTCGTGGTGTGGCATTAGGTCCATACGTCTCGATGGTCGCGGTCACGAGGATGGCTGTTCTATGAGACCCCTGTAGGCACCTCTTCATACAGTCGGGGACCGCCATACTCGCAGAACTCGGGCCCCAGCGGGAGGTCCATCCAGGCGCGTCGTTCGTGTGACAGATAGGCCGCCATCGCCCACTCGACGTTGATCATGCCGTCATAGCCGGTGACAGGCGGAGTTGTGTCATCTTCGATGCACTGCCGGAAGCCCCGGTGCATCCGTCTCCAGGTCTCCTCGGCCAACAGGTCTTCGTCTATCGAGATTTCCTCGGTCTGCCCTGGTGCCCTGGTAAGAGTGAGAACCCCACCGTGGCCATAAGCCAGCAGCAGCCCCTCGGTTCCGTAGACCGCCAGGCCACCGTTGGGGACGACTATGCGATTGAGCCAGGAATACTGCCCGATAGTGATGATGATTTCACCTGCGCCCCCCCGTCCACTCACGCCTTCGCAAATGGAGGTTATGACCCACTGGTCTTCGGGTATCTGTCCGACGCTGAAACGATTGGCTATGTAGGCTGACACCTGCTTGGGATCGTCTGCACACAGATAGCGGGCGGTGTCCATGTAGTGACAACCGAAGTTTACTACTGCTCCATGCCCTTGAGCACCGGCCTTGAAGCGCCAGAAATCCTGGGGTACATCCTCGGGTCGGGTGGCAGTTGAGGGAAACGCACCATCGATTGCTATCACATCGCCGATCTGTCCGGCTTCGATGATACGTCTTGCCTGGGCGTACGGTGGGGTGAAACGGGTGCTCTGCCCGATCATCAACTTCACACCGGCGTCATCGGTGGCCGCTATCATGGCACGACATTCCTTGATTGTCGGAGCCATCGCCTTCTCACAGAACACGTGCTTGCCAGCCTGAGCAGCAGCGATGGTAACCTCTGCGTGCATGTGTGTGGGAACGCAGACCGCCACGACATCCACTGCTTCGTCGGCAAGCAGATCGTGATAGTCTTGATAGGCCGTAGGTCGTGTTTCGCGCTCTGCGGCTATTTGTTGTGCCTTTTCGAAATTTGCGTCAGCGACTGCTACTAATCGCGCGCCGTCATTTTGCTCGGCTGCGTCGAGATGACGGCTACTGACCCGACCTAAGCCAATCACACCATATCCCAGTTTGTCCACTATGTTTCACCTGCTTTGCTTGATGATGTGTCATTGAACTGAAGGCCTGTTGCGGTATCATGGTGATGTAGTATGCATACAACCCGTTAGCTGCCATACGTGATTTCGCAATAACTCGCGATGACACCTTCTTGAGAGGAAATAGACGACAGCGGGCGAACTATGATATGGCTTGTCCATGGTTGCGCAAATGGTGCGCTTGAAAACCGAGACATATGCTTTATAATTGTCATGACGAGTTAGCGGCAGGAGCGTAGGATTTTGCGAGCGGCAAGCGGGGCGCTTCAGAACACATGCTCTGCAGGATTTTCGGAGGAGACAATCGTATGGGGCTACTGATTTATCTGGACGGAGAATTGGTTCCGCAAGAACAGGCGAAGATATCCGTATTCGACCACGGCCTGCTCTATGGTGATGGTCTGTTTGAGGGCATTCGGGCTTACAACGGGCGAGTATTCCTCCTACAAGAACACCTGGAAAGGCTGTACGATGGCGCGCGAGCGCTCCAGTTGCAGATTCCGCTGGACGTGGATGCGATGACAGAGGCCGTGCTGGAGACACTTCGGGCAAATCAGTTCCAGGACGCCTATATCCGTCTGATAGTGACCCGAGGAGTGGGCGATCTGGGGTTGGATCCGCGCAAATGTCCCAAGGCCAGCGTCATCATAATCGCTGCCTCCATCGCGTTATATCCCGAACATTATTATACGCAGGGCCTGGAGTTGATTACGTGCACTACTCGCCGCAATGACCCCACAGCTCTGGATGCGGGCATCAAGTCGTTGAATTACTTGAACAACATACTTGCTAAGATCGAGACCATCCGAGCTGGAGTGCCAGAGGGGATCATGCTTTCGACTGAGGGCTATGTTGCAGAATGCACAGGGGATAACATTTTTCTGGTGCATGACGGTTGCATGTATACACCTCCGCTGCATGTCGGCAATCTGGCGGGCGTTACCCGACGGGCGGTCATCGAGCTTGCGGAAAACGAAGGCATCTGTACCAAAGAAGAGCTTTTCCGTGTCAAAGAGGTTTATTGCGCTGACGAGTGCTTCCTCACTGGCACCGCCGCAGAACTGATTCCGGTAGTCACAGTGGATGGCCGCAGCATCGGAGACGGTACCCCGGGGCCAATAACAGGCCGCCTTCGAGAACTGTTTGCCGAGTTAACACAGACAGTAGGTATGCCGATATACCCGTGAGGTCGTGACTGCTATTGCTGTGTGGGAACTACAGCGGCCAGCAATGCGTTATTGATAGTAGCAACTTGAGCCGCCCTATCTACACAGGCGCGTAAGGCGTCGTACCAACAGCCTGGCCTTGAAGTATCACCGGGTGCCATGCAAGTGCAGGCTGGCGTCGCAGCAGGCCTGATATGCGTATGTACTTCAACGGCCTCGCGGCAGTCACTGTCACCAGCGGACTTTGACTTCAGGCAGTTACCCTCGAATTGGTATAGACAGTGTAGTTGGCAAAGATAGGCGCCCGCGAGGCTGTGGTCGCCTGGCAGGCCGAAGACGTACGGCGAGAGGTAGCCCGCGTCAGCACATGAATTCTGGTCGCTTCTACCGCGATTGGACCCGAGCATAAGCTGTTGAGAGTACCGAGAATATGTGAGCCGGTCGCGAAAATACTTCGAGTTCTCGAGGCGACCTTGGGAACTTTTCGAGCCAGACACTGTTCATTCAGCCTTGTTCAGCCGACGCATAATCCGGCAGGCTACCAACGCAGCGGGAAGTGTCAGTCACACCTAATGCCAGCAAACTGGCAGCGCGCTTGCCGAGAGCACAGACAGATGGGCAGTGACATGCTTAGTAGCACCAAGTATCGGTAACTGGCATGCTTTGAGAAAAATATTGAGCCGCTATAGCTTGCTCTGCGGCACAAGAGAGCTGTAAAAGCATTTGGGCAACGCTGCGAGCACTCCGACCAGGTAACGCCTTAAGATTGCGTTTGAGGGCTGGGTAAGAGCAAGACACACAAGCCGTGACAGAGGGATCATCAGGAGGCAATCGTCTCTATGGAATTATGGCAACGTTTTACAAGTCGGGCACGCCGGGCCGTACTCATGGCCCACGATGAAGCGCAACGCATGGGTATGCAACTGATATCCACGGAGCATCTGCTGCTTGGATTGATGCGGTTGCGTGAAGGCATTGCCGCCGAGATACTCGAGAGTCTGGGTGTGGATCTTGAACGGCTGCGCAGCGAACTGCGTAGGCAGATGCAGGTAGAGAGCACCGGCGAAGGCTCGTCTGACGTATCGTTCACCCCTGAAGCCCAGCGCGTCATACAGCGCGCCTATGCCGAGGCACGACAGCTGAGCGACTACCACATCGGGACCGAGCACATCCTCATCGGTTTGCTTCGTGAGGGACGCGGAGCTGCCTACAAGCTGCTGCGTCGACACGGGGCCGACCTCCCCATGGTACGTCATGCTCTTCGCGAGATCTCCGGCCGTGGTGAGGAGCATCGCCAGGAAGACAGTGAGCCCGAGAGTGAGACGCCTACTCTGGACTACTTCAGCCGCGATTTGACGCAACTAGCGCGTGACAGCAAACTGGACCCAACAGTGGGCCGCGATAGAGAGACCGAGCGACTTATTCAGATACTGTGTCGGCGAACCAAGAACAATCCCTGTCTTATTGGCCAGGCAGGTGTGGGCAAAACCGCAATTGTGGAGGGCCTGGCCCAGAAAATCATCAGCGGCGAAGTGCCACCACTGCTTCGTGACAAACGGGTAGTTGCTTTGGACCTGGCCGGTCTGGTGGCTGGCACCAAGTATCGGGGTGAATTTGAGGATCGCATGAAGCGCGTCCTGGAGGAGGTCAGGAACAGCGAAGGCAAGATCATCGTGTTTCTGGATGAGCTTCACACCATCGTCGGCACTGGTGCGGCCGAAGGAGCCATGGACGCTTCGAATATACTCAAGCCTGGACTGGCGCGAGGAGAGCTGCAATGTATAGGTGCCTCCACGCTGGATGAGTATCGCAAGTACATCGAGAAGACGCCCTCACTCGAACGGCGCTTCCAGGCGATCACGGTGGACGAGCCCAACGTCGAGCAGACTATGGAGGTACTACGTGGAATACGCGATCGTTATGAGGAATTCCACGAAGTGCGTATCACCGACGAAGCGTTGCAGGCAGCAGTGGATCTGGCTACCCGATACATCAGCGACCGAGCACTTCCCGACAAATCCATTGATGTGATAGATGAGGCCGCTTCGCGGGTCAAACTACGCCACTACAATCGTCAACCCGAGATGACCGAACTCACCGAGGAGCAGGCCAGTCTGGAACGTAGTATGGAAACGGCGCTGTCGCCGGACACATACGATCTGGACGAAGCACGGCGCGTAGAGAGTCGTCGGCGGCAAATCGAGGCCGAGATTGCCCAGTTGCAGGAGCAGTGGGAAGAGGCCGAAGAGCCGATGGTGCTGGCCAGCGATGTGGCGGATGTTGTCGCTATGTGGACAAACATCCCCGTGAGCGCGCTGTCACAGAAGGAGACCAAACGCTTGCTCCGGATGGAGGAGGAGTTGCACGAGGATGTCATAGGCCAGGAGGAAGCGGTGCGCACGGTAGCAAAGGCCATACGTCGCGCACGCGCAGGCGTAAAGGACCCGAGACGGCCGACAGGTTCGTTCATCTTCCTTGGCCCAACCGGTGTGGGCAAGACACTTCTAGCCCAGACGCTGGCCAAGTTCCTATTTGCCGACCAAGACGCACTCATCCGGATCGACATGTCGGAATACATGGAAAAATTCGCTGTATCGCGACTGGTTGGTGCGCCCCCCGGGTATGTAGGTTATGAGGAGAGTGGGCAGTTGTCGGAGGCGGTACGCCGCCGGCCGTACTCAGTGGTGCTGTTTGATGAGATCGAGAAGGCTCATCCTGAGGTGTTCAACATCCTTCTGCAGATCATGGAAGATGGACGCCTCACTGACGCCCAGGGGCGTACGGTGGACTTCAAGAACGTAGTGGTCATCATGACCTCGAACGTCGGAGCGCGGACCATCGCTACCGACCGCCCTCTGGGTTTCAGCACGGAAGAGAGCACTCGCCTGGCTCAGGATCGGCAGCGCGACTATACACGCATGAAGACTAAGGTCACCGAAGAGTTGCGCAAGACCTTCAGCCCCGAGTTTCTGAACCGGGTAGACGACGTGGTGGTGTTCCATGCACTAACACCAAATGAAATCGAAGCAATTGTGGACCTGGAACTGCGAAACGCGCGTGAGCAACTGGCCACCAAGGGCTTACGCCTGGAGATTACACCAGCACTGCGCAAGCAGCTTTGCGAAAAAGGGTACGATCCAGGCATGGGTGCTCGACCTCTACGCAGAGCAGTGCGCGAATTGGTGGAGGACCCGGTGGCTCATCGTCTCCTGGAAGAAGACGAGGAATACCAGGATGCTGTGATGCAGGTGGATGCAACACCTGATGGTGAAATTACCGTAGAAATACGAGAAGAACCAGTGACTGTACCAAACTAGAGGCTCCCAACCGAGACGTGGTGACATGCCGCGCGGCCCGCTCCAGACTTCTGGGCGGGCCGCACTCTTTGTGGTTCTATATAGTTCTATAGCGGAGGTCTGCGTGCTGAAATCTGTGTGGATGACGAAGTTCAATCGTATACCAGGATGACGTGCGGCAACTTGCGCGACGGTTTGGTAACGTAAAGACCGTTGGAATAGAGAGCTGAAGAGGAACCGCCGTCAAGATTTGCGGCACTGCAGCAGCCCAACCGAAGCATGATGTGAGCTAGTTTGTTTAGCGAGATCGGCGTGTGTACGGTTACCAGCAGCAATTTCTGATTGCAGGTGAGCCCGATGGCGCTGCGCCGCGCCTGCCCGAGCACTGCCGGGTCCGTGAAACCCTCCTCACGAGGTTGCAGGGCCAGTGCGGCATCACGTACCAGAGTAGGACCTGTGCAGATTGCGTGGCGGATGCCCACGAAACTGAACGGTCGCCCACGCTCGGGGAAGCGGAATTCCACCTTGCCGACATCGTCAAAGCAGACAGCGGTGCCCGTGCGGCCTTGGTAAAGATATTGGTTGTAGCGAACGATCGTACCTGTGGGTTGTCCATTTTGAGGATGGAAGAAAGTACCGTTGATAGCTGCCCGTGGGGCATAGCGAGTCACTATCTGAGTGAAACTCTCGGTGGGGAAGTAGCCGCGGCGAGGGTCGGCGTTGTGAGCGAACCCGGGCATGACACGCACTGTCGGCGCCTCGCTGTTGACGGTGATGACGTTGACCCCGACGCCTCCGATGAGTTGCCAGGAGCGGACTACATGTGGTGTGCGGTTAGGTGTGGAGTTGCCGAAAAGTGGTAGTGGAGGGAGAGCCACGGAGCCTTCGTCGCTGCCGAGCCCCGGAAGTATGCCGACTGCCAGCAGCGCGCAGCAACACGCCAGAACCGTGCTCAGCCTCCAGTGAGGCCGTGCTTCCTGACACGGACTGATGCGTCGGGTCATACTTCCTCCAAGTTGCCATACTATACCTGTAGACTAAGCCGGTTCGTGCTGTGTTTGCCCGAAGCGTCAGCAAATCGCACGAGCACTTTTAGACGAGCCCTGCACACTATGAGTTTACCCGTGCCATCCAACCTCGGAAACACGGAGGACTCTCTTGCCCTGTCAACTTATGTTTTGACGTACCTACTTGGCAGCGGTTCACAATTACCGGCAAAAAGTGTGCAACGGAAGAGGAGTCTCTGTCGCGTTCGACGAATTACCGCCTGTAGGAGCCTCGCCATTTGGGTTTCCTCGCATCAACAATCCTACAAGCAATGCAGTGGGAGTAGTCCATGCGTTGCCGAAATACAGCCGGCGCGTGCCCATCGACCAGCATACAGGTGGCCATCACCTGGTTGCGGGCACTATGCATTGGCGTTGGATTAGGCATCGTTGCAGTTGCTCCCACCATTGCGCAGCATTCCGGGACAACGCCACCCCCCGGCACAGGACTTGGAGGCATTTTCGAGCTGCCTTCAGCCATCCCCGGCACATCTGAATACCATATGGAGCGACGCGCGCGCCAACTGTCGGCAATGCTTGGCGATTTAGAGCCGGTCATCTCGGCGCGAGTGGTCCTGACTCTCAATTCTGATGATCCCGACACTCTCGGTGCCGCAGTGCAATTACAGACGGCGGCCAACTTTCACCTCACCACTGAGTTTTGCCAGACGGTTGTCTCCATCATTCAACATATCGAACCCAGAGTGGCAACCGAATCTATACTGCTCACCGACCGACAGGGTAGAGTGCTTTTCGACAATGGACGCCCCGTCGCCAACCTCGATGCGATGTCGAGAGAAGCGCTGGCGGACTCAGAGCGCTCTGAAGGCTTCCATACGCCGTTTATCATCGTTGGGCTGCTGCTGGGCTTGGCAGCATTTGCGGCACTCTGGATTTATACGACACGCCGGTCTGCAGTAGCGAAGGCCCCGCCAGTACGTCAAAACGCCTGGAGCTTCCTCCATTCTGTACATCGTAAGCGTCTTGCTGAATTCCTTTCACAGCAGCGGCCAGAGCTGGTCGGGGCAGTTTACGTGCAGCTAGATGAACATGACCAAACTAGACTCAAGCGAGAGTTTCGGAGTGCACTAGACATCGAACAGAACTTGCCCCAACGGCCCATGCATCCGGAGATAGCGCAAATTGTTGCAGCTTCCCTTCAGCAGACACTTGCCTGTACTCAGCGCTCACAGTCAGAGGAGAGTTGACCTTGTCGCGGATAATGAAAGCCGGACAGATACCGGAGCATGAAGAAGTCAGGCCACTGAGTAGGCTGATTAGCCCCCCGGGCGACAAGCCGCCGTATCTGGCACTCAACCCGCCGCCGGTGGAGCCTGTCAATCCACCGCAGGCAGAGCAGTCTTCAGTGCAGGTGTCGGCCGAAAGCCTGCAGCGCACCCAACGGCTGCTATGTGACCTGATCACCAGCTTGAGCCGACAGCGATCACAACTCCTACAAGATCTGAAACCGGCCATGATCCGATTGATTATGGACCTCGTGGGCTGCATCGTCGAGCGCGAACTCGAGATGGATGACACTGTGGTGACCCGAATGGTAGAACGGGCACTGGTAGATTTGGGAGAGGAGGGGGCAATAGTCGTGCGAGTGTGTCCAGAAGATGCGCAGGTGCTCCGCCAGACGCTTTCGGAAGGCACCTGGCTCGCGCCGGTCCGTGCAGAGCTTGAAATCGTGGCCGATGTCTCAATCGCTCGAGGGGGCTGTATACTGCACAGCGATTACGGTCAGGTTGATGCCAGCATTCCTACACAGATGGCCGAATTAGAGCGAGTGTTGCTGGATGATGGGTTGAGCCGCGAGTAGACTGTCATGAGTGATTGGGTTCCGAAAACTGAAGCGGAAACTGATTTCCACAAGTGGCTAGCCCGCCTGGCTGACCGCGTGAAACAGGGCGACTTCATGCGGCGGATGGGCACAGTGCAAGAGTTGATTGGTCTGACGATAGTCTCGAACGGCCCACCCACTCAGGTAGGAGAAAGCTGTTGCATCAGGCCTGCGGGTAACAGACCTGTGATGGCCGCCCAGGTGGTGGGTTTTCGCAATCGTCAAGTACTGCTCATGCCATTAGGGGACACTCAGGGAATTCAACCCGGCTGTCAGGTGATCGCCACCGGACGTCAATTGTCAGTGCCGGTTGGGCCGAGCTTGCTAGGACGTGTGGTTGATGGCTTCGGGCGACCTCTTGATGGCCGTGGCCCTCTGACTGCCGCAGTACAAAGACCTCTTCATGCTGCGGCACCACGACCGATGGACCGGGCACGCTTTGACGAACCGATGCCTGTGGGCATTCGAACGATAGACACACTCCTGACCTGCGCCAGGGGTCAGAGGATGGGGATCTTCGCCGGAAGTGGAGTGGGTAAGAGCGTGTTGCTTGGCATGATAGCGCGCAACAGTAGCGCTGACGTGAATGTCATCGCGCTGGTGGGAGAGCGGGGTCGGGAGGTACTTGATTTCGTTGAAGGAAAATTACAGGACGCACTTGATCGTTCGGTTGTGGTCGTGGCTACTGCTGACGAACCGGGCCTGATGCGTCTCCACGCCGGACTTGCAGCCACGGTCATCGCGGAGGAGTTCAGAGACCGAGGGGCGCATGTGATGCTCATGATGGATTCACTGACACGGCTTGCGCGAGCACAGCGGGAAGTTGGTCTGGCTGCAGGAGAGCTGCCAGTAAATCGTGGCTATCCGCCATCAGTGTTTGCCACCATCCCCGCGCTGGTCGAGCGTGCCGGGCCTTCGCCGGCTGGTACTATCACGGGCATCTACACGGTGCTGGTCGAGGGTGATGATATGTTGGAGCCGGTGGCTGACATCGCTCGCGCCACCCTCGACGGCCACATCGTACTATCACGTGCGCTGGCCGAACGGGGGCTCTATCCCGCCATAGACGTCAATGCGTCACTCTCAAGAGCGATGACGCAGGTGGTGGACCGAAAGCACCTGCAGCTCGCACAGAACACCCGGCGGTTGCTGCGAACCTATGATGACATCGCAGATTTAGTTGCCGTAGGCGCTTACGAGGCTGGTTCCGACCCGTGGGCTGACGCGGCTGTTGCAGTGATGCCTCGCCTGCGCGAATTTCTCAGCCAGGATAGGACAGAGACATCGAGTTTTGAGCAGAGCATAACACGGCTGCAGCAAATAGTAGATGTAGCTGACAACGTATTAAAGCGCAGGTGAATGGATCTTGAGTAAACTTCAGACTATGAATCGCCTGGCCCGTCTGCTCGAGATTGAGCATCGCCGTATCGAGCTGGATCACGGTGCCTGCGCCGCCAGGTTATGCGCGTTGCGCGATAGGCAGCAGTCAGTAGCTCAGGAGCGGGCCCGCGCACACGAGGCAGTGCCAAGCACTGAACATGCGGCCTTGGTGGGGTGGCGTTCTGCCCATATGTGCATACTTGCAGCGGAAGCCCGTCGAGTAGAAGCGCAACAGCAGCATCTCGGCCACACTCTATCAGAACACGCCGCCCGGTTGGCACTAAGCACTGGTCGGCGTCAGACTTTGCAGAGGCTGACAGTTAGCGCTGAGTCTGAACAGCATCGTGATGCCCAGCGACTTAGACAGGCCGAAAACGATCAGCGGCTGGGGTGGTCTTGCAGACAGCGTGATACACTGCGATGAGTGCAGGCGACGGTATCAGGATCGCACCGATAGCTCCCGTGGATGCGCCAGGCCGGCGCGACCTGCACGTTCTGTGTGCATGGGGCGCCGCCTCGAGCGCCGAAGCGGGCGAGGAGATGAGACGTCGTGTGGGCGTGGCAGGTGGCACCATCAGGTGCAGCGCCAGCATTCTGCATGACCCAGAGAACTGGCAGTACGCCCCGGACGCTGCCTGGCTGGCTGTGCGCTGGGGTTCGGTGACGGGATACATAGCTGTTCCCGCATCTCTGGCAGCATCGGTAGTCACTACCGCTCTAGGCTACGATCACACCAGCTACTTGCCGCTAACCCCACTCGATTGGCAAGTGTTGTACACGTGTCTGATGCCGATGATTGACTGGTTGCAGGAGCGCGCCGGCTGGGACGCTCCAGGCAGCCTACAACCGGCAGACTCCCTTGCGCTGCAAGAGCTCGGCGAGGGCCCGGTTGCACTCTGGAGCGTGTCTATGCGTGGAGGCGCTGTGGATGGGTGCTGGCAGTTGGCCGTTCCATGGGAAGCACTTCGCAACAGTGTACGCAATTCGAAACTACATGCCGAACGGCAGAGGCGCATACCATGGGCGGCTCTGCAGGGCGTCACAGTCGAGATCGAAGCGATGATTGGTGGAGGCACCCTTCCATTGGCTCAGACTGCTGAGTTGGGTGTCGGAGACATAGTGGCCCTCGACAGAGATGTATCCGAAGCTGTGGAACTGCGTGTGGCGGGTCAGCGCATGGGTGAGGGGCGGTTAGGTAGCCGTGCTGGCAAGTGGGCACTGAGACTGACCCAACTTGATTATGATGAAAACGATCCTGCTGTAACAGAGGAGCACCATGATTGACCAGCAGAGCTTGAAACAGAGTTCCGATTTCGTTCATCATGAAGGAGGCAACACATCCGCTCCGCTCAGTTCCGTAGTATTGGGGGCGCTTGCTGAGATGCAGGTGCCTGTAGAAGTTTGCGTTGGCTCTACCCGCATGAGTATTCGCCAGCTTACTGACTGCATGCCAGGAACTGTGCTGACACTTGACACCGCGGTGGGCGGTCTAGCGGACCTCATCGTGGGTGGGCAGTTGGTTGCGCGAGGTGAATTGGTTGCTATAGATGACCAGCTGGGACTGAGAATTGTGGAAATCGTGACGACTGAGAACCTCGATGGCGTGTAGAAACGCTGTTCGAGCTATCTTCTGGGCGCTTGCCCTTCTCACCACTGCCCCCGCCTGGTGCGAGCACAGCGGGCAACTACCTGCACACGGGCAATTGTACTATCTGATACGTGCAATCGCCAGCCTGATAGTGGTGATCGCACTGATCCTGCTGACGTACTATGTCCTGCAGAGGCTGAGACTGCCATCGACTGTGGCTCATGGCGATGGGCCGCTTGAGCTTCTGCAGGTGTTGCCTCTGTCAGCCGGGCGGTTTGTCTACCTGGTCGCCCTCGGCAGTCATGTTTACATAATCGCATGGTCGCAGGAAGGCTGTACACTGATCGGCCGGGTCCGGCGGACTGAGATGGACGATGACCCAGACGACAGCTGAGTGGCGTGGAGTGCGCCGCCCGCCACTGCTCCTGCGTGCTGCTACCAGATGCCAGCCAGCACTATGGCTGCTTGTTTTGGGCAAGACAGCCTGGGCTCAGGCCCCGGTAAGCGTAGACTTCGGTTCCGGAGAAGGTGGTAGCTATGCACGATTACTGCTTCTGTTTGCGGCACTTGCCCTGGCGCCTGCAGTGCTGGCAGTTCTCACCAGCTTCGCGCGGATAGTCATCGTGCTGTTTTTTTTGAGGGCCGGGTTGGGTTCAAACGACATCCCACCTACCGTGGTCATCATGGGTTTGGCGATTTTTCTGACAGTGTTCTCGATGGGAGGAACGATCGAGGGAGCCTATACACACGCCGTCGCACCGTATCTGGCCGGAGACGTGGCGCTGGAGACTGCGACAGAGCAGTTTATGGAACAGTTGCGCGGTTACATGGACAGCCGAACGCGGCCCGGTGATCTGGCCGTATTCGAGCAGTTCAGCGTAGCACGAGATAGACTGCAACCAGTACCGATGAGTACTGTGGTGCCGGCGTACATCATCAGCGAATTGAGGGCCGCGTTCCTCATCGGCTTCGTCATCTACCTACCGTTTCTGGTGATAGATCTCGTGGTGGGCAGTACGCTGGCTTCAATCGGGCTGTTGAGCCTGCCCGCCCCCGCTATAGCCCTGCCGTTCAAGGTGATGATGTTTGTGATGGTGGACGGCTGGACGCTGCTGACGCACTCTCTGTTGACCACCATAATAGTACAGTGAATAGGTGCATGTGCTCACTCCGAGCTATCCTGCGCTTTCGCAGCGGCTTTGAGGAGTGGGCTTCATCGCTTACGGACGCTACACCACGGTATGATCAACACAACTATAGGCGCAGAGATGCATCGGTCGCGTTCAGCTTTGCCGGGACACAAACTGCCCCAGCACATGCTAGATGCGCTGGGGCTGGGGGGGCTACTGCTGCTGGCTGGCGGAGTGCCGGTCTGTGATCTGCTTATCAGAGCGGGGCCAGGCCAGGATAGGCTATGGAGAGGCTACATAGCGCATGAGAATCCATAGGCGCAACCAGCAGTCGGATAGGCGGAATTCTAGGTCTATGTCCTTTTGTACCGGGCCATAGCCTTTAGCGATATCCGTGATGGCTTTTCCGGTGCAGGCTCCCTGATTACCATCGAAAAAGATGGTGGCATGCAGTGTCTCGATCACCGAAGCGAACTCAGTGGCCGGTTCGCCATCTACCACGTGGTCAGCAGCACGGCTCTGGATCTTCAGTCGTGTCGTAGTACCACGGAGGGTAGGGTTGTTGGAGAAAAATGGTATCATGGTCAGCGGGGCAGAATTGGCGGAAGCCAAACCAGTGAAAGTGGGCACTGGCAAAAATGGTTGGACCCAGGCAAGCTCCACGCCAGGGGCTCCCGGGGGGCCGGCGGCAGAGAATACAATTCGGTTGGGTGAGCCATCACCGCTGGTGTCGTGAAGAGTATAGTATTCGTTCCAGTCCTGCAGGCCTCCCTGGGAGGAGAAGAGGTATTGAGCATAGCGTGCAATTGGACCGCAGATGTTCTGACCGACATCTGGCACCGGCATGGCCGAGAAGACGTTGGAGCAGGTTGCGGTACTCAGCACCGCAACCGAATTATTGGCCGCAACGTGCTCAGAAATGGTTCTGATAGCCGTGCCAGACGTAGTGGCCGTTTGATTGGAGAAATAGGTGGTTACCTGCACATCATAATTCCATTGGCGGCCCTGTTCCAGAGGAAAATAGTTGCCTGTCAACGTCTGATAGTCGACGCCACTTCCTCCGCAGCCGCCGATTATCACGACAGCGACGACGGCAAACAGGCCAAATGACCATCTGGTCCGCATGGTTGCCTCCTCGAAGTATCATTTACAAATTAGTGTTGGCTCTTGGTAATCATGACAATTATTGCACGTAGGCACGAAATCGTCAACATCAACATCAGCCAGGATGCATATCTGAAAACATCGACGATGGGAGTTGGACTGCTACGGACCCTATTGACGCTGTCGCACTTGTACGACATGCGCTGCTAGTAGCGTTGTATCTTGCATTGCCACCGATAACGGCTGCCGCATTGGTCGGCTTTGCCATGGGGCTATTGCAGTCGGCCACCGGCCAGCAGGATCAGGCGGTCTCCTTCGTACCCCGTTTGCTCGCAGCCGGAGGCGCCGTGCTGATTTTCGGCATGTGGCTGGCAGCCTTAGCGACCAATTTCTGCTACCAGTTGTGGGCCAATTTGCCTGAACTGGTGCACTGAGGTAGGTGTGCATGGTCTCATCGCCACTCGCCATTGCAGTGGGAGGACTGGTGTTTGCGCGTGTGCTACCGGTGGCACTTTTGGTGCCTCCAGTAGGTGACAGGCGTGTACCCATCCATCTGAGAGTGGCAGTGGCTCTCGCGCTAGCGGTGCCATTTTGCTGCAGTATTGACATCAGTGATGCAGTTGTCGTTGATTTACCCACCTATTTGCTATGGCTGGCTAGGAATCTATCGGTAGGGCTGATACTCGGTGGTGGTGTCGCCACTATACTGTGGGCCTCCCAGATGGCTGGGAGCTACCTGCAGATCGCTGCTGGATGGCTGACACCATCGTCTGATGATGCGCCGATAGGCAACGTTATGTATCTGCTGGTAGCAGTGCTATTTGTCCTGATTGACGGCCATCATGGAGTGCTGATGGCGTTCTCGGAATCTCTCGAGATCATCCCACTAGGCCCAGACGCGATCGGTACAGCGGCTCAGGGAGCGCTGATAGGACTGCCTGCAAGGATGCTTCTGGCATCTCTGATGATTGCCGCTCCCGCTTTGCTGGCTGTGTTGCTTGCGTTAGCGATGGTAGCAGTAGCTGAACGGCTGTCCACGGAGTTGGGCCTTGCCGGCATATCTCGCAGCGTAACCCCACTGGTGGCCCTCGCCACTTTGATCGCAGCACTGCCACTAACCGCCAGTGTGGCACTGTGGCAAATGCATATGACCGTGGATTATGTGTTAGCTTTGCTCAGACAGTAGGGGAGAGACTCTGCGTGGCCTACCTTGCTCAACTCGATGTTCTCCCCGGTGCATGGCCTGTGGCAACTTGATGCGTCACCGGAGACAGAGTGCACTCAGTAGGAAGAGAAGCCAACAAAATATCATGCCCATGCATGTGAGCGGAGCGGAGAGTGGCTGATCAGTCGTCCAAAAGATATCCGGCCAGTGAGCGGAAGCTGCAGCATTTGCGACGCGCTGGAGCCCAGCCGTGCAGCCCGGGAGTGTCAGGTGCCATCGCACTGTTAGCAGGGCTGATGCTGCTGCTGATCGCAGGCCGTATGATAGTGTGGCAGCCGTTGGTCACCTTGCTGCAGACCAGCCTGCAGGCAACTGACCACTCTCCGGAGCTGCTGATTGCATGGATTGGCCATGCCGCTCAAGTGGGCGCGATAGCCGTGGCCCCGATCGGCGTCATCGGACTTTGCGGATGGTTACTGGGCAATCTGCTCCAGACGAATTTCGCGTTACGGTTGCCGTGGGCCAGGAGCACGGAAGTTGGGTACTACAGCATGCCGCGCCGTCGGCCGGACCCGCTAGTACGAAGCATTCTGGCAGCATTGCTTCTCGCCTCAGTTGCTGCCAGCGTCATGGCACTTTTGCGTACAGTACAGTGCCTGCACCTGGAAGCCGGGCGCAGTCCAGGCGAGATGCTGTTACATGTGTGGCCGGCCCTGGGAATTTTTGTACCGGCGGTGGTGGCTGTCATTGGCCTGGACTGGCTCTGGTCGCGGTACGGCTACATAAAGGCGTCCAGGATGACAGAGGCCGAACGACGTCGTGAACTGAAAGATGCCGAGGTCAGTTGGCTGGTTCGTCGGCGAATAAATCGTCGGCGGTACGGAGGCACACGATGATACAGCTCCAACGCATGTCCACACAGTTGCCAGTAGCTATCCTGGCGGCCCTGGGGATGCTTGCGCTGATGGTGTCTCTACCACAGTGGCTTTTGGATCTGTTACTGTCGGCGAACCTGGCATTTTCTCTTGCCGTGTTCATCCTCGCACTGGTGATAGCTGAGCCCAGAAAGCTGCACGGTTTTCCCGGATTGTTGGTGGCATCGAGTCTGGTTCGGGTCGTCCTTGTGTTGGCAGTCGCTCGAAACATCCTGGTTGGAGGCACCGGGGGCAGCCTGGTGGTTGGGTTGGGTGCGCTCGGCGGTCAGGTCGGATGGCTCGCAGGCATCGTGGTTGTGCTGGTAGTGGCGCTCATAGATCTGTTGGTCATATCATCGGGTATGGTCAGGGTTTCCGAGGTGTTGGCCCGATTCGCGCTGGACGCTTTGCCCGGACGACAGATGGCGGTAGATGCTGCAGTGGCCGACGGGCGCTTGAATGCCGAACAGGCTGAGGAGAGAGTACGACAGATTGACACTGAGTGCGCCTTCTATGGCGCTATGGATGGTGCCGCTCGATTTCTTCGTGGCGACTGTATAGCCACTCTGATTACGATAACGGCCACGCCTGTAGCTGCCTTTTGCATACATCGACTCTCCGGTGACACGACGGAGCTACAGAGCTACGTACGGTTGGCCACCGGGCATGGCCTGGCGATTCTGTTGCCGGCGATTATGGTTGGCGGGGCTGGCGCTCTGGTGCTGGCACGAGGCAACAGTGACACGATATTTGGCGCGGAAATTGCAAGAGAATTGATGGTTCATCCCATGGCTGTAGCGGCGGCGTGTCTGGTCCTGCTAGTAACTGCATTTGCGTCACCACCGGCGCGCCTCCCGCTGGCAGCAATGGCGGTGGGGCTGACAGCAGCAGGGGTGGCATTCCATAGACGTGTTGCCCGGCAGCCTAAGGCATCTGACACCAAGAGTAACCCGTCTGAGCAGTTGAATCGTATTGAAGTGGGATTGGGATTGACACATCTGGTTGAGAGCGAAAAATTCGAACCCATGCTCGCACAAATGCGGACCAGTATCCACAGAAGACTGGGATTGTCACTGAGCCCGTTTGCAGTGGTGGACAGTGAAGAGCTGGACATGGACCGGATGACCGTAGTCGTCAACGGTCAGGCCGTGGGCCTACATCCGATCCGATTGGGGCGATTGCTTGCTGTCGGCGCCCAACCCTGGGAGTTTCCCGAAGCGCCACTCGCACGTTGTGGTGCACGTATTCTCGGGGCATGGATAGCTCCAGAACGCGAACAGCGTGCTCTGGAGCGCGGTCTGAAGGCCCTGCAGCCGGAGGATGCCCTGCTGTGGATCATCGAGGAGACGCTCATGGCCACTGCGCATGAGATTTTCGATTTAGAGCAAGCTGCAGAACTACTGGCCCGCGCTGAACAGAGTCACGAGCAAGCAGTTACGGCTGCCCGAGCCAGAGGGGTTGATGTCGTGGCGATACGGCGCATCGGAGCAGCGCTACTGGCTGAAGGGATAGGACTGCACGATCCTGTAGGCCTGCTGCAAGCTGTGGCCGAAGTCATCGCTGACCAACTGGATGAAGCGGATATGACGAGGGCAGTTCGCAAACGTCTGGCCCGGTCGATTTGTCAGGCTGCGGCACCAGATGGCGTTGTCCACGCACTACAGTTGGCTCCGGAGGTGTCAGATGAGTTGGCTGCCTCCTATCACGATGGGCGCCTGGCCATCCCCCTCGAACGTGGAGCACAATGGCTAGAGTTGCTTACTGAATACGGTACCGAATCATATCGCCGCCAGTACCCGATTACGGTCCTATGCGATGCCACCTTGCGTCCAGCAGTCAACACGCTTATCGCCGACAGTGGACAGAGCCTCCTGGCCGTTGCATTTGACGAGTTAAGGCCGGATTGCGAAATCGAGTATCTGGATACTGTCACCGATGCGGAGTTGCGGATGAGGGTTGAAAGCACGACACAAATCGAGGAGCGATGAAACTGGAAACCCAGCGAGCAGCTACACACGCTGATACCGGCCGCGAGCAAGCCGAACGTGAGATACTGATTACCGACAACGTGGACTTAGTGCATTACGTGGTATCACGCGTTGCGGCAAACCTACCACAGAGAGTTGAGCGTGAGGACTTAGTCAGCGCAGGTCTGATTGGGCTGATCAAGGCTGCGGATCGTTTTGACCCTCAGCGGGGCATTAAGTTCCGCACTTATGCCAGCACGGTGGTGCGCGGTGAAGTCATGGAGTCGCTGCGAGAAAAAGACTGGGCTCCCCGCTCTGTCCGCCGCAAAGCGAGGGAGCTTGCTGCTGCTGTGGCTGAACTGGAGGGGCGACTGCATCGGGCGCCGACAGACCTGGAAATCGCCGACAGTTTGGACATGGATCTAGAAGGCTACTATGACCTGCTATCGAACACCAGTGGGGCCAACTTACTATCACTTGATGAACTGCTCGAAGAATGGCAGATCGGCGTCGCTGACGGCATGACGCAATTTGCCGCTTCCGACAGCGACAACCCGGCTCAGATTGCGGACAAGGCGGCTTTGCTTGAGATCGTTGCCAACGCCGTGGAGCGCCTGCCCGAACGGGACCGGTTGGTAGTCAACCTATACTACCACGAAGAGTTGACACTTCAGGAGATCGGACAGGTACTGGGAGTGACCGAATCGAGAGTCTGCCAGATACATACTCAGGCGATTACGCGACTGCGTGCCGCGGTCTACAGAAGCATCGAGTTGCAGTAGATGCCTGTCGGCTTGCCTGCCGGGTGCGTCTAAAAGATGTACGCCGACTGAAAGAAACAGCGCCGTGTTTACAGCTCATCCAGCCACCCCTCGGGCAGTCTCGCACCATATACTTGCGGAAGTTGCTCACCTCGTCGTGCAGTGAAGATCAGCCATTTGTTATCGGCGGTCAGGTATGGGTGGGCGTGGGCCCACTGATTGCCATCGTACACCGTGCGGCTGAACACGAACCTCTTACAACGCTCGGACTCCAAATTGCCGATGTATATCGGAATCCCGTCTTCTGACGTGTCGCCGACCCAGTAGCGTCCGCATTTGGATACAGCTACATGGCCGATGTGCGGTCCGGGGCCGGACACAGGTTTGGCGGCTTCATCTCCCGCCGCTCCAATGAAAATGTTGGTACCTGCCCGCTCGTCCATGCGCGTCGAATAGAAAATGCGATTGGTTTCGCCGATCCAGCATTCGTGACCGGTAGGTCGCGGCGTCCACATGCGATCCGCCGGAAACAGAACGAAATGCCCGTCCAGAGAGATCTCGCCCAGCAACACCTGCTCGACGTCAGGCAATTTGTTGAGCTGGATCAACACGCGATTGCGCCCATCGCGGGAAAACTGTTCATGTTTGGCATGGTACCCGTCCATTTCCAGCAATACTTGCCACTGCTCGGTCTGGAGATCCAGTAGCTCTACGCGGTGTCCTGCCGCCCCTTCGGGCCGCACCGCCACCGCATACCAGCGATGGTCTGGCGACATCGTCCCATAGCTATACTCACCGCGTTCGGGCGGCAGCAAAGCTATATCTTCAATCCGGTCAGGCTCCTGATAGCGGCAGCGACGCAATGTCAGGTCTCTGTCTGTGCGCTGCAGGAAGTAGAGGTACTCTCCCCACGGATGAAAAGGCGGAAACAGCGGCTCTTCCGATACTATTTCATGGCTCGAACCGTCGTACAGGTCGAAGACATTCAACCCACCTGTCATGCCATCATGAGAATAGTAGCGGATAGCAATTCTGCGGCCGCTGGCATCGGAATATGGCTGTTCGCCGTAGATGTTGTCTGCCGGACGGGGATCGCCCCCCAACAAATAGACTTGCGCGCCACTGTCAGGGTCGGTCTCCAGGGGGGCGCCGAGGGCACTCTGCTCATCAGCATCAGTGGTCAAGCAGCACAGGCACAGCCATCCCACTGTAACGGCACACACAACCAGGATGTGGATCGTTTCCATACGAAAAATCCTTCTCACCTCAGATTGTCAGGCACACGATCTCAGTTCCCTGTGTTGATGGATACTACCTGCCTCATGTTCACCTTCTCTGAATACCTGTGGTAGCCGACATGACAGCCATTTTCTACACCAAAAACCCTCTGGAGATGACCGAGATGCTGTGGTTTGTTGGCGAGCTCGACTATTCCGGCCAGCCCTGCGGCCTTTCGTACCCAGCTCAGTCAGCTGCAAGCCAACTTACAACTATGTAACTTGCGAACGGCAGGTCTAATAGTAGTGGAGCTGGAAATAGTCTTAGCAGTTGGCATGGAATTCCACAGCGAATTGTAGCAGATACCAAATGGCCGCAATATACTATGGAGGTCTACGAAATGACAAATCCTGGCTATGACGATACCCCGATAATCCCTGGCACGAACTGGCGTGTGCACGACAACGCCCGCCCTCAGCCGCGGATCGTCGCTCCTGGCACAGCGTGCAGCGAAGAAATCTTGCTGTCTCCGCCTTCAGATGCAGTGATCTTGTTTGACGGTACCGACCTTTCCGGCTGGATTAGCACGGCAGACGGCACTCCGGCCGGCTGGAAAGTTGAGAACGGCTATATGGAGGTTGTACCGGGCACTGGCTACATACAGACCCGGGAGGAGTTTGGCGATTGCCAGCTTCATCTGGAGTTCGCGGCACCCACCGAGATCAAGGGTGAGAGCCAGGGACGTGGCAACTCAGGGGTATTTTTGATGGGGCTATACGAAATCCAGGTGCTGGACTGCTATGAAAACCCGACCTATGCTGATGGCACTACCGGAGCTCTATACGGGCAATTCCCGCCACTGGTAAATGCCTGTCGCCGTCCGGGCGAGTGGCAGAGTTATGACGTGATCTGGGAAGGCCCGCGTTTTGACGGTGACCAGGTGACCAGGCCCGCCCGCATCACGGTCATGCTGAACGGAGTTTTGCTGCACCATGCTACCGAACTGCGTGGCCCTACTGCCCACAAGGTTGTCACCGAGTATGAGCCACATGCCGAGACCGGCCCGCTGGCACTTCAGGATCACAGCGACCTGGTGCGCTTTCGCAACATATGGTATCGCCCCCTGAAGGGGTACGACCAGGCGTGATAGACGATACCTGGTAGCGATCATACGATGGTGACAGGCCGTCTTGTGTCTGCCATAGGCGTGATTAGTGCAAGCAAGTTGGCGTGTCCAGGAAAATTTGTGATGTGGTGCTACCGTCGGATGGGCTGGCTGCCCTGATGGCACGATGATTTTACTGGCGCCCCGGAGAAGGGTGCTGCTGGATTGTGCCTTCAAGTGAGCCTGTAAGTTGGTGTGTAGCACAGCCCATTTCCGGCGAAATTAGCAATACAGAAGAAGCGGCATCACCTGATGTTAGGAAGAAGGCCCTGCCTGCTAACTCGAAATGCGAAAGGTTAGCTTTGTGTCGCCTCGATTAGGCACCGTCTGATCGTCGGCGGACTTCTTTGGGAGCTATATATGGAGCACCGGTAGGCAAAACTGATTATAGGTAAGCCCCACACTGGACGAGGTGGAGTGCAACCGGGTGACGTACTCTGTCCTGCACAAGTGTCGACTCTACACGCGGACTGCTGGAGGTTGAGCGACCATGAGAAACATCACCGGGAGGCTATTTGCATTGGCTGTCTTCTTGAGTGGGTATGCACAAGTGACCGCTCAACAACTCCCGTACTACGAGTCGTTTGAGACAGGGGTTCCTGAGTATTACTCTGCCAGTCGACCGGATAGTCTCAGCATCAGCCAGTGGCACTTCAAACACGGCACCGCATCGCTGTGCTGGGATTGGCGCAGCGGGGAAGAGCTTGTCATTCGCGGGAACGTCGGGGATACGCAACGTGCGGGCGGCTTCCTCAACCGCGCTTCATTTGCACTGTGGCTGTACATGGAGGAGCCGGTTGATGATGTGTTGCTCTTTGAGTTCCGTGAGGGCGACACAGTAACCGGCTCGTTTCGATTTCCTTTGGGCTTCACCGGCTGGCGGCAAGCGCGGCTGCACTACCACAACTTTCCAGAAGGCAGACCCACTCAGGCCGTTGACAACATCCGGATCGTTGGGCCGCAGACAGTCCCACAGGAAAACGTGTTTTTCGACTTTATCAAGTACAACACATTATCTTATCCATCGGTAGCAATGGACCCCCAGGAGATAGCTCGACGGCGCATCCCCGTTCCGGATGAGCAACTTTTCCCGCGCCCCGCACAGGTGACCGAAGCCGAACGGGAGGGGATCCGGACACTCGGAGGTGTACCCCCTGAGGAGGGGACCGGTGTTGGGGATGCGCGTGTCAGCACTCTCCTCGATGCTGTGGACGCGCTTGAGGTTGTGCGAGATGAACATGGGGTGCGCGGGCCCGGCCTGGATGGTGGACACTATTTTGTGTCGTCGCCAGGCCAATACGAGGGCAAGGATGTCAAGTACTGGCCAGATGAACTGGGGCCTGATGGTCCTGAGGTGCCCGGCCCCGGAAACGTGAGAAGCCTTGCCGGGCAGGTGGCATCCGCATATCGGGCCAGCAACGATGAGCAGCAGCGTGCTAGACTGAGGGAAGCATTCGTATTGCTTGCCGACTACCTACAGGATCAGGGACACTCGCTGGACATGCAGGCAGTTTTTCTCATGCGAGAGGTCCTGGCACAGGAAGAGCTACTGGAGCCACATCGCAATGCGGTACTGCTGGCCACTACAGGTGCGTCTGATTTCTTCGTCGAAGGGGATGCGTCGGTCCGCTCCAACATGGACTTTTACGCCTACCATGTCCGTCCTCTTCTCCGATTGTGCTTCATTCAAAATGATGAGGCTGAGCAGGTGCGATGGTTGAACGCTTTCAAGGCGATGCTTGAGCGATCTATTCTCCAGCCGAGTAGCGGTCTCAAGATTGACGGCTCGGCGTACCATCACGGCGGGCACTATCACTCCTACGCGCAGGGTGCATTTGCCCACTTGCCGCCACTGCTTGAAGAGTTGTGTGAGACACCATGGCGCATCAGCTTTCAAGCACATGAGCGGTTGCGACGGGCAATGCTCGCGCAACGCATCTACGCGAACGTGCTCGATTTGCCGGTCTCTCTGACCGGACGAAGTCCCTTCGCGCCTCCGTATGGCACAATTCGCTCGTATCAGATGGAGGGGATGAACGCTCTGGCACGTCTTGGGACGCCCGATGGCACACAGGAGGTTGATCTTGAAGTCGCGGGAGCCTGCTTGCGACTGTGGCCGGAGGCTGCCGCGCAGGAGCCATACGTGAGCCTGGGCATAACGCCGGAACCGTCTCCCCAGGGGACCTTCGTGATGCCGTATGCAGCACTGCTGTGCCACCGCCGCGACGACTGGCTGGTCAGCATCAAAGGACAGAACCGTTACGCCTGGGGAAGCGAAAGACAGGCTCAGCGCAACGCCTTCGGGCTCTTCATGGGGCTGGGCAACCTGGAGATTCTGGCTGGTGGCGAGCCGGTCAGCGCCGAGGCAAGTGGGCGTGATATGGAGGGGCACGGCTGGGACTGGGCTCGGTTTGAAGGCACTACAGCCCCTCAGTTGCCGTTAGAGCGTCTGGATCGTGGTTGGAGCTCTGACAATGCAAGGGTGAGCTCTCCCGAAATTTTTGTCGGAGGGCTGTCACACCGAGGACACCAGGGTGCCTATGGTATGATTATGAACCAGAGTATCAAGCCTGACACCACTTTGACGGGTAGGAAAAGCTGGTTCTTTTTCGACAATCAAATTGTGTGTCTGGGCTCTGACATCTCCTGCGATGATACTGAGTATCCTACTCACACAACTCTCTGCCAAAAGTATCTTCGTCTCGATGAGCAGGAGCAGTTTCCTGTCACTGTGCTCGATGGCGCGGAATTGACGTCGTTTCCGGCAACGAGTGAGCTTGACAGGAACGCCGCTCACTGGTTTATGGATGTCCAGCAGACTGGGTACTACTTGCCTGCAGGACAAAACGTAACAGTAGCACGGCAACGTCAAAGCAGCCGCGACGTAAACGACTGGGAGGATACCGAGGGCGATTACCTGACGGCATGGCTTGACCACGGCATAGCGCCGGAAGCGGCCGGGTACGAGTATATGTTGATCGTACGGGCAACGCCTGAAGATATGCATGGATACACATCTGAGCCGCCGTACCGTGTCTTCCAGTGCGACCACAGCGCCCACATCGTGTGGAGCGACACAGCCAGCCTCTGGGGTTGTGTTCTGTTTGCACCGCAAGAGATCGCCGCACACGCCGCCGGTGACGAAACAATCCCAATCCAGGCAGTTGACCGGCCCTGTCTGATTATGGCTGAAACAATCCGCGACGGGCAATTGCACGTCAGTGTCGCCGACCCTGATTTAGCTTCTGGCAACGAACCGTTGCGTATCACTTTGCGCGGTAGCTGGCGCGCAGGAGAGGTCACCGGCACTATCTGCGCATGGCCCATGGACGGTGCGGCCGAAGCTGTCCGGGTTACTGCGGCCGATGCCGGGCAGACAGTGCTCGAGATAAGCTGTCGACAGGGAGCCAGCTATGACGTAAGCCTAACGCGTGGATAGTGTCTGATGATGCGGAACGCTGACCTGTCATGAGTTGTTTTCAGCACCTGCTACCTGTCACCAGACCGAGCGATATATAGTTAGGACCAGGCTTCGGATTGTGCTGGTTCTGACATCGTATGGCCAGTGCCACGCGGTGAGTTCGGACAAAGTTGGGTATATTCTTCAGCAATCACATATGACAATTGAACTGGGGTGCACTGCTGCACCACTATGAGACAAAATGAAAAGGAGCATACGCGCTATGAACAAACTGTTGCCATTTAGCATCACACTGTCAGCAATACTGCTAGCCAGTGGTGCCATGGCTCAGAATGACGCCCCTGCTACAGATGCCGAACGTCACCTCGGCCCACTGCATGGCAAGGGCGCCTGGGAGCTGATCACCGAAGAAGCCGCTTTCAGCCCGCGCGATACCGCCGAACCGCTGGTCTACGATGGCAAGATGTGGATAAGTAACGGTTACTATCACGGAAACATACTCACCCGCGATCTGTGGAGCTCTACCGACGGCGTCACCTGGACGAGCGTCAACGAAGACACACCGTACACCGGCTACTCGGAGATGGTGGCATATGATGGCAAGATGTGGGCCATCAAGGGCGGAGTCTGGACTTCCACCGACGGCATAGAGTGGACGGAGGTGCTCGAAGAAGCTCCTTTCGGCGTCCGTGCCTATGGAGAGACGGTAGTATTTCAGGACAAGATATGGCAATTGGGGAGCGGTGCCGGCGTGTGGAACACCACCGACGGAGTCAACTGGACACGTGTGCTTGACGATGCGCCATACAGCAAACGCTCAGCCTGCGCGGTGGGCGTCCATGACGGCAAGCTGTGGCTGTGCGGCGGCAGAGTAGGTGTGCCGAACGATCCGCCCGAGAAGGGCTATGAGAGTGTCACCACGTACAACGACGTATGGTGCTCTGAGGATGGCGTGAACTGGACGCGCGTACTCGAACACGCCCCGTGGAGCCCCCGCATGTGGTTTGTCGCCGAAACGTATCGCGGTTATCTGTGGATTTTCGGCGGCTATGACAACGTCAACAACCAGAACCTCGGCGATGTGTGGTATACGAAAGACGGCGTCACCTGGTACGAGTTCGTCTCCGATCCTCAGTGGGCTGCGCGTCATGAGCCGACCACGTACGTATATGATGACAGCCTGTGGATGGTGGCAGGCAACACCTGGCCGGTGGTGAACGATGTATGGCGGCTCACACTGCCGCAGGAGGAGTAATCGCACACCACACTCGGTAGTAGACAGCATAGTGGACACGAAGGCCATTTGATGCTGAGACGAACCGTGACAACCGAGGAAACCAGGTGCCAGATCTCCGAAGATGGAGCCTGACGCCGGTGAGTGATGGTGTATAGGGATATATGACGGAGCAACACAATTGTTGAGCTTTCTGCTCTCCACTTTGTGAGATGTTGAGGTAGGGCAGGGCAAGGGCAAAACTATACGAAAGAAAGGTGTGTGTAGGATGAGTGGGATCCTATGGGTATCCGTAGCTACTGTACTACTGCTTGTTGGCGTACCCGGAATCGCTCAGGATGATGGCGCTGAAAAGCATCTCGGGCCGTTACAAGGAAAGGCCATCTGGGAACAGGTTACCGAGGAAGCCGCGTTTAGCCCCCGCGATTGCGCAAGACCGGTCGTGCATGATGGAGCGATGTGGCTGGGCAACGGCTACTATCATGGGGGCATACTCAGCCCCGATCTGTGGCGCAGCACCGACGGAGTAGAGTGGACACTGAAGTGCGATCAGACCCCCTATGATGGCTACAGCCCACTGGTGTCTCATGACGGCAAACTGTGGGCCATCAGCGGTACTTACTGGAACTCCGAAGACGGCGAGAGCTGGACGCAAGTGGAGCCCGCTGATGAGGAAGCCTGCGGACACGGCTGGCCAGTGATGTTTCGCGATGAAATCTGGACCCTGGGCAACGAAGTCTGGCGCACCACTGACGCAGTCACATGGACCCAGGTGTGCGATTCAACGCCGTGGCGCGGCCGCAGCAACTTCGGTTGCGCCGTGTATGATGACAAGCTATGGGTGTTGGCTGGCGCGAAATCCGGAGAAAACGATCCACCTGAGAAAGGCTATCCTCAGACCACAACCCTGAATGATGTCTGGTGTTCGGAAGACGGCGTCACCTGGGTACAAACCAGCGCAGCAGCACCGTGGGCCCCGCGGATGTGGGTGCCTGCCATCACGTATGCGGGTTATCTGTGGATCGTGGGGGGATATGACAACGTCAACAGTCAAAACCTGGGCGATATCTGGTACACCAGGGACGGCAGCACCTGGTATCAGTACGTGTCGGAACCAAGCCCTAAAGCCCGCCATGCTTCATCACTGTACGTGTATGATGACAGCCTGTGGGTAGTCGCCGGTAACACATGGCCGGTGGTCAACGACGTGTGGCGGCTGACCATCCCACAGTAGCAGTAGCGACATAGTCTGCGCGAAGTGCACATGTGCCGCCTGCCCTGCCAATCTACGGGTACGATCGGCACAGTGACGTCAGTGACGTATAGAAGGGCCGGTTGACCAAAACACTGGTCTGCAACACCGGCCCTTCTTCCAGAAGCTACGTGCGCGGGATAGCGCCTCTACCGCACCACCTGTCTACACCTGTCCAGCAACGTCCGCTCTACGCGTTCTGATATAGATCAGCCCTACAGTGGCGCGAAGCGTACCGACCAGGGCTGCTCTGAGCCACCGTCACCGTCGAACTCGAACGCTCGACGGATGATGAGGCTTTTGTCGTTGTCGTCTTTTGCGATCCACAACCCTTGCGGTTCGGCTACGCGGACGTCGTCCGGAGCCCAGATGAAGAGGCTACCTTTCTGCTGGCACGGTCGCTGCGCATTTCCTGACAGTGTCATGGCCGCCGTATCCCAGCAGACATCAGTTAGTTCGAAGTGCCCCTGCAGTACATGCATATCGGTTGCGATGACGCACGGATACTCTGGCCGTCGGCAGATGCGATACAGGCCGACAGAGGCCGGGGCCACGACTGCTCTGAGACTATCCGAGACTGTGCCCTGGTATTTCTGGTTCCAGAACTCCCACACGAGGTACTTGTTGGCGGGGTCCAGGCCCAGACGTTCGAGTGGGATATCCTGGACCAGTGGTTCGGCGGTATAGTTCAGAACTGCGAGGATATCCCACCGTCCCCATGGATTATCTATCGACGTATGAAACAGTTTTGGATAGTCCGGATATGGCGCGTCGAAGAGGTCTATCGGTGTGGGCGTTTCAGGGTATCGCGGGAATACTTTCTTGATGAGTTCCAAACGCTCGTCTGCCATCCGGTCTATGTCGTCACCAAGCATGACTGGCCCGCCATTTATGCCGAAGATGGTCGCAGTAATCTGGGCGTCACCCACGGAAATCGGCTGGTCTACTGTCATCACATTGCCGGTATCGGCGATGAATAGCTTGCGATGAGTGAAGTAGGTGGCCGCGAGGTTGCATGAAGCTCGTACATGCGAAGTCCAGGCTTCTGCTCGGTTGATCAGGAAGGTGGCAGGATAGTCGGATGTTTCTGCATGTAGAGGGCGTCCCTCACCATAGTCGTTAGCCATGCGCGCAGCACTCACCAGGCCTGTGCACGCGAAAGTCGGCCCACTGCTCGACAGCGTGTATGTATCCGGTCCAGCGGCCTCCGCAATTGCCTGCAGACCTCTGCGCAGCACCGGGGTGCCGCGGACCACAGACTTGTCATGATGTTCGTCGTAGCCGTCAGGATTGGCCGCCGCATGCAGGAAATCGAGCATGTAGTAGCCGATACCCCAGTCACGATAGGTTGTGAATACGTGCTTGAGAAATGCTTCGCCCTTAGGGTGCGTCGGGTCCAGTGCATACATGAGGGGGCGCTGGTTCAAGGGCAGTATCCCCGCATCACCGTGTCGCCATGGGCCTGAGACTATAGCCGGTTCACCCTGTTTGCCCAGAAGTGCTTCGCCCATATCTCCGACAAACTCCTCCAGTGAGTTGGCCACATAAAACGGGCCTACCCACAGGCCGAGGGTGAAGTCCAGCTCTTCCAGCTTCTCGATCAACCACTGATGTCCGCATGGAAAATGCCGCTGGTTCCAGTCGAGCCAGGCTCCTGGCAGCCCGCCGGGCAGGTTTCCCAGACTTTGCCAGATGTACTCGATGTCAAGTCCTGCTAACCGGCGCCGAATCGCCTGGGCGTTACGCACGATCGCATCCTGGTACAGTTCGACGTTGAAGCAGTCCACCCAGGCCCATCCAAGCCACCCGCCAGGTATTTTCGGCCAGATGCAGGGTTTGTAGTGCGCTGCTACGTGATCCGCCCAGTTGTGCAGCGAGGCGTGGAAATCGCCGCGAGCTTCGACAAGCAGCGTCTCCAGCGCTACACTGTCACCGGCAGGCAGCTCCCATTCGTACAGATCACATATCGCAGACAGTTCCGTGAAGCCTCGACGGTCAGCATCATAGGAGAATTCGTGGTGCGCCCCCATCCTGTCAAAAGAGACGAAACCAAGATGCAGCGCTTTGCCGGCAGCCGCGCTGACGATATGTAGCAGCATGTTCGACCGCTTCTCAGCTTCGGCGTCATCCACCCGATAAACGTGATTGGGATCGGTTGATGCAGAGGAAAGGAGGTATACGGCATTGCCGTCATCGCCCACAAACTCAAGTGCACCGACGGCTTCAGTCACTGCCAGGGGACAGCAGCGGCCCAGCTTCATAGGCTCGGTGCTCTGGTTGTGAAGCCGGCAATCTAACAGTACACTTGCTCCATCCTCGCTCAGAGAAGCTTCTATGACGCTCGACAGGCCGACATTCTCGAACTCGAATTGTGTGCGGACGCTCCCGCCGGCACGGGCCTCTGCGCTTCCGGTACTCTTCGATGCGTCGCTCAGGCTCAGCTTCTCATCGTTCACCTCGAATTGGGCACCGAAATCGAGGGTAACCGTCCCATCGGCGGAGCGCAACTGGAACTGGCGGAGCGTGTCGTCATAGCGGACATGTTGCCATACGTCAGTCATTTTGAGTACACCTCATGTCAGACTTGATATCTGGATAGCTCGGGGTACTGTCTGCCAAGCGGTTTTCATCACGATTGTTTTTCATTGCCGTTTTATCAGGGTATATTTATGCAACTCTTCGGAAATCTTTTAGTATCGTGGCGCAAGCCAGCACACGTCAATACTGCCCACTATCAACCGCTGCAAATTCCCGATTGTTAGAACAGAATCCGCTTGAGGACCGGCTCGAGACCGTTTGCCATCGCCGTAAATCCGAGGTCGTTGGGGTGGCTCGAATCGACAATTCCCCAATGGTCATCGGGCCCCAACAGGTCATAGCCTTCGACCAGCTCAATCTGCGCGTCTCCCAGGCGTTCCCGATGCGCTACAGCAGTACGGATAACTTCACGCATTCCGTCCAGTCGTTCACTGCCACTCACGGAGATCTCGGACGCCGAGTAGATGGGGGTGACACACACCATCGGAGTGTCGGGCCTGATGTCTCGGATGGTCTGCAAGAAGGGAGCGTACACTTCCTCCAAAAACTCGACGGTTGGGCAATTCTGACAGAAGTCTATGACATAGCACGAGGCATCAATCTCCGCCATAGCTTCTGCCAGAGCGGTCTCTCCACGACCAGCGCCGCTCCAGCCGAGGTTGACGAAGTCGAGGTTCAGCTTTCGGCTCACTATGGCCTGGTAGCTCAGTCCGGGGCGAGTTGCGCATCCCCCCTGAGTGATGGATGACCCGTAATACGCTACAGGTTTGTCAACCGCAAATGGTGCTGGTGACCATATGCTGGCGCCATCTGATAAACCGATGCTTTTGATCTCCGCCGGAGCGTATAACCCTAGATAGAGGCACACCTCACGCCGTTTGGCCTCCCTGACGGAGCCGAAAGAGCCTTCAACATCGTGGTTATCGCCGGTTGGAAAGACTGGCAACCAGCATTTGCCATCAATCCAGGGATCGACCGACATCTGGCCGACGCGGCACATGTTGTTCATGTACGTGAGAGTAGGGAAGTGGGCGCGTATAGCCAGCTCTGTTGCATCTGTGGCAAAGCGGATGCGGCCCCCACTCGGCTGCTGACTCAAGGTCCACACCGCTTCGGGCACGCTCGGCTTCATCCTGTCGGGCAATCGCTGCAGTTTTGGCTTGTGCTCTTCCCACCACCATAAGCCATTGACTACAAATCTGTCATCAGGGAAGTCAATCCATTTCATCAGGCATGAGGGCGGACAGGCTATAGAGCTTCGCCCTGTGTCACCACCTCTGCATGTGTTAGGGTACCCTGTTTCATTCGCTCACCACTTCATCAACACCTGCATATGATTGAGTGTGTCGGTAAGAGTGGGGGAGATGCTTGTAATAACGCTACTTCGGCGGCAGAATTGTCCGTAGTAGCCTATCATGCTTTCTCAGGTGGCCAAGTTGACAGGACGTACAGTTGCAAGTGTGCACACGGCTGCCTACAATTCGCGGCAATTGTCCTCCTGGATAGAGCAGGAACAGCGGGGGTTGCTGGAGAAATCATATCTGAGCGATCTGACAGACTCACCGAACATCCTAAGACACTCTGAGTAGCGGAGGAGCGATATCATGATTCGTATCGGGCTTGTCGGGCTAGGATTTATGGGGCAACAGCATTTCAGCATCTACCAGAATATGGAGCAGGTCGAACTGGTCGCAGTGTGCGACAAGGACCCGGAGCGGGTTAGGGACAGTGTCCCTGCTATCGCGGGCAACATCGGCGATGCCACTGAGTTGAAGTTAGACGGCATAGATCGGTATACCGATTTCGCCCAGATGATAGAAGATGCACAGCTGGATTGTGTTGACATCTGCACACCGACGCCTCTGCATCCGGACATGACAGTGGATGCACTACAAGCCGGGTTGCACGTCATATGTGAGAAGCCGATGGCTCTAAGCGTAAGTGAGTGCGACCGCATGATTGCTGCAGCCGAGGCGTCCTCACGGATGCTTTTTATTGCACAGTGCATACGGTTTTGGCCTGAATACGAAGTTTTAGCCGACATGCTCGCAAACGGACGATTGGGCCGCGTGGTGTCGGCTCGTTTCACACGCCATTCGCCCACTCCTGCCTGGTCATCTGGGAGCTGGCTGTTGGATGCCGAACTGAGTGGGGGAGCGGTCCTGGACCTGCACATCCATGACGTCGACTTCATACTATCGCTGTTTGGCAAGCCACAGGGCGTGTTGTCACGTGGAGGCAATCTCATCAGCAGCGGCCCGGCAGTGGACCATGTGTTGACCACCTATCTGTACGACGGTTTTGCCTGCAATGCTGAGGGCGGATGGGTTTTCCCGACCGATTTTCCTTTCGAGAGAGGCTTCCAGGTGCTGGGGGAAAAGGGCTTTCTCGAGCTCAGTCCGGCAAAACAGCCTGAGCTGCAATTTTACCCGTTCGATGGGGAGCCACACACCCCTGAATTCACCCCGGGCACGGGCTATGAGCGAGAGCTGGAGTACTTCGTCCAATGCATGGCCAGCGGTCAGGCTCCGACACGCATCACACCACAAGCTGCGCGTGAAGCCGTGGCGATAGTGATGGCCGAGCGCGAGTCGATCCGTACAGGACAGGTGGTGTCGCTCGAATAGAAATCATGCCACTACCTTGTTGTCTGGCGCGACTGTGCTGGCCTTGAGCGTAGGCGATGCACGTAAGTCGACCACCATATTCTGCAAAACTACCTCATGATGCTGCGTAGTGCAGAGTTTTGTCTGCATGTACGAAGATGAGGATGTGTGGGCCGTGAACAGACGCCGATGCAGAGCAGAGTTGTGTCTGCTGATCGTAGTACTGGCAACCGTGTTGAGTTGTCGCAGCGAAAATCAGGCGCAACAGGATTCCGAGCGTATAGTATTACCGTCACCGGAGGTTGATGGGGCTATGACTGTTGAAGCGGCGATACAGGCACGCCGATCTGTGCGCAGTTTTGCTCCTGAAGTATTGAGCATGGAACAGATGGGGCAATTGGCATGGGCAGCGCAGGGTGTGACTGACCCTGGCCGAAATCTGCGTGCTGCACCTTCAGCGGGTGCTACCTATCCGATGGAGCTCTATTTGGTCAGCGCACAGGGGATGTACAGGTATAGGGCGGAGGGCCACCAACTGCTGCAGATAGCCGAGACGGACTTGCGTGCGCCCCTGGCGAGCGCAGCACTGGGCCAAAGCAGTGTGAGCGCGGCGCCGGTGGTTGTCGTGATAACTGCTGTATTCGAACGTACTGCCCGCAGTTACGGCGATCGCGCCGCCAGGTACGTCTACATTGAGGCCGGTCACATCGCCCAAAACATCCATCTGCAGGCAGTGGCTATGGGCCTCGGTTCAGTACCTGTGGGGGCCTTCGATGATGCGCAGGTTGCAGAAGTCCTCGACCTGCCTGACGATCACGAACCCGTGTACCTGATACCGGTGGGACGTCCGGAGTAAAACACCTGTGGCGTCCGTTGTGAGGGCGACTGAGGACACGTCTGTACGCTTTTTCGGTACTCAGCCTGAGCGAGCGCCTGGCCACCGGCGTGGCATGGTCACTGCATGAAGGGATCGTCCATCCAGCCGTTGCTGAACGTCTCTCGGTCAACGTTTTTGACATGCCCATCAGCGAAGACAACGTTCCAGCGCCTATTAGCGTAGCCTCTGCCACCATGCCAGCTACCATGCCCATCGAAAAACACGTTTGTGCCAACGGGGTCTCTTAGATTTGAGATGAGCCCTCCCCGGAAAGTGAGGATCGTCTGGTAGGTGTAGCTGCTGCCGAATGCATCAAATGAAGTGGGTTGACCGTCGAGAGGGATGTCCCAGTCTTCCAGGACCGTGAAGCCTTTGTCAGCAGGACAGTGCCATATCTCGGAATTCTTGATGTACGGATTCAGTGCTGACTCCACACGCGGCATGTGAGGAATCCATGCCTCAACGCTGGGAAACGAGCCCCACATTTCCGGAACATGCTGGTCAGCGTAGTCTATCCCCCAGGGGAAACGGCCGTCGTAGTCGTCTGAGTACATGAAAAGAGCGGTGCCGATCTGCTTGAGGTTGGCGATGCAACGACTCGACCGTGCTTGCGCACGTGATCGGGCGAACACGGGGAACAGCATCCCGGCGACAATCGCGATGATAGCGATGACCACCAGCAGTTCGATGAGCGTGAATCCATGCTGTCTCCACTGTGAACGCACCATAGTCCGCCTTGCTGTCACCATCACCCGCCCCGTAAGTGACGCACACATGTCAGTATTGCTATACACGATCCCTCGCAATCATCGATATGCCTGTGCTCAGTAAAGGATAGTATAGCATACCTTCAGGCGCCTATCACACGTTGTGTGTATCCTGTTCACTGTCGTAGTCCAATTGCTGTTGTATGCAATCGGCAACAGGGGCAAAAGTCCGCCGATGGACCGCGCAAGGCCCCAACTCTGCGATGGCTCGCATGTGTGCGGCAGTAGCATAGCCCTTGTGTCTGGCAAAGCCATAGCCCGGATAGGTGGGGTCGAGACGCTCCATGATCTGGTCGCGCGTAACCTTGGCTACTATAGATGCAGCAGCGATGATCCGATATTTGGCATCGCCGCCAACCAGTGCTTCACACCGAATAGATAGCTCTGGAGCTACGTGCCCGTCAATCAGGACGTAGCCAGGCGTTGGTTCTAGCTGCTCAATTGCTCGACGCATGGCCAGTAAGCGAGCCTGATAGATGTTGAGCCGATCTATCGCATCATGGGGGCAGACGAATACGCTCCAGCAAGCGGCTTCGGCAATTATCTCACGGTAGATATGCTCGCGCTCAGTAGGACGGAGAAGCTTGGAATCTGTCACATGGGGGATAGTCACTTCAGCGGGCAGTACCACTGCTGCGGCCACCACAGGTCCGGCCAGAGCACCACAGCCTGCCTCATCTACTCCTGCCACCGGGCCGTGGTCGGAGGCGGCGAGATGTCGCTCGTAGACGGCCGATGCGGCCCTGGGCAGTCTTGCAGACTGTCTACGCGCTTCACTCATCGAAGTACTCCGAAGTCTCTACCTCACTAAGCCCATACGGCGAGGTGGCCAGAAGATGACCATAGCCTTGCCCAACACGTTCTGTTCGGGGACAAAAGGACGTGGTTCGGGCCGAAGATCTGGAGAGACAGTTTCCCAGCGGTGGCTGTCATTCGACACGTTTCGGTTGTCTCCCAGAACCACGATTGAGCCATCGGGAACACGCACCTGGCTCACCCGATCTTCAGGCCAATCATATGTTGGAGGCTCTTTGATATACGGCTCTTCCACATGTTGGCCGTTGCGATACATTCCATCGAAAGCGAGCGTGGCCAGGCTATCCCCAGGGACGCCAACCACACGCTTGATGAAATCACGGTTGAGATGGTCTGCCGGGGGTGGGGCGCGAAATACCACGACCTCCCCTGGCTGCGGATCGCGGAAATAGTATATGAATTTGTTCACCAGAATTCGGTCATCTACCTGCAGCGTTGGTTCCATAGACCCCGAAGGTATATAGAAAGCCTGCACAACAAATGGCCGTAGGATGCAGAACACCAGCAGCAATGCTATCAGCGCAGAGTCCAGAAACTCCAGAACCGCACCGCGGACGGTGTGCAAAACCTCACCGAGCTCAAAGACACGACTGTAGGCGGCCCACAAGCGCAGCGCCACTGCCACTACCACTAGAGCAGCAATGTGCCATGGGTTATCGAACGCCAGTACCGTTCCGGCACCGTTGTCTACCATTCGTTTCTATTCCTGGCCGGTCACCTGTTCACCATCGGGAGCGATGTCCTGGGATTGCGTTTCGGCTCCTGCTGCTGGCTGCGCCGCAGCCGTCTCTTTTGGCTTCTGGAATGTCTGTTCATCTTTGGCCTGACGGATACGACTGGCACGACCGCTGCGCCCACGGAGATAGTACAGGCGGGCCCGTCGCACATGTCCTCGTCGCACTACCTCGATGTGGTCAATGATGGGTGCATGTACCGGGAAAGTGCGCTCTACGCCGACGCCATAGGTCATGCGTCGCACTGTTACCATCTCGTTGAGGCCGGCGCCACTACGGCTGATGACAACGCCCTCGAAGGGCTGTATGCGCGTCCGCACTTCCTTGCGGGACGTCTCGGTAATCTTCACATGCACTCGGATGCTGTCCCCGGGGCGAAATTCAGGAACATTGTCACGCATGTGTCGGGCTTCTACTTGTGCGATCAGTGGTGATTTCATCTAGTTTTACTCCTATTGTGGCCGATGCGCCATCTCCTGAGCCGGTGAATAGCACTCGACACGGGTGGTCACAATGTGCCTAGTATTTGCCAGTCTTCGTCAGTCAGTTCAGCTCGGCCCAACAGATCGGGCCGTCTCTGCAGTGTGCGCTTGAGGGCCTGCAACCGCCTCCAGTAGCGTATCTGTTCATGGTGTCCATGGATGAGAATGTCAGGCACGGCTAACCCGTTATACGTTGCTGGACGCGTATACTGCGGATACTCCAGCAAACCCTGGGCATGTGATTCCTGGTCAGCGGACTGCTCGTTGCCCAGTACTCCGTCCACCATCCGGGCGACAGCGTCCATGACTACCAAAGCAGCAAACTCGCCGCCGCTTAGCACATAGTCGCCTATGGAGATCTCTTCATCCACCAGGGTCTCGCGTACTCTCTCATCCACGCCTTCGTATCTAGCACACAGCAAAATCATGCGCGAACAGCGGCTCAGTCGTCGGGCCGTCTCCTGGTCAAATGCCTGGCCCTGAGGGCTAAGTAACACGACCCGTGCCTCGCCATGTCCATCGGTTCGCAAGGCGTTTACAGCCTCAAAAAACGGCTCTGGTTTCATCACCATGCCTGGACCGCCACCATAAGGTGTATCATCTACCTGACGATGCCGGTCATGGCAATAGTCCCGCAGATTGTGCACTCCTACCCGGAGCAATCCGCTATCTAGGGCACGGCCTAACACGCCGTACTGCATCGCATGTTCGAGCAACTGTGGGAAAATGGTAACTATGTCAAAACGCATGGCTCAATCCGCTCCGAAGCGGAATATGTGCTACTCCAACATTCCGGCCAGTGGAGTGATCACCATCACATCATCAGCGAGATTAACTTCTTGGATGACATCGGCGATGGCCGGAATTAGCAGGCCCGAATCGAGCTCATATACGTCGTTGGCTCCCGTGCGAATCACTTCGGTGATCCTGCCCAGCACCTGCCCCTGGTCTGTCACCACCTGCAATCCGATGAGGTCCGCGACATAGTAAGTTCCTTTGGGCAACTGGGGCGACTGCCCTGCCTGCGTGCAAATGCTGGCTCCAGAAAGTGACCTGGCCTGGTCTCGATTATCTATGCCTGCCAGGCGGACCAGATACACAGGCCGGTGCGGCAGTTGCTTTGCCTCCACAATTTCGCTGAGAAAAGCCCGGCCCTGAGGCGGTCGAACGCAGACCGTCTGCAGTGTTGTCATGCGGTCAGGCACATCACTAAAGCAGGTCACCTTCATCTGGCCGCGCACTCCATGCGCGCTGTTGATTGTAGCGATGTCAACTGTGTATTCGCCGTACTCAGCCATTCTATCCGCTGGAAGGCAGCTCGGTCACGATTTCCAGCACAGGCTTCTCGTCTTTTTGCGCCTCTGGACGCCGCTGCCGGATTTCAGTGACCACACCGTCTTTGACCACAACTTCGGTGCCGTTAAGCAGCATCGCCAGATCATCGCCAACCTTGACATCCACGAAACTCTCTACAGTGCCGCGGATGACCTCAGTGCCGTTGTCCAACACTTCGACCTGTTTCATGCGCTCCATGATAGCATCACGAAGCTCCTGATGGCGGGCCTTCTCGGCGTCCACGCGTTTGCGGACTGCCATCGCTTGCTGCAAATCCGCGCGCTGGAGGTTAGTTATGTATGCTCGAGTGCTCAGGTCGATCTGACCAATGCGTTGATCCAACTCCGCAGCAGCGGCCTGCAACTCCTCGGTTAGTTCCTTTTTGAGCTGGTCAGTGACGACAGCACGCAAGATTACTTCACGTTTGATGGTAAGCGACATGAACTCTGTGCCCCCTATCCGGACAACTCAATGAATGTCAATCAGAAATTTGATTAGCTGCTGACTACTGACGCTGATTACCTGACGATTACCGACTACTATATGTGGTTGGACGTCAAGCAGCTACGAAATGATTTCCACAGTAGCCTTCTTGCCGTGCGTCATCGCGGCGGATTTTACGATGGTACGGAGTGCGTTGGCAATGCGGCCGTTTTTGCCGATGACCTGACCGATATCCTCGTCAGCTACGGAAACCTCATACACTACTAAGGTCTCACCTTCGACCTCGTTCACTCGCACATCCTCCGAGTTGTCAACTATCGAGCGTACCATATACTCGATCAGCTCTAGCATCGTGAGCCTCCCTGTGAGTGTCGGTGACCGGCATTGGCAGTCGGCAGTCTACCCACCCGGTTTGGCATTAGGTCACAGTGGCGTGTATCGAAACACGATTGGAGTTCGGTTACAGGCCGTCTTCTACACCGCTGATGGTTCTTGTGCGGCCTCCGATGTATCAGAAAGCGCTTCTGCTTCAGCGTTCACTGGCTCAGTTGTGGCTGTCTCAACAGAGTCGGCTTGCCCACGAAAGGCCTGCAAAACGCCTTGCTTTGAGAGTAGCGAACGGGCGGTATCGGAGGTTTGGGCTCCCACACCGAGCCAATACAACGCTCTCTCTACATCTATTTTGATGGTAGGTGGATGGGTGGTGGGGCAGTAGTAGCCCAACTCCTCGATGGTCCTACCGTCACGTGGTTTTCTGGAATCGATCACAATCAGCCGGTAATGCGGGTTGCCTCTTGCTCCGGTGCGCTTCAAACGAATCTTAGTCGCCAATCTTGTGTCTCCCTTCAGAACTCAGTGTGTCACGCCATCTGTTGTGTGTCGTTAGCCAAGCCGCAGTCCGCCGACGTTGATGGGCCGGCCTTTGGCCATGGTTTTCATCATCTTGGCCAGTTGGTTGTACTGTTTTACTACGATGTTAACATCCTGCACACTCGTCCCACTGCCAGCGGCAATCCTGCGGCGGCGACTTCCGTTGAGTATGCTCGGATCGGAGCGCTCCAGTTGGGTCATGGAGGAGATGATCGCCTCAACGCGATCTAATTCCGTTTCATCGAACTCGCCGGGGCCCATGACGCCAAGCTTGTCGGCCCCCGGTATCATCTTCAGGATTTGGTCCATCGGTCCCATCTTGCGGACACTGCGTAGCTGTTCGACAAAATCGTTCATGTCAAACTGCGCCGAAAGCAGGCGTTTTTGCATCTCCAGCGCCCGCTCTTCATCAACTGCCTGCCGCGCCTTTTCCACCAGGGTAAGCACATCGCCCATCCCCAGGATACGCTGTGCCAGGCGGTCTGGATGGAACACGTCTAGCGCGTCAAGCCGCTCTCCAACCCCGACAAACTTGATGGGCTTGCCAGTGACCGCCCGCGCGGACAAAGCGGCCCCACCGCGCGCATCTCCGTCCAGTTTGGTGAGTATCAGCCCGTCCAGATGCAGTCGGTCGCCGAATTCCTTGGCGACGTTGACCGCTTCCTGGCCGGTCATGGCATCTATCACCAGCAACGTCTCAGGATTGCCCAGTGCGGCTTCCATTGCGGAAACCTCATCCATCATCTCCTGGTCAATCTGTAACCGCCCCGCGGTGTCTACGATCACGACATCGTAACCCGAGGCAGTAGCGTGTTTGACCGCATCGCCCGCAATTTTCACAGGGTCGGTGCTGTCGTCGTCGCTGATGACTTCGATCCCGGCCTGCTCACCGATTTGACGAAGCTGTTCGCGTGCCGCAGGACGATATACGTCGGCAGCACAAAGAAGGGGCCGGTGGCCATCCTGACGCAATCGCACAGCCAACTTGCCGGCTGTAGTGGTTTTACCACTACCCTGCAGTCCAGCGAGCAAAATAGTATGTGGCCCCGCTCCGGTCAGCTGTAGAGGCACTGCCTCCTGCCCGAGCAACACAACCAGCTTGCGATGGACAATATCAACTATCTGTTGCGTGGGATTCAGACCTGACAGTATCTCTTCGCCCAGAGCTTCCTGCTGAACTTCCTGGACAAAATCCTTGACTACCTGGTAGTTGACGTCCGCTTCTAGTAGCGCCAGCCGCACTTCCTTTAGCCCATCACGCACGTCCTTGGGCCGCAGTTTGCCACTGCCACTCATGCGTTTGAAGACCCGCTGCAATTTTTCTGTCAGTGTCTCAAACAAGACGTGTCAACACCCGATACCTGTCAAAAGTGCAGCCACAAAAAAGTTAGAGCCGGGATTGATCCGGCCCAAGTTCGTGGCCATAGGTTACGTGCAAAGCGCGAGCAAACACAGTATAGTAGCAGCATGTCGGATTGTCAATCACTGTGAAACCAACAGACGTGGCTATCTAACAGCCATCGCCCACCAAATTGACTGTGGCCTCGACGTCACGAGCCATCTGCGCCTTCAGCGCATCTACAGTATCGAACTTTTGCACCGGTCGCAGCCGTCGGACAAATCTGAGCTCCATAGATGAGCCACGCAGCTCAAGCTCCGCGGCGGCGATCACGTGTGCTTCGATGCGAGGCACCGTAACGCCGAAGGTAGGCTGGGGCCCGATACTAACGGCCGCCGGGTATGGGCCAGACATGGGAGATAGTTGCTCACGCAACACGTCGCTATCAGCCAGGGCAGCGTACACACCGGCTGCCGGTATCAATTTGTTGCGTGCAACCTCGAGATTGGCAGTCGCGAAACCGAGATCGCGTCCGATACCCTTGCCAGCCACCACCTCTCCGCACATGCTGTAGTGTCTACCCAGCAGACCTCCGGCCTTTTCCACATGCCCTTCGCGCAATAGACGACGCACTTCAGTGCTACTTACCCGTGTGCCATCCAACCTGAGAAGAGGGACGACGACCAGACGAAGGTCATACTGTTGGGCTAAGCCAGCGATGGCTTCAATGTCAGCCCCCGCGCCATGTCCGAAAGCGTGGTTTTCTGCGGCTACCAGTATCCTGGCATTCAGGCGCCCTACCAGTATTTCGCTGACGAATTGTTCGGCGGTCAGGCGGCTGAATGGCGCGTCAAAAGGAGCGACTATCAGTCGGTCAACACACAGCTGGCGCATGATCTCGACACGCTCATCGCCTACTGTCAGGCGTATCCGTAGGCTGGTGTCGGGCGACAGGAACTCCTGTGGGATAGGCTCAAACGTGAAAACGGTTGACTCCAGGCCCGCGTCGGCAGCTTCTGCACAGGTCTGGCGGATGAGGAACTGGTGGCCGATATGCACACCATCAAACGCTCCGACAACCACAGCTCGCTGGCATTCAGGCAATCTGTCATCAAGATTTCTTGTCAATCTCATCTATGTACACCTAAAGCCGTCGGCGGCAGTACCGTACGTGGTTGAATTGCAAAAGTATCTTGTTCGTGAAGACACATCCCTACCGCAACCAGAGCCCCGCCGGATTGAGCACTCAGACCAGCGTCTCCGAAAGATTGGCGGCTTGGTCTGCGGAAAAGCTACCCGCAGCGTCGGTCCATCTGTCTTCAAAATCTCTTGTCAGTCTCATCTATGTGCATCTGAAGCTGTCGGCGGCAGTACCGTACGCGGTTGAATTACAAAAGTATCCTGTTCGTGAAGACACATCCCTACCGCAACCAGAGACCTCGCCGGATTGAGCACTCGGACCAGCGTATCCAGTGGCCACTTCTCCTCAACCTCGATGCGATTACCGTGCTGGACCGCTCGCAAGCGGTCTCTCTCCACCGTCACAGCAGGCATATGGGCCAGCCCTTCGGCGGGACAAATCAGGTATCTATTTACTCCGTCCTGCTCCAGTTCAGCAAGACTTACGGTTTGATCTACGGAAAAGCTGCCCACAGCCGTGCGCACCAGTGCAGAGAGGTACGCTGAAGCCTCAAGCTGCTGTCCAAACATATCAGCAAGTACTCGGACATACGTGCCGCTGGAACAGTCGAGATCCACCAGTACTTGACGAAGAGGCCCGCATTCAAAGGCAAGCAATTCCATGCGATAGATTTCGACGGTGCGAGGGGCCGGCTGCACTCGCACGCCTTCTCGCGCCAGTTCATAAGCGCGTCTGCCCCGAACACGCACGGCGGAGTAGGCCGGAGGAGCCATGGATAGTTCGCCGGTCAGGTGGCTTAAAGCTTCTCGCAGTCGCTCTTGTGACAGTGATTTGTGGTCGCTGACTGCCGTCACGATGCCTTCGGCATCACCGCTGTCGGTGGCCAGGCCCAGAGTGAACTCTGCCCGATACGATTTGGGCAACTGCTGCACGTACTGCGACAGCCTGGTGGCCCGTCCAAGCGATAGCACCAGCACACCGGCTGCTGCTGGATCGAGGGTACCGGTGTGGCCCACCTTTCCTCCCCCAATCCGTCGAACAGCCTGCACCAGGTCATGAGAAGTCATTCCTGGTGGTTTGAGTAGGTTCAGAAAGCCGTCAGCCATGGTGATGGTCTGGCAGAGCCTTGCTCAGGGCATCCAGCAGACGTGTCCGCCCCTTTTCCAGCGGGCCATCGAAGGTGAAACCAGCTGCTTCGGCATGGCCGCCCCCGCCGAAGTCACGTGCAACCTGAGCGCAATTGACTACACTGGAACGAAGGCTAACCTCCCAGCGATTGTCCAAGTCAATGGCTTTGAACAGCACATAAATATCCACATTTTCCGCGAGCCGGATATCGTCAATTATCTCTTCCACATGAGTACGGTCGGCACCAGCTGCGACGAAATCCTCGGGTCCGATCGCCGAAGCCAAAACCCGGCCATCGAGGTATGACTCCAATCCGACCAGCGCACGGCCCTTCAGTATGAGGTGGGGCAGAGGACGTATGCCTACGTTTGTGTGGGCGATAGAGTGCGGATCAGCACCACATGCTGCACAGCGTGCGCAAATTTCAAGCACTTCTGTGGATGTGTTGGCAAACCGGAAGAAGCCGGTGTCGGTAGCTACAGCCCAGTAAATGCAAGTGGCGATGGCTGATGTCAGCGGGCGGCCAAGGGCCTCGATGATGCGAAATACCAGTATTCCTGTAGCACCGGCCGCCGGATCCACATACAATATGTCAGATGTGCGATCAGTGCTGCTGTGATGGTCAATTTCCACCGAGTACTGTGCCGCCGCGTGCAGTGGTTGTAGCCCTGCCAGTCGTCCTGCACCATCACAGTCCAGTGCTATGACCACTGGGGCCTGTCGCGGATTGTCCTGCACGAGGTCAGCTCCCGGCATGTCTGTCCACCAGCGTGGGGGAGGACTGGGAAATGCTGCAGCAACAGTCCGCCCCATGTCGCGGAGCATGTGGGCCAAAGCAAGGACACTGCCTACGGCATCGCCATCGGGATTTACATGTCCTAACAGCAGAAAGTCATCTTGCTCTTCAAGCAGAGCTAGCAAATCAGGAGGTGGTGTTTGCTCGTAGGTGGCAGCCAGATGGGCATCGTCGCAACTATGTGGGTTCATCATCACCGGTCGGATTATCTATCTGTTCTGTGCTCTCTGCAGTCGCCTCTTGGACAGATCGCAGAGCCTGCTCTATGCGTTGAGCCCGTTCGGCGGTGTGATCATAGGAGAAGTGTAGTTGCGGTGTATATTTCATAGCCAGACGATCGCCAAGTCGGACGTTGATGAACTTTTTAGCTCGGAGTAGCGCCTCTGTGCTGGCTTCAATTTGTTCTTCCGACCCCAATACTGAGTAGTATACAGTGGCGTTCCGCAAATCCACCGACACTTCAGCATCAGTGATGGTCAGGAACCCGATCGCAGGATCCTGCACCTGATTTTGGATGATGTCGGCAACTGATTCCAGTACTAGCTTTGCCACTCTCCGCTGTCTCTGACTGTGCTGTCTAATTGTGATCACCTCCGGGCCAAGGGCTCACAGTATCTCAAGGAAGCTGGTCTCGATGACGATTTGTCGTTCTCGTGAGACTGCATTATCTATATGACTGAGTACCCGCTCCACCTGGGCACGTTCGTTTGAGACGCAAGCTACTGCAATCGAAGCACGGCACTGCTTGTCGAGCTGGTCAATTTCTGCTACTGAAACGCCATGGTGATTTCTGAGCCTGTCAATCAGGCTCTTGACCACTCGTCTTTTGTCCTTCAGTGATCTTGCGTCCGGAATGTACAAATCCAAAGTGAGCAAGCCGACTATCGCGGGCATGTGAATCTATCCGTGATCGCGTTGGACCTTCATCTCTCCGGTCAGCGAAACTCTGCGCTCCATCTCAACCTCAATAGTCGCCTCGATTATGTCGCCAACTTGCCAGCCACGATATCCTTCGGTTGCTACTCCGCACTCTGCCGGCGCCTCAACCTGTGACACGTCCTGTTCAAATCGGCGCAGGGAATTTAGCGTCCCCTGGTGGACTGATTCGCCGTTGCGAACGACGTTGATCTTGGCGTTACGCTGCAATCTTCCCTCTACAACGCGACAACCAGCGACTACGCCCGCGCGAGAGCTGCGGAAGATCTGCAAAACCTCCGCTTTGCCGATGGGTCTGGTTTCGACAACCGGTTTGAGCATGCCGCTAACTGCTGCCACGATATCATCGAGCACTTCATAGATGATCTGGTAGGGCCGAATCTCGACGCCTTCGACTTCAGCGGTCTGGCTCACTGCTGGTGCATAGTCCACTCTGAAGGCCAGAATAATCGCCTCTGAAGCACGGGCTAACATGACATCGGACTCGGTCACGGGGCCTACTCCAACATGAATTACTTCTATGTCTACTTCATCCAGGCGGCTGTCCAAATCCATGAGGTTGGCTTCCAGCGCCTGGGCTGAGCCGTACACATCGGCCTTGATGATAACACTGAGTTGTTCGACCTCGCCTGAACGCATACCAGCGAACAGCTCACGCAACGCTGCGGCCCGTGAGGCTTCGATATCATGCTGGCGAGCTTGCTCTTCACGAGCAGAGGCAATTTCACGGGCCTCCTTGGGGCCTGCAGCACGTGTCACGATCTCACCCGCATCGGGCGTTCCCGACAGACCGATGACCTCTACGGGACGGCCCGGGTCCATCTCTTTGACGGACTTGCCGGTCCAGTCACGCAGGCGCCGGACGCGTCCAAAATGGGAACCGGCGACCAGGCTGTCGCCAACGCGGAGGGTACCGTTACGGGTAAGCAGAGTGCAGACTGCGCCTTCACTTGTGGCGACACCTGCCTCGATGACTACACCGACAAAATCGGCAGTGGGGTCGGCCCACAGCTCCTGGACCTCTCCAACCAGCAGCAGCATCTCGACCAGATCGTCCAGGCCCTGGCCGGTCGTGGCGGATATCTCCACGACAATGGTTTCGCCACCCCACTCTTCGGGTACCAGTTCGTGTTCCAGCAATTGCTGCTTGACGCGCTCAGGATTCGCAGTGGGCAGATCGCACTTGTTGATGGCCACGATAATCGGGACGTCAGCAGCCTTGGCATGGTTGATGGCTTCCACCGTTTGCGGCATGATGCCGTCATCGGCGGCAACGATGAGCACTGCGACGTCGGTTATTTGCGCACCACGGGCGCGAATGGCTGTGAAAGCCTGGTGGCCGGGGGTGTCTATGAACACAATCCGCTTGCCGTTCACTTCCAGCTCAGAGGCACCGATGTGTTGGGTGATGCCACCACTTTCGCCGGCGACCACCCGGGTGTTGCGCAGTGCGTCGAGTAGACTGGTCTTTCCGTGGTCCACGTGGCCGAGTACAGTGACGACTGCGGGGACCTCGGTAGCGGTCTCAGGTCGAGGTCCGCTGTGTCGTTTGGCCAGTTCGGGCAAGGGCAACACTGCATCGGGGCGTGGCTCGGCATCCGCCGTGGCTTCAACCTGAGCTATGCGCTGCTCGAGATCCTCGATGCTGCTGTAGGCCGCGGGGTGGCTAGGCCCAAAGCCATGGCCGGCTATCTGCCGTTCTAGCATCGCAAGCTCTTGCTCGCGTTCCTTGATTTCGCTCTCGTCATCAGGCTCAGGAACGGCTGCTGCAACCTCCTGCTGCTGAGCAACATCGGCCTCGACAGGCGGCGCTACCGGTGCTTGCTGGGGCTCACTGACTGTTTCAGCCACGGGTGCTTCCGGTTGTTCTGCTTCTTTTGCCCGCTCCCGCGCCTTAGCCAACTGTTCCATCAGCAATTCGCGGACAGCTACTGCCGTTTCTCCGTCTATAGCCGAGGCAGGGGTGAGGTTAGGCACTCCCATATGATTGAGTGCTTTGATGAGCGAGCTGCTTTTTAGACCTAGTTCCTTTGCCAGAGCAAAGACCCGGACTTTGGCCAAGACTACACACCTCTAATCTTACTCAAGCTCCAGCCCATCCAATTTATCCAGGTCCAGTTCCAGATCTAAATCAAGATCCAAAGCACCGTCTTCCATTGCCTCAAGGGTGCCCTCACCGCCAGTGAGCAGTTGCTCGACCATGGCGGCTTCCTCCTGGGAGATAGTACTGGCGTGGCTGGTCACTTCAATGCCTTCTTCTTGCAGTATTTCTATTAGATCTTTGTTTTCTACCCCAAGACTCTTGGCCAATTCGTAAATACGAATACGGCCTTCTTTCTCGTCCTGGTCCTCATCTTCAGGCTGCTCAGCAAGCTCCTGTAAGCCCGCTTGTGCATATTCGCTCTGACTACGGATATCTACACGCCAGCCAGTGAGTTGGGCTGCCAGACGGACATTTTGACCGCGTCGGCCGATGGCAAGCGACAGTTGATCATCTGGTGCGATAACCAGCGCTGATGCATTGGGCTGGTCCAGCATTACCTTGCTGACCTTGGCGGGTGAAAGCGAACTTCTGAGATACTCGGACATGTCGTCACTATATCGGACGATGTCTATCTTCTCTCCACGCAGTTCGTCAACTATAGCATGTACACGGGTGCCACGGTGCCCGACGCAGGCGCCTACCGGGTCCACTTGTGGGTCGTGTGACATGACAGCCACTTTCGATCTGGCACCCGGCTCTCGTGCCACTGCCTTTATCTCGACGATACCATCGTAAACTTCGGGCACTTCCAGCTCGAATAGCTTGGTTACCAGAGCCGGATGAGTACGCGAAACGATGATTTGCGGATTCTTTGTGGTCCTACGTACCTCCAGGATGTACAGTTTCAGGCGGTCACCAAAGCGATATGGTTCGCTCGGTATCTGTTCATAAGAGGGAAGTATGGTTTCAATCTTACCGAGTGCGATAATCGCACTGCGCGCGTCGCGCCGTTGCACTTCGCCAGTTACTACCTCGCCCACTCGATGGCTAAATTCGGTGAAAACGATCTCACGTTCAGCCTCACGGATTCTTTGCATGACCACCTGTTTGGCGGTCTGCGCTGCTATTCGGCCAAATTTCTCCGTGTCCAGTTCGTGTTCTTCATACTGTACTGTGCCGCTAGCCTTCAGTTCTTCAATGGCGGCGGCATCGAGAGTCTCTGCCGACGCAGGAAGGATCGGGCGGCGAGCGAACATGCGCACAGTCCGCTCAGCTGTATCAATTTCTACCCTAACTTCTTCTTCTACACCGAAGTGCTTACGGTAAGCTAGAGCCATGGCCGCTTCTATGGTGTCGACCAGGGCTTCCATAGGGATATCTTTTTCTTTCTGCAACTGCTGCAGCGCGTCAATGAATTCGCCATTCATCGCACTGTCAACTCCTGGAAGAGTACGTATCGGCCGTTCTACCGGTCGACATCGAGATCTCCATCATATAGCAAGTGGGCTTTGTCAATTGCCTCCGTACAGATCCGTAGAACCTCCTGCTCAGTTTCGAGCAGCACGTGGCTGCCGTCTACGCCCAGTAGGCTCCCCTCACGTGTCTGTCGGCCTTCGGAGTTCGTGAAGGTAATCGCCGCAGATCTACCTGCGAAACGACTAAAGTCGCCTTCGTTTACCAGAGGCCGTTCAACTCCGGGTGAGGATACGATCAGGTTGTAGCTTTCGGGAATCGGGTCCATTATGTCGAGCAGTACCGAAATCTGCGCCGCCATACCGTGGCAATCAGATGCACTTACGCCACCTTGCTTGTCTATGTAAACCGTAAGAGTGCGAGCGCGACCGCGGCCGCCATAGGTGATGTGTACCAGTTCATAACCATGACTGGCCAAAGTCCGCTCTATCTCGCTCTCGACTTCCAATACGACCGGATGCTTTTCTTTCACTTTCAATTGTCCAGTACCTACTGACGTCACTACTATTCGCCTAAGGCCATGCTTTTCAAAGCACTGGGAGTGGGACATTCATCACCCACTCCCAGCAAATGGCGACTGAGATGAAACTTCACTGGCAGTATACACTACCGCGACCTGTATTGCAAGGCCTCCCCCTACTCATCAACGCATCTGGATGGATCACGGGAGTTTACATAAATAGTGAGCTCGAAGGCAGGAATCTCAACGTTGGACGCGAAGTATTTAGTTGTAGGCTATGTTTCGGTTGCGGCAACTGTTCACATCATGTAGCAGTGCACTGGAGGGAGCCATCTATGCCGGAAGACATTGGCTTTGACGAGGACCTGCCAGTCGAACGTAAGGCTGCTGAGTTGTCGTTGCGAAAGGCGCGAGAGGCGGCCAGTCGAGGGCGTGTTGAGGAAGCCGTGCAGCATGCCACAGATGCCCTGGAGAACGACCCGGCTTATCTAGAAGTGCGTCGCTTTCTGGGCGAACTGTACGAAGGTGCGGACGAAAATGCACGAGCGTCCAGGGAATATCAGGCGATAATCCAAAGCGACAGAGATGATGAAAGCGCGTGGGAAGCACTCCGTCGGGTCGATCCAACCGGTGCTGAACGGTTGGAACGTCTGCATGACATTGCACCTGACCCTTTTGTAGGCACCCGCCAGCCGGTGAACAGTAACATGTTGTCGGACATAGGCGCAAACGACGAGGAAAACGAAGAGGAATACGACGAGGACGAGAGTCAATCTGAAACTGTCTCTACCGCTGAGCCGCCCGCAGTACAACAGACGTCACCCGATGGAGAAATCGATGCCAGAGTGGCTTGGGCATTCGAGCAGGATTACGAATTCCGCCACCACCTGCTGGCCCGCCCCGGTATAAGCGACATGGTCGAGAAGCTGCAAGACATGTCCATGGACTATGATGCCTGGGAACGTGCACTTGTCAGCTGCGCACATTTGGACAAGGAGCGATGGGCCCAGGAGTACGAGGTGACAGCTGAAATAGTAGAGTTTTTCGGTATCGAGCATCCAAGCTTGTACTTCGCACCTGAGCGTCGTATGATCCCCACGATCATCGGCGGAGATCCGACCATGGTTGCCATAACTGCCGGCATGATCAACGCTCTACCTGATGCTACTCTCCACTTTGTTCTCGGCCGTACGATGGCCCACCTGGCACTCCATGACCAGCTGTGTCGCCAGGTAGCCACAGTCTGCTTGCAGCGCAGTCCGGCCAGCCAGACGGATGTGGAAGAGGCGCTGACGGATTTGCTGGTGACCACGACGCTGGGTTGGGACGTAGGCGTATCGCGTGATGAGATGATCATGACCCGCAAGGTGGCTCACGCATGGGACCAGCGGGCAGCATTATCAGCCGATCGGGGAGGGCTCTTGGCTTGTGGTGATATAGATGCGGCATGTCTGGCCATCGCCAGAGGGACCGCACGCGACTCCGACATAGCAGCCACTCTGAGTCTGGCCGATTTCATGGCACAATACGATGGTAAAGATCCTCGCCAATTAGCCGCAATTGACCCTAAAGAGTGCCCACTGCGCAACGGACCGTATGGCGCCTATCGTATTCTTATGCTAAAATGGTGGGCGCGTTCTGACCAGTATCAACAGCTTGCAGGGGCATGATCCTCATGGGCCGAGGCGGTGCAAAGAAGTAGTGCCTGACGCTGATATGAAGTTGTCGGGACGGCGACGAGGGCTTATGCGTGCCTCGGCCGCCGTATTTTTTATGGCCGGCAGCACATATTTTGCTGTTGTCCTCGGGGTTATCCGCGGTATAGTGGTGATGCGGTATGTTGGCGTGATGGGCCGGGGGCTCATGCAATCGGTCCACGTGATAAACCGCTACACGAGCAATGCGCACCTTGGTATTTTACATGGCTTGAGTAAGGAACTCCCTCTGAAAATCGGCGCTGGAGACGACAGTGAGGCCGAAGCGATAGAGGCGTCAGGCATGACATGGGTTGTGGCTCTCACGGCGTTGGCAGCCCTGGGGATGTGCATATGGGGCATATCTGAACCAACCGAAGAGCGCCCCACTGCATTGGCGTTGGTCATCGGCGCAGGCTGGCTCCTGGCAAGTCAGACTTATAACCTCTACCGCTGCGTACTTAGGTCCTGGGGTAATTTCCGGCTGCTTTCGTATTTGACGGCTATTGATGCTGCGGCAGCTTTCGGTCTCACCATATACGGGGCCTATCGCTGGGGTTTTCTAGGCGCCATGCTCGGAATGCTGGCTGCGTGGCTGCTGGACTTGATCATCCTGCACCTCTACTCAGGCGTTCGCATTCGTCCGAACTGGTACTCTGCCGACGCTGTGCGGCTTTTTAAGACCGGCCTATTGATCCTGGCCATCACCTTCACCGACACCCTGCTGCGTACCGTAGACGGGGCTGTGATCATCCGATACTACGAGGCCTATCGCATCGGGCTCTACAGTGTCGGAATGCAGATGGCTGGTTACATGTTTACGTTGCCAGAAGCGGCCGGCTTTGTCATCTGGCCGAAGATCATAGAAGCATGGGGTGCTTCAGGAGATCTTCGCAACATGCGTCGGCATGTCCAACTGCCCACGCAAGTTTCCGCTGCGGTCATGCCTTTGCTAGCCGGCAGTGCCCACATCCTCCTGCCGCTCTTGATCGTCTGGATAGTGCCCGAATTTGTGAATTCGACCAAAGCTGGGCAGATACTAGCCTGGGGTGGCATCTTCCTGGCTCTCCCATTGGCGACAAACAGCGTCCTGATAGCCACCAATCGCGAACTAGCAGTGATCATTACGCGAGGTCTGTCCGGCCTGGCGCTGGGAGCAGTATCTTACTGGCTGGTGCGGCAACAGGCACCCATCGAGCATATCGCCGCAGCGGCTGCAGGGGCCTATGCAGTGGCCTCGTTGCTGAGCCTGCTTCTGGTGCTCCCCAAGTATTTCACAGGCCGCCAACTTGCAGTGGAACTTGCCGGATGTTATCTCCCAACTCTTTGGGCGGTGGTGTCTCTGAGGCTGGCGGGTTCGCTTGCCGCAAGCTTCGTCATGCCCCACCCTGCAGATCCGCTGTGGGCCTCTCTGTATCTTTTTTTCTTTGTCTGCCTGTATGTTCCCGGCGTGGTGTACGGCAAATATCACACCGGACTATGGCAGGAGTTGAGGGTGCTCTGGCAGCAGAGAAAGGCTCGCAAGAGCGGCACAAACCACTGAGGCGCAAAAGGAGACAAACCATGTCACAGGACCGCCAGAAATCGCAAGAGCTTCTCCGCACCCTAAGCGAGTTAGATGGCCCTTCAGGCTACGAAGTCGAGGTTGGGCGTTTCGTAGGCGAACAATTGAGCGACATTTGCGTCGTATCCTACGACAACCTCGGTAGCGTTATCTGCGAATTGAAGGGCGGCGCAGAGCGTCCGAGAGTGATGCTGGCTGCCCACACCGACGAAGTTGGGTTTGTGGTCAGGTACATAGACGACAAAGGATTTGTCCGACTTACACCTCTGGGAGGCTGGCGCGACCATGTGTTGCCGGCACAACAGATGAAAATACTGACGACAAAAGGTTCGATTTTCGGCATAATCGGCGTCAAACCTGGCCACATAGTGACCGAGGAAGAGCGAGCCAAGGTCATCAAGAAGGACGACCTATATCTCGATGTAGGCGCCAAAGACAAACAGCAGGCGACAACTGAATTCGGTATACGACTGGGCGATCCGGTAGTACCGGTCAGTGCGTGCAGGCCGATGGCCAATCCCGACTTGCTGATGGGCAAAGCCTGGGATGACCGTGCCGGAGTGGCAATTATGATGGAGACACTCAGAGCACTGTCTGCTCGCGGTCACGCCAACCGTGTGTACGGCGTTGGCACCGTTCAGGAGGAAGTGGGGCTGCGTGGTGCCCAGACCTCAGTACAGACGGTCGCGCCCGATGTGGCCATAGTGCTGGAAGTGGCAGTGTGCGGTGATGTTCCAGGTATAGATGATGCCGTTTCGGATGTAAAACTGGATGGCGGCCCTACCGTATACGTGATGGATGGCAGCGCCATCCCGAACCTGCGACTGCGCGATATGGCCATCGATTTGTGTGCAGAGATGGGCCTGGAGTGTCAGATGTCCGTACTTGACCGTGGTGGCACGGATGCTGGACGCATTCATCTCCACGCCAGCGGAGTACCCAGTCTGGTGTTGGGCATACCGGCACGTCATATTCACGCGCATAGTGGAATCATATCACTCAATTCGTACCGGCAAATGGTGGAATTGACGACGGAACTTGTCAGCAAACTTGACGAAAAGACCGTCTCGCAGTTACGCCCGAACTGAAGCAGATGCCGCGAAGCGAATCACGGGAAAATACCATGTCTTCGCACCTGCGTGGCCTTGCGTACGGTCTGACTGCCAGCTTTTTGTGGGGCACAGTGTTCGTGGTCGCCCGCTATCTGGTTGATGTTCGCCAGTTGGACCCCTACTACATGGCAGCTCTGCGTTTCGGGGTGGGTGGCCTGTTTGCCTTGGGGTGGGTTTGGGTGCAGTTGGGGACTGAAAAAGTCCTTGCAGCCCGCTCGTTCACCTGGCCGATACTGGCGCTGGCCGCAGTCGGACCGTTCGGGCTAGGAGTCTTTGTGTTCATATCCGCCCAGTACACCACATCCATCAACAGTTCACTGATTGTCAATTCTAACGCCATATTTATAGCCCTGTTCGCTCTACTCATAGGCGAACGGATGAATTGGCTGCGATTTAGCGGACTGTGGATAGGGCTTGTTGGCTGTGGCATTGTGATATTTTCTGCCGCGCCGGAGCAACCTCTGCCACCCAGCAACAACCTTCTAGGTGGCATGGCAGCTCTTGGCGGAGCAGTTTGTTGGGCAGCCTACACTGCGTTCGGCAAGGGCCTTGTGCGCAGATTGGGCGGAGAGGTAGCATCCGCCTGGTGCATCCTGGGCGGTGGTCTCATGCTGGCAGTCCTGGCTGTGTTGCAGGGGGGCGTCAGACCACTGACCGGTCTGGAGCTGCTGGCGGTAGCGTACATGGCCATTGGCCCGACGGCGATTGCCATGGGGTTGTGGTATAAGGCATTAGAACTGGTGGACAGCTCCGCACTCGGTCCGTCACAGTACATCGCGCCGTTGGTTAGTGTTATACTCGGATGGCTGCTGCTGTGTGAGCCGATAGGCCCGAGCTTCGTGGTCGGATGTACAGTTACCCTGCTGGGCGTGTATATGGCCACCCGACCGTTGAAACAGACTGTCTGCCGAAATAGACTGTGCAGGTGATGAACCCGGTGGAAGAGACAATCACAGAACTAACCAGACAAATCGAACAGGAATCGCGCTTTTTGGATGACATCAGGCAGGAAATGGGCAGGCTGATCGTGGGCCAGCCTGAACTGATTGAGGGCCTGCTGGTGGCATTGCTCGCCGATGGGCACGCATTGCTGGAGGGCGTGCCAGGACTGGCGAAAACCATGACGGCATGTGCGCTGACACAGTGCATCGGCGGCGCCTTCCAGCGCATACAGTTCACTCCGGACCTGCTCCCCGGAGATATCACTGGCACGATGATATACAACGAAAAAGAGCACGAATTCTACGCGAAACTTGGGCCCATCTTCGCCAATTTCGTGCTTGCTGATGAGATAAACCGTGCGCCGGCGAAGGTCCAGAGTGCCCTTCTGGAAGCGATGCAGGAACGGCAGGTCACCATCGGCGAGCAGACCTATCCCTTGCCAAAGCCATTTTTGGTGCTGGCTACGCAGAACCCCATCGAACAGGAGGGGACCTACCCCTTGCCGGAAGCGCAAGTGGATCGGTTCATGTTCAAGATCAAAATCACGTATCCGTCGAAGGAAGAAGAACTCCACATCCTCCAGCGCTGGACTACGGGAGAACAGATCGTGGCCCGGGATGTATGTAGCGTCGAGCAGGTGCTACGCGCTCGTGAACTGGTAAACGCCGTCTATGTGGACGAGAAGGTGCAACGCTATATAGTTGACCTGGTGTTCGCCACCCGTGAACCGGCTCAGTACGATCTCGATGCGTTGGCTCCGCTCATCGAGTACGGTGCCTCGCCACGTGCCTCCATCTATCTGACTTTGGGCGCGAAAGCCCACGCCTTCACGCAGCATCGGGGCTATGTGACGCCTGATGATGTGTTAGCAGTGGGCATGGATGTGCTGCGCCACCGTGTCATCTGCTCTTATGAGGCCGAAGCACAAGAAATCACCAGTGACGACATAGTGCAGACTATATTCCGCGGCGTGGAGATTCCCTGAGCTATGTCCCACGAATTTACGCCAACGCACAACAGATCGAGGTTGTCGAGTTGCTGACCCCTGAGGAACTGATGCGCAGAATTCGCCGCATCGAGATCTACTCGGATCACCTGGCCAACGATATGTTCGCAGGTCAATACGAGAGCGCTTTCCGTGGCCGGGGCGTGGAGTTTGCAGAGGTCAGGCAATACCATCCAGGTGACGATGTTCGCACCATAGACTGGCGAGTATCAGCCAGGGCCGGAAGCCTGCATGTCAAGCAATTCGTGGAAGAGCGCGAACTGACTGTCATGCTCGTCGTGGACGCGTCGGCCAGCGTGCACTACGGCACCGCAGTTGAAACTAAAGCGGAGACGATGGCCGAGATCGCCGCGACTTTGGCCTTCTCTGCCATCCGCAATCAGGATAAAGTCGGCGCAGTGATGTTCACGGAGGATGCTGAACTGTATCAGCCTCCGAAGAAGGGCAGGAGACAGGTACTACAGCTGATCCGCAACATACTCTTCTTCCAGCCACAGGCAGTTACTACCGACATCGCTCGTGCACTGGAGTACACGGGCCGCATTCTGACGCGCAGAGCAATCATATTCGTCATAAGTGATTTTCAGGATGACAACTATCTGAAACCTCTGGCTACACTGGCCCGTCGTCATGACGTGGTGGCCATAGAGGTGCCTGATCGTACAGAACGCTCACTGCCCGCAACCGGACTTGTCGAGTTAGAGGATGCAGAAACGGGCAAGCGTGTTCTTGCTGATCTCAGCTACAGCCGGTTTGTCAGGAGTTTTGCAGGCAACCAGCAAGCCGCCGCCGAACAACGCGCCGCGGACATCAATTCTGCGGGCGGTGACTACATCTCGATCTATGCCGGAGAGTCACCGGTCAGCCCCCTCATGGAATTTTTCGATAGACGCGCACGGAAGAGACGATGACCAGGTGCGAGATATCAAACCTAGTAGTAGTGGTATGCGTCACGACGGTGGCGATGTTTTGTGCAAGCGCATACGCTGACAGTGCATCTCTCGGAGGCATAAAAGCCTCTGCTGATGCCACGCATCTGACCGTGGGCGATCTTTTCTGGTATACAGCGACAGTGCAACTGCCTGCCGATAGTCGCCCCGTGCTCCCCGGCGCTGATGCTGAGTTCCCCGGCTTTGAAGTCCGCGATTACCAGGAAGAGACAACCACACTGCCGGACGGTACCCAGCAGATAGAAATCCGCTACCAACTCGTCACTTTTACGGTAGGGGAAAAGCAGATAGCTGATTTCGAGGTGCAGGCTGAGCGAACTGTGGATGGCCAGTTGCGTACCGACAAATATCTGGCCCCTCCAGTCAAGATCACGGTGGAGAGTGTACTACCGCCTCAGGGTGCTGACCCCAAGCCCATCTATGGTCCGTTGTTTTTTGCCCCGTGGTGGCATTCGTGGCTGAAGCCGCTTGGCATTGCTCTGGCCGTGCTTGTGGTCGTGGTGGTGACAGCATGGCTCTGGGCAAGACGGAAGCGTTCTGCGCAAGGTGCGGTCGAGATCCCGTTAACGCCTCACGAGGCAGCATGTCTGGCACTGCAGAAGCTTGGTGATAGCAGTCTCATCGGTAGCGGTCAATTGAAGGCGTTTTACTCGGAGCTGAGTGATATCATGCGGCGGTGGCTCGAGTACCGCATTGATATACGCGCTATGGAGCTGACTACCGGCCTAATTCGCTATGATCTGAGAAACAGTGACCTCCAGGCTGACTGGCAGGAACAGTACATCGAGCTGCTTCGGCGTGGCGATCTGGTCAAATTCGCCAAATGGACACCAGATGATGGTGTTGCCTATGGCGACCTGGATCTCGCAGTCCGGCTGCTCGAGCGTGAGGCACCGGTGGAGCCTAAACCGGACGCCGCCCAGGGCACCGAGCCCGACGAGGGGGCAGCCGCATGAGCTTTGCCTTCCCATGGGTACTGCTGGGGCTTCCAGTCGCAATCTATATAGGGCTGCGGCAGGTTCGGCCTCTGCGCCAGGGCAGCGGCAGAGTGGTGTACTCCGATGTTGGCCTGCTGACTGGTGCAGCCCGAAGCCCTCGCGTCTGGTTTGCACGCAAACTGCCAGTGCTACGAACAGTGGCGCTTATGCTGCTGATCATCGGCCTGGCGGGGCCTCAGGTCCCGGTGGGGGTCAAACGCACCGGCGGAGCGGGTATAGACATCATCCTTGCTCTGGACATATCGGGGAGCATGAGATCGGTTGACATGGGGGCACAGAGCCGGTTCGAGGTAGCCAGGCTGGTCATCAGTGACTTCATAGCTCGTGCGGGACAAAACCGGCTGGGACTTGTAGTGTTCGCACATCAGGCTTTCACACAAGCCCCACTGACGGCAGACCATACCCTTCTCACGCAACTGCTCGACGATGTGCATATCGGAATGCTGCCTGACGGGACCGCCATCGGCATGGCGATCGCTACTGCCGCGAATAGACTGGCTGCCTCCGATGCCAAGAGCAAGGTCATAATCCTACTTACAGATGGCGCAAACAACGCCGGTGAGATCGAGCCGGTGACCGCCGCGCGCATCGCTGCCTCTCTGGGCATCAAGATATATGCTATAGGAGTGGGACGAAAAGAGCAGGCTGATGCGTTCACCGCCATCGCCAGTGGAGGGCCACGAGCTGATCTAGATGAAGAGACACTGAAAAAGATCGCTGCAGAAGCGGGGCACTACTTCCTGGCTAGCGATGCTGACACATTGCGCAAGATTTACGATGATATCGATCGCATGGAGAAGTCTGAGTTTAAGGGCCCAAGTGAGACCGAATACAAGCAGTTTTATGGTCGCTTTGTATGGCCCGGCCTGGTGATACTGCTTGCTCAGTTTGTGTTCGGCGCCACCTGGCTGAGAAAGGCACCATAAAGTTGCATGACTGATTTTTTCCAGTGGGGCAATCCATCGGCGCTTGTCTACCTGTGGCTGCTGCCGGTGCTCTTGATACTGCACCTGTGGGCCATGCGCCAGCGACGGCGGGCGCTGCAGTTGATTTTTCCGGAGCTGACTGCTGAGCGTACCGCAATGGCTTCAGTGTTGCGTCGTCGAAATTTCAAGTTCCTGCTGCTCATGGTAGCCACAACCATGCTCATCGTGGCTCTTGCTCAGCCTCTGATAGGAGCCAGAAGAGAGCGCGCACGGCGCGAGGGCGTAGAAATCGTCATCGTCCTGGACACCAGCCTGAGTATGGCCGCCCGTGACGTCAAACCCAGTCGTATGAGTGCAGCCAAACAAGCGATTACGGAAATCATCGGGAGATTGGGTAGCGACCGGGTAGGTCTGGTGCTGTTCGCAGGCAACGCCTTCCGATACTGCCCGCTGACGAGTGACCATGATGCAGCGTTGATGTTTCTGGAGGCTGTGGACATGGACTCGACCCCGCAGCCGGGAACTGCCATAGGCCAGGCTCTGACCATCGGCGAACAGATGCTGGGTGAAGCGGCAGGCAAATACCGGGCCCTGGTGTTAGTCAGTGATGGCGAAGATCACAGTACAGGAGCTCTCGAGCGGGCCAACGAGATCAACCGAGAGACTGGTGCGACTATCATGGTACTAGGAGTTGGCACTGCCGAAGGTGACGCGATACCGTTAGTGGCACCCGATGGCACAGTTACCGACTTCAAGCGCGACAGAGACGGTGAGGTAGTCATCACTAAGCTGTACGAGGACGAGCTGAAGCAGATCGCACGTGCCGGCAACGGTGTCTATCGCAGGCTCACCGAATCGGGGGCAGTTGCGCTCATATCCGGCCGGATCGACAGCCTCGAAGGCGTGCAGGTCGGCACTTATGTCTACGCCGACTATGCCGAGCGTTTCCACTGGCCGCTGTTGTTGGCGATACTGCTTCTGATTGCCGAGTCTCTGATTGCCGAGCAGCGGCCAATCTCGAAACGATGGGGTCTGCCAGATGCATAATCGTACAGTCTCGCGCCTCATATTTGTGGCGTTCTTTATAGTGCTGCTTGGCGGTTGCACCGCCAGAAATCCGTGGATGAAAGGCGATCAACTGTTCAAACAAAAGCAGTATGCTGAAGCTGCAGATGCGTACAACCAGGCCGCTGAGAAATACACTGGCCGATCTGAACCCCACTTCAACCGCGGCACTGCCCAGTACATGGCTGAGCAATCACAGGACGCCATCAGTACTTTTCAGGATGTGGCAAGACGCACCAGTGGCGACTTGCAGGAGAGATCCGAGTTCAACACCGGTAACGCTTATCTCGGACAGGGTGACAGTGAGAAGGCCATCGAGCACTACAAGCGTACTCTGTACTTGAATCCTGGTGACGTAAACGCTAAATGGAACCTGGAGTTGGCCCAACAGCAGCAACAACAGCACGAGCAAGGGCAGGAGGAGCAAAAGCAACAAGAGCAGAAGCCCGATGACGACAAGCAAGACAGCGATGAACGCGAAAAACCACAGGAGCAACCGCAAGAAGATCGGCCTGGTGACGCCGATCAGCAACCGCAGCGTGATCAGCAGGAACTGACCCAGAAAGAGGCTGAACGTCTCTTGAAGGCACTCTCACAACAGGACAGGGACCTTCAGAAAGAGTTGCGCAAACCACCCGAACCCGTGCGGACAATTCCTTTCGACAAGGACTGGTAAGATGTGACCAGAATATACTTTGTGACTATCCTGGTCGCACTGGTGGCACTTACAATGCCAGCCTGGGCGCAAGTAGATATCGTCGCCACTGCACAGCCTCGTACAGTATCAGTAGGAGAGATGCTGACTTATGAGATCACGGTGACAATCCGTGGTACGTCGGCTTTGACCACACAGGCTGAGCCGTCACTGCCCGATTTTGATGGCTTCGATACACTCACCACAAGCACTCGCCAGGGCCTCTCGATGGGCAGTGGGGGCACCCAATCTGAACGCACTTACAGCTACACTCTGCGCGCCTCCAAATCCGGGGATTTCATTTTTTCGCCCGCTACTGTGCAGGTGGCAGGCAAAACGTACCGAAGTGCCAAAGTGAAAGTCACAGTGACGCCCGGTGCGGGATCGTCGCCACGATCGCCGTTCACACCGCCCGGGCACGAGGCAGACGTGCCCCCGCCTATACGTGATGAAGGAGACTATACCCCAAAACAGGCTATCGACTTACGACTGTCTGCGGAGCCTGAAAAGCCTTACGTGGATCAGCAGGTAGTACTAACGTTTGGCTTTTATTATCAGTCGGAGAGTCTGTATGGGGATACCAGATATGAACCACCAAGTGCGGAGGATTGCGTGGTCAAGGAGCTCCCCGCACCGCCCAACAGCTCCCAGATAGTAGGAGGACGGGAGTACCTGGTACAGAAGAGACGCTGGGCGCTGTTTCCCACTGCAGCCGGGGAACTCGAAATTCAGCCGGTGCGGGTCATAACCAGTTTGTCCCCATACGGTCAATCCGATGAACGCCACACCAACAGCGTGCGTTTGCAGGTTCGACCTCTGCCTCAGCCTCCGCCAGACGCGCATTTTGAAGGCGCGGTTGGACGATTCACTGCACACCTGACATCCGATCGAGATGCGGTTAAATCTGGCGAAACCTTCACGCTCTCTCTGACAATCCGTGGGACGGGTAACGTGCACTCACTCGGCGCGCCTACACCGCGAGTTCCCGACTGGGTGAACATCTACAAATCCAGAGAGGACCGGGATGTTCAGGTGGGCTATGGTGGTGCCTCTGATGCTGTTGGGGGTGAGGCTCGCTTTGACTTTCTGGCGCTGGCCAAACAGTCCGGCACGCTGAACATACCGCCACTCGATGTGGTGTATTTCGACCCCCAGCGGGGCCGATATGACACAGCCAGCACCGATTCAGTGATCATACATATAGAACCCGGTATAGCTGTAGAGGAGCCCCCTGAGCAGCCTGATGACCAGATGCGGCAAATCAAACTGGGCAGACCGGACAGAGTAGGCAGCACTCCACTGTTTACGGCCAATTGGTTTTGGTGGGTGCAAGCGATCCCGTTGCTACTGTTGCTCCTGTCAGCATACATGTCCCACCGTCGCAGCGCACTGCTTTCTGACCCTGTACTGGCTCGATCGCTGCAGGCACCACGCATGGCTCAACAGCACCTGGCCGAGGCTCGCGCAGCTATCAAGCGCGGTGACAGCAGTGCGTTTTGTGCGTCAGCCGCTCACGGGGTCACTGACTTCATCGCCCACAAGTTCGGGCTTCAGGCAGCCGACATATCCACCCAGGAGGCTTTAGCCGCCCTACGCTCACAACAGGTAGACGACGAACTTGTCGGTCGCGTGCAGCATTTGCTGGAAAAGTGTGACCGAGGGCGCTTTGCTGTAGGCAGTCCAACCGAACATAACGAGATGCTGGCAGAGACGGTGCAGGTGCTACGGCGCCTGCAAACCGTGCGACCGAGGAGGGGCTGACATGTGCTACCTCGGGATCGCTGTCGCTCTCCTTCTGACAGGCTGGGGATGGGCTGACACGGAGACGGGACAACTGACACAATCCACTGATGAGTTCGCACAGGCAAACGAGTTGTACCTGGCCGGTGACTATCAGGCTGCGGCACAAATCTATGAAACCATGCTCGCTGGCGGAGCGCACTCTGCGGTAGTCTACTACAATCTGGGGAATGCGTATGCTCAGAACGGTGACCTGGGGGCAGGGATGCTGAACTACCGTCGAGCGCTACTGCTAGCACCACGCGACCGCGATATCATCCACAACTTAGCGAACCTGGAGAGTCAGGTAGCACGTCAGCCATCCAGTTGGGAGGCGGAGAGCTGGATGAGGATGGTGCTGGTTTGGCTGTTGTCGCGGCTAACGATAAACGAACTGGCCGCCATCACGATGAGCTTCTATTGGTTGGCAGTCGCGATGGCTATTTGGCGCATACGCAGTCGCAGACGCTTGGTTAGCGTGCTGCTGATTGCATCACTGTTAGTTTTCTGCATCAGTGCGGGATTGAGTTATGCCAAATGGCAACGCGATTACGCTGGAGGGCAGGCGATTGTGCTGTCTGATGCGGAAATGTACAGTGGTCCCGGGCAGCATTTTGAACCCCTGGCACGGTTAGGAGCAGGGACAGAAGTCAAGTTGGTTCAGACTCAGGGCCGGTATATAGAGATTCAGACCGGAGCCGGTGGACACGGCTGGGTCAGTGGTGAACAGGCCCGGCTGATATTTCCGTTTGCGCAGGACTAGAAAGGGCGCGTCGGGCAAATGCTGACACGCCGAAGCCATTTCACGCCCTATTTCTTTCTGATAGCAGGGGTGCTGCTACAGGGCCTTTCGCCGGTCTTCACCAAGCTTCTGCTGGCAGACCTATCCCAGGCCACCGTGGTGGCATCACGTTACCTGCTGGCTGCTGCCTTTCTTTTTCCCTTCGGGCGTAGGCATGATGTCAAGCAGGCTGAGGCAGGCAAGCCACGTCGTCGTGATTGGGTGGCCCTCTTCCTGGTAGGCCTGCTTGGTTCGGGCTTCGGCGCGTTGCTGTTTACGGCCGCCATAGACTACTCACATGCCGGTATCGCTAATGCCATCTCCAAAACCGCCCCTATTTTCGTATCTTTTCTGGCCTACTTCACCCTTCGCGAACGGATAACCTGGGCTCGCTTTTTCCTTGTCTTGATGATGGTTGCTGCTGCACTGCTAATCGGGCTTGGCGAACTCGCATTTGGCATAGGCGTCGCCAGGCAACACCTGGTGGGCGATGCGCTGGCACTGGGCGCCGGTATCCTGCGCGCGGCAGCCGAAATCTTGGGCAAAAGTGCCTTGCGCAAGTTCACCCCTTCCACTGTGGCCATGTGGCGCTTCGGAGTAGGTTTCTTGTTGACCGGCTTGATCTCGCTCGGTGGCGGCCAGTATATGGGGCTTCTGCAACTGAGTGTCAACAGTTGGCTGTTGGTGTTAGCACTGGCCGGGATCAGCACCAGCCTCTCCATGGTGTTGTACTATCGTGGTCTGAGCGAAATTCCCGCACATGTTGCAGTAACGCTAAAGCTTCTGGGGGCAATTGTCACCGTCATCGTGTGTTGGATCGTGCTGGGGGAGACGCTGAACGCCTATCATATCGCCGGCATTGCCGTTCTGGTATTCGGGGCTTACCTCATCGTAGTGCGGACCGCCCGCCAACAGATGGAAGAGGCACCAGTAACACCGGAGCAGCAGGCCGTCGAACGAGTTTCTCGCCCCTGGGCGTCAAGTCTCAAGACCAAGATCGCGATCCTGGTATCGGTCACGGTGGTGGTAACCCTGCTATCGGGCACGTATCTGGCCATCAGGCACACAAACAGCGTTATCAGCGATCACGTGCGGCTTGCGATGGGGGAGACCGCCTATATGGTGTTGCAGTACCAAACGCTGGGACAGCCGCCCGATAGGTCCAGCTACCAGCAACTTCTGCGACGCCTGGTCCATCACAAGATCCAGGGGCGAGTATATTCGGTGCAGGTGCTATATGTCATACTTCTCGACGGGCACGATGGCATACTGGCCTATGCAGCAGACCCCGCGATCTTGCGGCGAACAGAGGAGGGCAAGCAAGAGCACCCGGCGGTTGACGTGGTAGGACAGCAGCTTCTGGACCTGACTGGTGACCAACACTTTCGCGGTGATGAGGGTGTCATCTCCCTGACCGCAGAGCTTGAAGGCTACCCCCAGGTGCTGAAGATGGGCTGCCGCAAGAGCATAGCTCGTCGCGCGGCATCAGAAATCACCGTTCGCTATTTCTCTCTTGCAGTGCTGCTCATAATCGTCGGCATACTGGTGAGTACCCATCTGTCAGCACGGCTCGTGCGGCCCCTGGAAAGGTTGACTGTGGCAGCCAGTAGAATTGCTGCCGGCGACCTGACTGTGCCTCTGGTGAGCCGGGGTGAAGACGAAGTGCACAAACTCAGCGATTCGATGGCACGCATGTTGTCGGAATTGCAGATGGCTGCAATGCTGCGCAAACGAGTGTTCCGTTCGACGACTGCGCATCAAGCCGACGAGAAACCACAGATGTCGGCGCTACCGGCAGTCACTCTGGTGTTGCAGTTGGCGCCCCCGGAGCGTAAGCCGCCCGACTATGAGCAGACACTGGGCGGTTTTCTAGACAGCTTCATCGCTACGATTTTCGAACATGAGGGCGAGATCCACGAGTACGGAGCTGGGCGTGTGGTTGTAGGCTGGGGTGTTGATGAGCCGGAGCGTGATGATGTTTTGCGTGCGACCCTAGCAGGACTATCATGTCTGGGGCTTGAAAAGAACACGTCGGCTGATGATACCTGTCTGTGTCCAGGCACTTTTCTGATTGACTACATGGCAGATATGACGCCTGAAGACACCCTGGATTTACTGAAGCAGCAACTGGGCACTGTTCTGCCGGTCTGCAGAGTCTACGCAACTAAACGCGCCTTCGTGGAGGTTGCTCATCACTTCACAGCGAACTCTGTGGGCGACGGCAATTTCTACGAGATCACGGGGCTAACTGAAGAGCAGCCGCTAGAGCACATCGCAACCGTGCCCGATGAGTGATGCATTTTCGTATCCGGACTCCAGGATGATTCCCATTCATACTGTCCAGAAAATCGTAGCGTGTATCGTCCTGCTGATGCTAACGGCGGTGCTGGCGGGCTGTCCGCGCACAAACGGGCCGGAAGATATCATCATCACGATCACCGATGAGAACGGTCCGGTGCATAGGCAGGCACACGCACCCGAAGAAGTACTCCAGGCTGCTCGCAGTGAGGGCGAGGTAAACTGGTACACTTCGATACCAGAAGAACAGGCGCGAGAATTTGCAGCGCTCTTCGAACGCAAACACCCTTATATTCGAGTGCGCATAACCCGCGAGAGCACGTTCGACATCGTCAACCGAGTTGAAGACGAATTGAGAACTGGGCGACCTGCCGCAGACGCCATCCATGTTCTCGATCCGGCCGTTTTCATATCGCTGCGCAAACGAGGCGAACTGTATCGCTACGAGCCTGCAGAGAGCAAAGCCATTGCGCCCCAATACAAAGATCCCGGCTACTGGACCGGTGCACGGTTGGTCACTGTATGCCTGGCGTATAATCCTGATGTATTGACTGCACAGGAAGCGCCGCGCACCTGGCGCGATTTACTCGACGAAAAATGGAAGCGCAAAATAGCCCTAAAGGATGCCCATACCGGCGGTTCAGCCTATGCGCAGTACCATTTTCTGCGCGAAAAGTATGGCTTCGCGTTTTGGGAGCAACTGGCTGAACTCAAACCGATTCTGTACAAGTCAGAAGATCAGATACTTGATGCTTTGGTACATCGAGAGGTTCTCGTCGGCGGCGGTGTTTTAGGCTACAAGGTATATCAATACAAACATCTCGAAGCGCAGCCGGTTCAAGAGGTATGGCCTGCAGATGGTGTGCCGGTTTGCCTGGGACCGGTGGCGATCCTTCGCAACTGCCCTCACCCTAACGCTGCTAAGCTACTGGTCGAATACATGCTTTCGCAGGAGGGGCAGACAGCTATTTCCCACCTGCTGGGATCGTATTCTACCCGACCTGATGTCGAGCCGCCGAACGGACGGGTAGCGCTATCCGAACTCAATTTGTTGCGAGCTGAAGACGGTTGGGAAAGCTATCTTCAGAAGCAAAGTACCCTGCGAACTGAATACGGCCGCCTGTTCAGTCCTGAGAGCGAGTAAAGCACCTAACGTATCTGCGTATATAGAAGGGAACGTGAGACCCATGCTCAAACTCAAATCGTTGGGACACGCCTGCTTCACCCTGACGACTCCGCAGCACAGTATCATTTTCGACCCCTGGCTGGCTGAAAACCCGGATGCTGTCTGTAGCCCTGACGAGATCGAAGTTGATGCTATTCTGACCAGCCATGGACACTCTGATCATCTGGGCGATGCAGTCGCCATTTCCAAGCGGTTACAGGTGCCGATAATCGCACCCTTCGAACTGGCTATGTACTGCACACGATTGGGCTGCGAGACTGCACCGATGCATATCGGCGGTGGCAGGGCGTTTGACTTTGGTCATGTCAAGCTGACCATGGCGACCCACGGTTCGGCGGTAATCACCGATGATCTGATCGAATACACAGGACCTCCGTGCGGGTTCCTGGTGACCATGGATGATGCCACCATCTACTATGCCGGCGACACCGGGCTTTTCGGCGACATGGAACTGATCGGTGAAATGGCTGATCTAGCTGCTGCGATCCTGCCGATAGGTGACAACTTCACCATGGGGCCCGAAGACGCGATCAGGGCTGCAGAAATGCTTCAGGCCGATGTGGTCGTGCCCATGCATTACAGCGCCTTTGAGATCATCAAACAGGATGCAGTCGCATTTGCACGCAGTCTGGACGACATCGGAATCGCGTGTACGGTCCTCAATCCCGGCGAGGAATTGGAGATATGAGATGATCCGACTTGGTTATCATCCGGCGACTTACTGCCAGCACGAGGTGCCTGTGGCAGCAGCGCTCGAAGACATATCTGCCACAGGCTGGGACGGCTTCGAGTGGTTTCCGGCTCCTTTGGAAGACGCCTACGCAGACCCTGAAAGCTATCGCGCCTACTTGCGGACACTTAACCTGGAGATATCGGGACTGTACTGTTCGTGCAGTTTCCTCGATGACGCGCAGGTGAGCAAGTGGCAGAAGACCGTGGACCGTACGATCGAGTTTGCCGTTGCCGTCGGGACAGAGTATATCATGTTTGACGGTGGCTCATGCGATTTGCCACGCGATGGTCAAACGATTGACAGAATTGCATCGCTGGCCAACGCGGTGGGGCAGAGGATAGTCGCAGCGGGGCTGGTTTGTACATGGCATCAACACTGGGGTACAATTTTTGAATACCCTGATGAGTTCCATGCGCTTATGGCCAGTACCGACCCTGAAGTGGTCAAGTTCACGCCCGATACTGCGCAGCTCGCCCTAGGAGACTTCGATCTGCCGGTTACTTTCGAGCGGTATGTGGACCGTATGCAGTATGTGCATTTGAAGGACCTTGGCGAAGATCGGCGCTTCATCGAGTTAGGCTGCGGTACGATAGATTTTGCACCATTGGCCGCAATTCTCAAGGATGCCGGGTTCGCAGGTTGGATCGTCACTGATCTCGACTACACATCACTTGATCCTGCAGTGAGCTCGCGACACAATCTGAGATACCTTCAACAGACGCTTGGTTTCCAGGGGCACAGAGGTGCCACGACCGCGTAATCTCATATTGGAAAGCTTCATGGAGGAAATTCTGGCTGCAGGCAATCTACCCAGCATATCCTACCGCAAAGCTCAGCGAGACTAAAGCTACAAGCTATAGGCTACCAAATGGGCATTCCGGGCACCGCACTGCTTGTATATAGCACGCCCATCCTGGCACATACCAAGGTCTGGTCCATACTGTTTGCCTGCGCCACTATGTCGCAGCACGCGTACAACAGCCGCACACTGCGGACACACCAACCCCGTCTACACGCGCCACACGCACGGCCCAGTGATGCCTCACACTGTGGTTGTACATTGAAGGCGACCACGACTTGTTGCTGGTATGATCGCCTCTCCAAGGCGCGGCCGAACGCGCGAACCACACAGTGCTACGCAAGCGAGCCAGACGGCTGTGATCTGCCGGGCATCTACACATCAATAGAGGCCTTGCCGCGCATGTGTAGTCTATACTCCTACGCAACTCAACATAACTTATATTATAGCAGGGCGGGGCTCGATGTCTGAGCACTACCTGATACACCGCTGGCGCTTCGTTGGTTCCATAGTCTTGCCAGCTCCCAATCCGCCAGGGCTCTTTGCCGCATCTACACAGTACTATTTTGCGCGCCTGAACAAACCTGTTATGATTGTCGTGAATATCAGGCACAGCTCCAGGTGGCTATCGGCTGTCACTGCAATGCCAATGGATAAATGACGATGCCAGCACGTGCAATCATCGCCCTGTCACTGGTTCTCATCGTACTGTTGCCAGTCCATGGCCTTGCGGCGACCGCCCCGGTTCCATGTCTGTTAGCCGGGGGCGTCAGTTTCATCCCGATCGCTGTGCTACCAGACAAAATGCACCATATTGCCCGGCAGTCAACCCCCAGGATTAGTATCGAGGGGCTTGAATTTACACCGGTGCGCTCTCTGGCCAGTGCTTTTGGCGCGTCAGTGGAATGGTCATCCCGATCTCGCACAATTCACCTGGATTGGTTTCGGGGTTCGCTGCACTTACAGGCTTTGCCCGGGCCGCGCTTCTGGAAAAATCCGACTATCCACAGAATGATCGGCCGTATTCCGCGAACAATTGTGACTAAATGCGGGCGAATTGTAGACGGAGACACAATTGTTCTTGCGAATGGTGATAGGCTGCGCTACATCGGGGTTGACACTCCTGAGACCAAGCATCCCCAGAAACCAGTCGAGTTTTTTGGGCGCGAAGCTAGTGCTTTCAATCATGGTTTGGTTGCGGACAAAACTATCACTGTAGAGTTCGACATAAGCCAGCGTGATCGATACGGCCGACTACTGGGATATGTATATGTGGGAGATATTTTCGTAAACGCTGAGCTGATAGCTCAGGGATATGCCCGTACACTCACCTATCCGCCGGATGTCCGCTATGCAGAGCTGTTCTCCTACCTGCAGACCGCTGCTCGAGAAGCAAGGCGGGGCCTGTGGGCGGACGAGAAAACTGGCACTGCCGATGTGCCGGCCAGCGCAAGAAAGTACATAGGTAGTCGGAACTCGAACGTCTACCATCTGCCCCACTGCCGATTTGTCGCTCAAATAAATGAGGCAAATGCGATATGGTTCGCAACTCCATCAGCAGCAAAAGCCGCCGGGTACCGACCATGTCGCGGCTGCAATCCGCCTGATAGATAGTTGCAAAGGTGCCCCAATTGTCTTGCCATATCCTGTTAGAGGGATTATACTCTATACGATAGTCGGCAGGAGTTCAGGGCGGCGCGTGAGCTGCCGCCTGCAATATACGTGGAGACGAAAGGATCAGCTGAACATGAAAAGCATTCTCGATGTACAAAACCCTGAACAGCTTCGTGACTTCATGACTGAGCCCACCGAAGGGCTAACCAACATGATGAGCAAGCTATCCGGTGACATTATAGTCATCGGAGGAGACGGTAAAGTCGGGCCAGAGCTTGTCGAGACCCTGGTAAAAGCTGACAAGGCCGCAGGTGTGACGGACCGGAAAATAATCGTGTCCGGCCTGTTCGTCACCGACTATGCAAACGAGGCAAAGGCACGCTTTGAAAGCTGGGGCTGCGAATGCTTTGCAGGCGATCTGAGCGACCCCGAGCGACTGGCGGAGCTCCCCGAAGCCAAGAACCTGGTCTTCATGCTCGGCTTCAAGTTCGGCTCCTCAGGCGATCCCGGCAAGACTATTTTGCTCAACGCAATTGTGCCTTCTCAGGTCGCGGTGAAGTACGCAGACTCATCCATCGTCAACTTCTCATCGGGGAACCCCTATCCCCACACTGATCCCGCCCTCGGAGGCGCTACCGAGCAGACCGAACTGAACCCGCAGGGCATCTATG